>DASWHK010000017.1:0-4498 GCA_036398215.1 Acidobacteriota bacterium | reverse complement strand
GCTCGGTCTGTTCGGCCATCAGCTCGATGTCGCGGGCGATCGTCGAGGTCGGCGGCTCGGAGAGCTGCACCGACTCGCGGGCGATGGAGACGGCGTAGTCGCCGACGCGCTCGATCTCGATGGTCAGCCGCAGGGTCGAGGAGATGAAGCGCAGGTGGCCGGCGCTCGGCAGGTGCCGGGCCACGAAGGCGTGGCAGCGGCGATCGATGTCCCGCACCGTGCGGTTGATCGGGTGGTCGCCGAGAACCACGGCGTAGGCGCGCTCGTGGTCGCCGGCGAGCAGCGCGTAGACGCTCTCCTTCAGGGCGTGCTCGACGCGCTCGGCGACGGCGGCCACCTCGGCGCGGATCTGGGTCAGGTCCTCTGCGAGGCGTTCTTCGTAGTGCGGTGTCATCGTCGACCTCCGGGCAGCGAGGGCCGGCGCTCCCGAGGCCGGGCACCATGCCCGCCTCCCCGTCCCCCCACGGCGCTGCCCGGGGGAGAGAGCGGCGCTACCGGGGCCGCGGCCGGTCTAGCTGCAACTGCCCATTTCGACCGGAGCGTACCCCACTCCGAGAATGATGCACTGCCCCGCTTCGCCGAGGATCCAGTCGAGATACGCCTTGACCTCACCCTCAGCCGCTCCGCGTGTGTACATGTACAGCGGGCGGGCGATCGGGTAGGTGCCGTCCATCGCCGTGTCTATCGACGGCGCCACGCAGGGGCTGGACTCGTCGGCCATCAGGCAGGGCATCTTGACCTCGTCCGTGGCGTAGGCGAGACCGCTGTAGCCGATGGCGCAAGGCGTGTGCCCCACCAGGTCGACCACGTCTTTCGAGCCCGCCATGTCGCGTGAGCCGAGCTTGTAGTCGCGGTCTTCCCCGAGAACCGCCTCCCGGAAGTAGGCATACGTTCCGGAGTTGTTCTGACGGCTGACCCGTACGATCTCGTCGCTGCCACAGCCCGGGACGGTGATGCCGAGCTGCGACCAGGTCTCGGTCGTGCCGCCCTCGCCGTAGATCTCGGCGAGCTGGGCGATTGTGAACTGCGTTGTCGGGTTGCTCGGATGCAGGAACACCGCCAGGGCGTCATAGCCGATTGTGAACTGCTGCGGATCGCCGCCGTTGGCGCGGGCGAGCTCTATCTCCTCCTCGCTGAGCGCGCGGCTCGAGTTGGCGATGTCGACGGTGCCGTTGATGAGCGCCGCAACCCCGGTGCCGGAGCCGCCACCGCTGACCGCGACGGTCACCTCGGGGTTGACGTTCCTGTAGTTCTCGGCGAGCGCCTGGGCGACCTCCAGCAGCGTGTCGGACCCCTCGTTCTGGATCAGCGTGCGCGAGCCTCCGCCACACGCAACGATTGTCGCGGCGAGCAACACGAATGCGATCTTCTTCACGACGGCTCACTCCTTCTCGAAAGCGGCAAGTATGCGTTCTCGAAGCGTAGCTTTCGGCTGTAAAGATTCCATAAAGACAGGGCCAAGGCGGCATTAAGCAGGCCTGCCGCGACCCGTGAAGCCGCAACGGCACAACCCGCTGCTGCGATTCGACAGCGGCCTGCTAACCTTTCGGTCCGATGGTGCACCGATCGAGTCGGGCCGCTGGCCTGACCGACGACAAGTCTCCGCCCGGCGATCCAAGGGCTGATCCATCCATGAGCGACCTGCAAGCCTGTATCGACTTCCTGCAGCGGCTGATCCGCACCCAGAGCCTGCCCGGCCGCGAGGCCGAGATCGCCGCCGTTGTGCAGGGCGAGATGGAGAAGCTCGGCTACCGCGAGATCCACATGGACGACGCCGGCAACGTGCTCGGCAAGGTGGCGGGGCGGGGCGCGGCGCCGGCGATGATGTTCAACACCCATCTCGACCACGTCGACGTCGGCGAGCCCGCCGCCTGGCCGCACCCGCCCTTCGGCGCCGAGATCCACGACAACCGGATCTGCGGCCGCGGCGCGGTCGATATCAAGGGGCCGCTCGCCTGCCAGGTGTACGGCGTCGCTCGGCTGCTCGCGAACGGCGCCGAGCCGGCCGGCGACATCTGGGTCACCGCCACCGTCCAGGAAGAGGTCGGCGGCCTCGGCGCCCGCCACATGTGCGGCTACATCGAAACGCCGCTGGTGATCATCGGCGAGCCCAGCCGCTGCACGCTGCGCCGCGGGCACCGCGGGCGGACCGAGCTGATCGTGCATTCCACCGGCCGTAGCGTCCACGCCAGCGTCCCGCACGAGGGCATCAACGCGCTCGATCCGATCGCCCGCTTCATCATCGAGCTGGCGGGCCTGCAGATGCGCTCCGACCCCGACCTCGGCACCTCGACCTGCGTG
The DNA here is from genome assembly GCA_036398215.1 of Acidobacteriota bacterium. Lineage (GTDB taxonomy): Bacteria > Acidobacteriota > UBA890 > UBA890 > UBA890 > DASWHK01. The sequence goes on along the minus strand of DASWHK010000017.1, from coordinate 2,197 downwards.
CCCTCGCTGATCCGCACCGACCAGACCAGCGGCAACGTGGTCCCCGGCGAGGTCTGGCTGACCTGCGACTGGCGCAACGTGCCCGGCGAGAGCGGCGAGGACGCCCGCCGCGCCCTCCAGGAGATCGCCGACCGCGCCGTCGCGAAATCCCGCGCCGCGCTGGCGAAGGCCGGCGGCCCCGCTCCCGACGTGGCCGCCAGTTCCGGTGGACCGGGAGCAAAGATCGGTGGCACTGCGGCCGGCGCCGCGTCCGGCGGAGCGGCCGCGCCGGTGCCATCCCTCGAGGTCACGATCACCGCCGTCGATCGCACCAGCTTCACCGGCATGCAGATGCGCTACGCGGCCGACAACCCCGCCTACATCGTCCGCGCCGACCACCCCTCGCTGGCCGCCGCCAAGCGGGCCCTCGATGCCGCCCTGGGGCGTGACGTCCCGATCGACGTCTGGCAGTTCGCCACCGACGGCGGCCACTTCGCCCTGGAGGGCATGACCTGCGTCGGCTTCGGGCCGGGCGACGAGCTGCTCGCCCACACCATCAACGAGGCCATCGGCATCGACGAGGTCGAGGCGGGGCTAGCCGGCAACGAGGCGCTGGCCCGCGCCCTCGACGCCCGGATGGCGATGTAGCCGGGCGCGTTAAAGCTCAAGCTCGAGCCCGAGAGCTGATGGGTAGCACGAATCATCGCCGTTGCGTGCCGTTCGCACTCGGGCAGGCGCCGCCGCGACGAGCCCCGGCAACACCGCCAGCCCACCGATGAAGCAGTCGAACAAGAAAACCGCCGGCAAGCTACCTCGTCATTCCACTCGCAGGCTCGAAGCGGGGTCGACCTTCGCTGCACGCAGGGCTGGCACCAGCGCGGCCGCGGATGCAGCCGTTGCCAGCGTGATCGCTACGGCGGCGAGGGTCGCGGGGTCGGTCGGCGCCGTCTCGAACAGAAAGCTCTCGATGACGCGCGTGGCGAGCAGCGCGCCACCCACGCCGAGGACCGTGCCGACGCCAATCGGGACGGCCGAATCCCGCACGATGGTCTGCACCACCTGGCCGGCCCGTGCGCCAAACGCCATCCGAACCCCGATCTCGGACGTGCGGCGGGCGACCGCATACGCGGTCATGCCCAACACGCCGACGAGGGCCAGCACCAGACCGAGGCCGCCGAGCAGGCCGAGCAAGACCGTTCGGCGCCGGGGCGTGATCACGCGATCGCCGAACCAGTCGTCGGCGCTGCGGATGCGCTCCACCAGCACGCGCGGGCCGATCGATTGCGCCACGCGACGCAGCTCGTCGGCCAGGCCCGGCAGCTCGCCCGACGGCCGCACCACGATCATCATCGCCTGGTTGAGATCGGACTCGGTCGGCTCGAAGGGAAAGAAGACATGCGGCTGGTTCTGATTGCGGGTATCGAGCGGGCCGCCGTGACGCAGGTCGGCGATGACGCCGAGCACCGTCCACGGCCCCGAGTCGCCGTACGCGCGCGTGAACTCACGGCCCACCGCCGGTCCTTCGGGGAACAGCTCCCGCGCCGCGGACTCGTTGATCACCGTGCCGTGGAAGCCCGAGGCGTAGTCGGCGTCGGTGAGTAGGCGTCCTTCCCGGAGCGTCGCGCCAATCGTCTCGAAGTAGCCTGGCATCACGTCGAACACCGAGACGCCCGTGGAGGTCCCCGCCACCGAAACGCTCGTGAAGCTGGTACCGCCGCCGAGCACGAAGTTGTCCACGAGCCCGGCCGACGAGATTCCCGGGATGGTCCGGATTCGCTGCAGCAGGGCCGTGTAGTACTCCTTGTGAGCGCCTGGAACCCGATCCAGCGGCAACACCTCCATCGTCACCAGCCCACGCGGGTTGAAACCGAGGTCTACGGCGGAGATGCGGGCGAAGCTGCGGATCATGAGGCCCGCCGCGGCGACGAGGATGACCGCCAGCGCCACCTCGGCGGCGATCAGCACCTGGCTGCCGCGCCGCGACAGAGAGGAGCCGGCCTGGCGGCTGCCGCGCGCCAGCGCCGGTCCGAGGCGAACGCGCGAGAGGCGAATCGCCGGCACCAGCCCGAAGAGCAGTGCCGTGGGCACCAGCAGCGCCGCCGTGAAGGCGAGCGCGGTGAGGTTCACGGCGACGGGGGAGTTGGACGGCAGCGACAGCGGGATGTTTGCAACGATGACGTCGAGCGAGAGCCAGGCGAGGAACGCACCGAGCGCTCCG
>DASWHK010000016.1:0-49822 GCA_036398215.1 Acidobacteriota bacterium | reverse complement strand
CCTCACCCCAAGAGCCGGCGAACGCCTCCCAGGATTGGCCGCAGTGGCGCGGCCCCCACGGCACGGGCGTTGCCGAGGGCGCGTCGCTCCCGGTCACCTGGAGCGAAGACGCCAACCTGGCGTGGAAGTCGCCGATCAACGGCCTCGGGGTCTCATCGCCGGTGGTTGCCGGCGAGCGGGTGTTCGTGACCTACCAGCTCGGCCGCGGCGAGCGTGCCCCGGGAACGCACCCCACGCTGGTGCGCGATCCCGAGGTCGATCCCTCGATGGAGCGGCCGCTGGGCGGAGAGGCGGCAACGAGGCCCGATCCGACGGTCGAGTTCGCCGTCGCCGGATACGACCGATCCGATGGTCGCTTGCTGTGGGAGCACGTGGTCGCGGCGCGCGGCCCGCTCCCCCCGGTGCACGACAAGCACAACCTGGCGAGCCCGAGCCCGGTGACCGACGCCGAGCGCGTCTATGCCTGGTTTGGGACCGGGCAGCTCGTCGCGCTCGACGTTGCCGGCGGCGCCGAGATCTGGCAGCGACACCTCGGTGAGCGCTACTCCTTTGAGATCCAGTGGGGGCACGCCAGCTCGCCGACCCTCTACGGCGATTCCCTCGTTCTCCTGTCAGATCACGGGCGGGAGGCGAAGCTGTTGTGGATCGACAAGCTCACCGGCGAGGAGCAGCGCAGCCTCGACCGCGGCGCCAGCCTCAGCTCCCACAGCACGCCGATGGTGGTGCCGGGGCCGAACGGCGACGAGCTGATCGTCAACTCGTCCGAGCGGCTGGAGTCGTTTGATCCCGACACCGGCGAGCTGCTCTGGTTCACCGGCGAGCCCAACCGCTTCCCGATCGGCGTGGCAACGCACGCCGGCGGCATCCTGTACACCAGCCGCGGCTATCGTTCCGGGCCCTACATGGCCATCCGCCTGGGAGGTCGCGGCCAGCTCGGCGACGAGCACGTTCTGTGGCGCGTGCCGACCGGCGCGCCGTACATCTCGTCGCTGCTGTTCTACGACGGCCACATCTACATGGCGAACGGTAACGGCATCGTGACCGTCACCGATCCGGCCAGCGGCCGGCGCCTTTGGCAAGAGCGCGTCGGCGGCATCTTCGCGTCCTCGCCGGTCGGCGGCGACGGCAAGGTCTACCTGTTCTCGGAGACCGGGGAAGGCGTCGTGCTCGAGGCCGGCCCGTCGCCCCGCGTCCTCTCGCGCAACGACCTCGGCGAGCGAATCATCGCCTCGCCGGCGATCTCGAACGGCCGCATCTTCGTGCGCACCGATCAGAGCCTCATCGCGATCGGCGGCTGACGAAGGCGTTGGGGCTGGCCTACGCCTGGTCTAGGAGGCCGTGGTGCGATGGGTCTGGTTGCGGCGAGAAAAGGCCAGATGCAAGGCGCCGCGACGACGGCGATGTTGATTACATCGTCGAGGAGCGGGAACAACGACCTGCGCGTCCGTCGCCAGGTTCGTCTCTGGTGGGTCACGATATCGATGACGTCATTCGCTGCGCAGCGCGATGACCGGATCGACGCGGGTCGCGCGAGAGGCCGGTATCCAGGTCGCCAGCGCGGCGATGGCGACAAAGGCCGTCACCGTGGCCACGAAGGTCAGCGGGTCGGCGGGGCTGACGCCGTAGAGCAATCCCGCCATCAGCCTGCCGGCGGCGAGGGCGCCTGCGACGCCCAGGACGATGCCGGCGATCACCGGGACCATCCCCTGGATTACGGCGAGCCGGCGGACTTCCTCCGGCCGCGCCCCCAGCGCCAGCCGGATGCCCATCTCGCGCGTGCGCTGGCTGACCGTGTAGGCGACCACGCCGAAGATCCCCAGCGCGGCGAGAACGACGGCGAGGGCGGCGAAGCTGCCGAACAGCACGGCGCGAAAGCGCGGCTCGCCGCGGAAGCGCTGCAAGCCGGCCGCCGCGGTCTCGAGCTCGTCGTTGGACGGCACCAGCGGGTCGAGGTCCTTGATCGCCTCGCGCAGGCCGGCGGTGGGAGGCGGGACGCCTTCGGCCAGGCGCAGCAGCACCTCGGTGTACCTGCGTTCGGGTTCGAGCGGCAGGTAGAGCTGCCAACCGCACTGCGTACAAGCGGAAAGCAGGTCCCTTCCCGACACGTCGCCGACGATGCCGACCACCCGGCTCCACCGGTCGTCGCGAAAACCGGAGATCCGGAAGCGCGTCCCGACCGCGTTGCCATCCGGTTGCAGCCGCTGCGCCAGGGCGCGACTCACGACGACCGAGCGATCGCCCGCCGATCGCTCCTCGCGCAGGTCCGCGGCCTCGAGCCCGCGCCCGGCCTGCAGGGGAATCCCCATCAATCGAAAGTACTCCGGGCGGGCGAAGATCACGGAGACAAAGAAATTCTCGTCCACTGCGCCGCTCCCGGCCCGCTCCAATGCGCCCATTGCACCGAGCTCGAATGGTGGCAGGGCGCCGTAGCCGATCGAAGCCTCCTCGACGCCCGGCAATCGCGCCGCGCGCGCCAGCAGCGCGTCGTAAAACGCCGACTTTCGCTCGGCGCTCGGGTAACGCTCGTTGGGCAGCGCCAGGCGCACCGACAGGATGCGATCGGCGGCGAAGCCCGGATCGGTGAAACGAATCTCGAGAAAGGCGCGCGATACCAGGCCGGCGGCAATCAGCAGCAGCACGCCGAGCGCGGTCTCGGCGGTCACGAGCAGGCCGCGGCTGCGCCCTCGCCCGCCGCGCGGGTCGGCGCGCTGCAGCGTCTGTCGCTGCGGCGCCGAAGCGGTGCGCCATGCCGGCACCAGGCCGAAGGCGAGACCGGTGGCCAGGGCGATCAACGTGGCGTAGGCGAGCACGAAACCATCGATGCGCACGGCGTCGAGCCGGTCTCTGAGTTGCGCGAAGCCGGGGTCCTGGGTCTTGATGAGGGCGACGGTTCCCCACGCGACGAGCACCCCGAACAGGCCACCGATGGCCGCCAGGCCCATGCTCTCGACCAGCAGCAGCCGGGCAAGGCGAGCGCCGCTCGCGCCGAGGGCCGAGCGCAGCGCCAGCTCCCCTTGTCGCGAGCTGCCGCGCGCCATCATCAGGTTGGCGACGTTGACGCAGGCGATCGCCAGCACGAGAAACACCGTGCCCATCAGCGACAGCAGGGCAAGGCGCAGCTCGCCGGATCGCCAGAAGATGTTCCCGGGCGGCTGCAGGTCACCGACCCACCGGACACCGGCCTCGTCTTCGGTCAGGGACACACCGCGCAACTGCGCCGCCGCCTCTGCCGCGGAGGTTCCCGACCTCAGCCACGCGATGCCGCGCACGTAGGTCCTAGGCGCCTCCGGTCCGGTCCAGGAGAGAGGAACGTAGAAGCGATCGTTGCGCCCCCCGGGCGCGTCCGGGACCACGCCCACGACGGTGTAGAGCGTCGCCCCCAGCGTCACGGTGGCGCCGATCGCGGCCGGATTCGACGAAAGGTGCCGCCTCCAAACGGTCTCGGCGATGACCGTAACGGGCACGGCATCCGGCCGTGCATCGTCGGGGCGGAGCAAGCGCCCGATCAGCGGCTCGACTTCCATGGCGTCGAGGTAGCCCGGAGTCGCCTGGTGCAGGAGCACCCAGATCGCCCCTTCGTCAGTCACATAGGGGACCGAGTAGACGTCGTATGCCTCGACGCGCTCAATGGCGTCGACCCTCGGTGTCCAGAGCCACAGCTCCTCGAGGGTCGGATTGCGGCCGCGCTCCTCGTCGAGCCGCTGGGCGCTGACGTACACCACGCGGTCCGCGTCCGGGAAATCGAACGGCCGCAGCAGCGTGGCGTCGATGACGCTGAACATCGCGGTGTTGGCGCCGATACCGAGGGCCAGGGTCGCCACGACTGCCAGGGCGAACGCCGGTTGATGGCGCAAGGAACGCAACGTGTGGCGCAGGTCTCTTGCCACGCCGGAAAACAGCGAGCGAGCTTTCCATCCGTCGTGCCGCTCGGGGGGCTGCGGCGACCGCGAGCTACCCCCCGGTGACCTCGTTCGCCGCGCCGCGCGCGCCAGCGCCCATCGCTCTCCCAAGCCGCGCCACGGCACCTCGAACAGCGCTGTCGCGAGGCGCCGCAACAGGCTCGCGACTCCCCGCTCGCGCCGGCTCCCGCGGCACGCTTCGACGAAGACACGCGCCGCCTCCTCGCCTTCCTCCCGGCGAAAGTCCCGCGGGTACGCGCACAGGAGCAGCCGGTAGTACCCGCGCACGAGTAGCCACGGCCAATCGCCCCGCCCGCTCACGACGCCCCCCGCGACTTCGGCACCAGGCGCTTCGCCCGCGCGGCATCAGCAAGCTGCGCGAGGCGCTCCGCCTCTGCCGACAGAACGGCGTGGCCCAGCTCCGTGAGACCGAAAAAGCGCCGCGGCCGGCCGCCGTGCTGCCCGACGCGACGCTCGGCCGCTTCTTCCACGAGGCCCTGCCGCCGCATCTTGCGGAGCGAGCGGTACAGGTTCGCCGGATCGAAAACCACCCCGCCCGCTTGACTCTCGACCGCCTCGAGGATCGCGTGGCCGTGCCGCTCCCCGTCGACGAGCGCGAACAGGATCAGATAGTCACGCGGCTGCAGCGGCAACATCGAGGCGACGCTGCCGGTCGGCGGGCTTGGGGGCATGATCGCTCCTCCGGTGGGTTCGGTCCGCTCGCTACGTTCAGGTCGCTTCTCGCAAAGAGAACACGAGGTGGTGGTGTCCGCTCCTCGCATCATACTTGTCAGTTGACCTTATGGTCAAGCGACAAGCCGCGCTACGGCTGGGCTAAGGGCTCGTGACGAAATAAGTGCGTCACACCGAGGCCGAGCGAGAAGCCCGCCTGGCAAGGCGCGCGACCGAGGCGTACCCACCGTCGTACGTCGCAGGGAGCGCAACGCAGCCAACGGGTTTCGCAGCCGGCCGAATGTAGCAGCTATTTCGTCACGAGCCCTAGGCCACGGCGAGGCCGGCCGCGGTGAGCAGGTTGGTGAGGTCCTGGAAGCGGTTGGGCGCCCAGCCGCGCACCTGGGCCTCGACCTCCGCCGTCCACTCGAACCCCGCCGCGTCGATGTTGTTGCGCGTGTGGGCGACGAACGCCTCGGTAAACGCGGCCTCGTCGTAGGAGCGCTCGTGGGTCCAGATGGCCCACTGGCGGATCGAGTGGTAGTACTGCTGGGGATCGCTGCCCGGCTCCGGATGTAGCCGGCCCGCGGCGGCCAGATCTTCGCCGGCCCGCAGGATCGCCCGCACCGGGGCGAACCGGCCCTGCTTGCCGGCGCTGGCGAGCATGAAGAGCTCTCCGGCGGAAGGCGGCCGCTGCTCCTTTTCCAGGCAGTATCCCTCGGGGGTCACCGACACCACGGCGTTCGCCCGCGCCAGGATCTGCGGCCACAGCTCCTCGATGCGCGCGGCGGCGTCTTCGCTGAGGGGTTCCACCACCAGGCCGCTACCGTCGAGAAAACCGGCCCCGCCGGCGTTGGCGATGGTCAGCTCCATCGTACCCGGGCCGGAGGAGGTTCCGGTGCTGCGCACCAGCCCCGCCAGCAAGGGGCCGCCCGGCATGCCGAAGCTCGCCAGGCTCGCCGGGGAGGACGCCAAGCTGTCGGGGTCCTCCAGCAGGTTGACGGCGGCCACATCGGTGCCGGCGGTGGGAACGCCGGTGATCGGACCGCCGGAGCCGACACCGCCCGGGCCGACGCCGCCGGCAGCGCCGCCGTCAAGCTTGCGCTCGAGCTCTTGCCGCAGGCCGTCGGCCCCCTGCTGCAGCAGCCGGTCGATCTGTTGCAGGGTCTCGAAGTGGTCGCCGGAGAGCTCGCGGAACCGGCTCCTCAGGCCCTCGAGCTCGTTGAGCGCCGCGGCCTTCTCGGCGGTGGTGGCGGTGCTGCTCTGGAGGACGCGCGTCAGCGCCTGCAAACGAGCGGTCGCCACGGTGGTGAGGCGGGCATCGATCCTCTCGAGCTCGGCGTCTCCGCCGACGCCGCCGGTCGTCGCCGGACGCCGTCCCATGTTGATGAGCATGGTACGCAACTGCTCCAGCTCGGCGATCGCCGCCGCCTTCTGCGCAGCGGTCGCCTCCGCGTCGTCGAGGACGCCCTCCAGCTTGCCGATGCGCTCGCGCACGTACTCCCCGAGCCGCTCGGTGACGTCGTAATACGTGGCGCTCTCGTAGGGGCGTCCGTCGTTGCCCGGGCGCGTCGCGTCGAGCGTCCCCAGCCGGTCGCGGAGCACCACCAGGGCGCCGGCGGCCGCCGCGCGTGCGGCATCCGAGGCATCGGGATCGGTGACCGTGTCCGTGAGGCGCTCCGCTTCGCGGCGCAGGACCTCGCGCAGGGTCGTCTCCAGCCTGCCATACAGGTCCGTCTCCGTGCGGCCGAGCGCGCGCAGGCGCTGCCACGCCTCGAACAGCTCGCTGGCGGCGGCGGTGCGGGTGGCGGCGTTGTTCGGGTCGCCGTTCAGAGCGGTCACCAGCGCCTCGTAGCGCTTCGCGATCTCCGCCTCGATGCGCGTGCCGAGGTTGGTGATGGCGTCGTCGTGGACGGGATCGCCTTCGTTGCGCCGCGCCGCCTGGCCGAAGGTCAGCCCGCGCAGCTCGTCGCGCAGCAGGATCAGCTCGGCGAGCGCATCGGCCTTGTCGCCGTCGCTGCTCGAGGCGTTGTCGAGCACCCCGAGAAGCGTCTGGGCGCGCGCCCGCAGCGCGTCGGCCAGGCGCTTCTCGATGGCAACGAGCGTGTCGGTGTTGGGGTTCGGCCGCGGCCCGCCGGTCATCGGACCGCTCGAGTCGAGGCCGAGCAGGACGTTGCGGATGGCGCGTAGCTCGTCGAGCGCGGCGCCCTTGTCGCTGGCCCCGGCGCCGCCGTCGTCGAGCACCGCCGTCAGCGCCTGCACGCGCTGCGCGTAGTATTCCGCCAGCTCTCTGCCGATGGTGTCGCTCATGATGCCGTCGGTGTTGGTCAGCTCCGCCAGGGCCGCGTGCAGCGTCGCCAGCTCGCTGGCCGCGGCGGCCCTGTCGGCGGGCGCGGCGCTGCGGTCGCGTAACACGGCGAGGAGCTCCGGGGCGCGCGCGCCGATGACCTCGGCGAGCCGGTCGTCGAGCTCCCGGAGGGCGGCCGTCGCGGCTTCCGAAACGGCGGCAGTGCGGCTCCCCGACAGCGAGATCAGGCGCTGGCGCTGGGCGATGAGCTCCTTGATGGCGGCGGCATAGGCGGCGGAGGTCGGATCGCTGCCGTCGAGAATCGCGAGGAGCTCGCGCAGTCGCGTCCGCTCGAGCGCCAGGAGCTTGTCGTCGACCTTGGCGAGCGTGGCGGCCGTGCCGTTGACCGTCCCCTGCCCCATCGAGCCGGCGACGATGCTCTCGAGCTGTTCCCGCAGCCGCCACAGATCGTTGTACGCCGCCGTGCGGTCGGCGCCGGTCGACGTCGTCGCCGGCTGATTGCCGATCTCGATGCCCTCGTTGGGGGCGTCGCCGGCGCCGATTGCCGGCCCGCCCGCGAGGTTGCCCGCCGGGACTTCGAGAGCGAACAGCAGCACGAGGAACTGCGCCCGGCCGTCCTGCGCGCCAACCGCCGGATGGGCGAAGCCGGTGCTGTTGACCAGCTCGAGAAGGGCCGCCGGCGCTAGCGTCGCTTCGCCAACCCCGCGCCGCTCACCACCCGGGAGTGCCCCGTCGATGCGGGCCGTCGAGCCGAGGCTGAGCAGGATCGCCAGCAACGCGACGGGCAGCCCCCGTATGGAGCTTCGAGGTCGCCGAGCGTGGGTACCGGCGGCGGCAGCGCCCGGAATCCGGTGGTCAAGCTCCGCAGCGTTCAGAGCCCGAATGTGTTCAACAACAGCGAGTCGTGATCGTCCCATTCGGTGGGTCCGTTGCGATCCCGCCGGAGCCTGTGGCCCCCGGGGGTAGGTCCGTGAATCCCGCCTGAGCCTTTCGTTCGTGGACGGCCAGATCCTTACGCTTCTTCCGCCGCACCACGAGGCCGTGGTCTCGATCGACACGGTACACGCGGTGGTGGTCCACGCGCCACCGGTCTCGGGGTACTGGTGTCATGTCACATAATGGGCGATATTGAACGCTCACACCGGCAACGGAGACCCCCGACATGGTCAGAATGGCCGCCAAGCTTCTCGTCGTGCTTCTCGCCCTTTCGGTATCACCGCTGCACGCGGTGAGCGTACCGGCGCCGCCGCGGCCTGCGGCCGCGCCGCCCGCGAGCCTCACCGCGGCGCTCGCGGCGTTGCCTGCGCCGCTGTCGGAGGCGGCCTTCTTCCACGCGGTGAACGGGGTCAACGCCGGCGTGTACACCGTCGGCAACGCCCAGGGCGGCACGCAGGCGATGGTGGTGACGATCAGCATCACCGTGCCGGGGGACGCGACCGGAGCGTCATTGCCGCCGCCGGGCAATCCGGACACTTTCGTCGTCGACAGCTTCTTCGACGTGTTCTTCGACATCGACGTCCCGGGTGTCGGCCCCAGCGGGGCCAACGACGCGCCGGGTTCCGTTACCGAGGTGGAGACCGAGATCGTGGCTCTGGAACTGACCTCGGTCGACCCCACCGACATCGATGAGCGCCTCTGGTACAACCAGTACAACCTCGGGAGTACCAGCCTCACGCTCAACGAAGCGAGCATTCCGCCCGCGGTGCTGCGGTCGCTGGACAGCGTCGATACGGTGGTCCGGCGAGACGGCCCCGATTCCCCCCTTGTCCTGAACGACGACGCGCTCGGGACCGGCCTGTTCGATCTCAACGGCCCGCCGTCGATCTGCGGCGCCGACCCCGGCGCCCCGCTGTGCTCTCAGGTGGGCGGCATCTTCAGCAACGGCGTCGACCTGCTCAACCGCTGCGCCGGCAGCGACTCGCCGATCTGCACCGAGCTCCTCAGCCTGGATCTGATGGGAGCTCCGGGGACGCACGTCATCATCTTGGATGGCTTCGGTGACGCTGCGGGCGACGGCCTCTACACGCTGCAGATCACCGAGTCCGCCGTCGATATGTGCAACTCCGATGATCCCCCGGCGGCGGAGTGCGATGGCCTGCTGAGCTTCACCGGCGCGCTGCTCGACTTCAACCGTGTCTGCGATGGGAGCACGTCGGAGCTGTGCGATCTGAACCGCCCGGGAGACCTCGACCTCAGCGGCCTGCTCGGCCTGTACGAGCCCGTCCGGCCAGCGGAGGGCGCTACCGAGGTCGACGAGCGCGCGCGGATCAATCCCAAGTCGGTCGAGTCGTCGGGCGGTGACCGCGACACCGACTGGTACTCCTTCGAGCTCGAAAACCCCCCGGTGTTCACGATCGAAACGAGTCCGCCACCGGCCGGCGCCTTCGATACCGAGATCTGGTTGTTTGAGCTCCAGAGCTTCGCCCCCTGCGGCGACGACCCGTTGCTGGCCAATTGCGGCGCCGCCGGCCAGGTGTTCACCGGCGTCAGTGACCTGCTGGAGACGTGCTCGCAGCAGGACTCGCCGGCATGCAACCTGTTCAGCACCCTCGGGCCCGAGCTACCCGCTCCGGGCGACTACACAATCTTCAGGGTCCTGTACGACGATCCCTTGGGCGCGGGATCCGACCTGGGTCCCTATACCCTCCACATCGACATCGACACCGTCGTTACCTGCACCGGCGCCCCGCAAACGCCCGGCTGCTCGCAGGTCATCGAGATCGTCGACGGCATCTACGACTACAACACAGGTTGCGACGCCAACCCGAGCCCGGTTTGCATCGACGGCGCCCTGGGCCTGCCCGAGGCCGGCACCGCGCTGGGGGACCTGTTCATCGCCAACGGGTCCGGCGAAGCCGGCAGCATCCTCGACGACGGCCCCTACCGCATCCGGCGCGCTCCGGACGGGCACTTCCTGATGCGCGACGGCGATGGCCGCGTCTTCACCATCGCGAGAATGCCGCCGATGGCCCCGCCCGACTGGGTTCCCAGCCTCATCGAGCTGACGCCGGACAGCAGCGACCCGAGCAAGACCGTGCTTGCCGGCGACGACGGGACGCGCATCGTGATTCCCGCCCCCGGCGTCGAGCTCGTCGATATCAACGACAACCCCGCCGGCATTGCCACTACGCCGGAGGAGATGGCCGCCGCCGCCAGCGGCGAGGGGGCGGGCCTGGTGGGGCTGATCACCTCCACGGGCGGCTCAACGGGCGCGGTATTCGACATCCGCCTCCTCAACCTGGGCAAGCCGGCGGTGGTCGAGGGAGACGCCATCTTCGAGCCGCTCAGCAGCGAGGAGGCCGGCGCCGTGCGCGACTCCCTGGCGGGCCTGCTGGGCGCGGCGAACTCGGTGACCAACGCCCCGGGCACGGCCTACTGCGTGGAGCAGAGCAAGGCCGTGCCCAGCGCGGGCGAGCTTTTCCGCCTCGCCAACACCGGCAAGGCGCGAGAGCTCGCCTTCGCCCAGCAGGTGCTCGCCGGCGCGCGGGCCGTGGAAGCCGCCGGGCTGCTCAATCCCGACAGCGACCCCACCGCCTACGCCCACTCGACGCGCCAGTGGGGCATCTGGACGGTGGAGAAGGGCTACGACAAGGAAAGCTTTACCAGGAGCTTTCTCGAGCACACCCGCAAGGCGCTCGAGGATGCCGGCGCGCAATGGACACCGGAGATCGAGGACGCGGTGCGCGGCCTCCTCGACAACCGCTGGGACGACATCCAGCAGGTGCTCGAAGCCGCCGGGTTGGCCCCGGCCAACGCCGCCGCGGCCGTCGCCGCGCACGCCGCGCCGGCGGCATCGTTCGCCTTGCCGCTCGCCGGTTTCATCGCCGCCGCGGCCGGCTTCCCGATGAGGTCCTTCCGCCCCGGTGATCGATGAGCGAGCGATCAGGAAGGTAGCCGCGCCGCGAGCTGGTAGCTGGGATCGTGCGCGGCCGAGATCGCACAGAGAGCGGCCCGCCGGGATCGTGCGAGGAACGGGCGGCCCGGGCCTGGACGCTGCTAGCGCACCGCCGCCGTCTCGAGAATGCGCGTGATGTTCTGCCAGCGCGCCGGCGCGGCGCCGCGCACCACGTCGTCGAACTGGCCCGTCCACTGATTGCCGGTGGCTTCGACCTGCTTGCGCGTGTGCTGCACGAAGGCGTCGGTGAAGCCGCCCTGGTCGAGGCCCTCTTCCCTGGCCCATATCGCCCACTGGGTGATGGAGTGGAAGTAGGCGGCCGGGTTGCTGTCGGGCGGTAGCAGGCCGAGGTCGTTGAGCTGCTTGGCGGCGTCGAGCACGTTGCGGATGGGGGCGAACTGCTCCTGCAGCCCCTTGGGGGCGAGCTGGAACATCTGGTCGGCCACCGGCGGCAGGCGCAGGAACTCCAGGCAGTATGCATCGAGCTGCGCGCTGACCGGGTTCTGCGGCATGATCCGCTGGAGTTGCTGCTGCACGATGCGCTGCGCCTCTTCCTTGAGCGGCTCGACCACCAGCCCCTTGACGTCGATGTCCATGGGCTCGTCGCCGTTGTTGAGAACGTGGGCGGTGAAGGCCTCGCCGGTGGAGCTGCCGACGTTGGTAAGGAACATCTGCAGCGGGCTGCCCTGCGCCGCGCTCGACGCGATGGCCGAGGGAGTCGGCGCCGCGGCCGTGGCCGGCGGGCTCGTGGGGGCCGGCCCGTTCGCGACCGAACGTACCACCGCGCGCCGCCCTGACGGCGGCGGCGTGCCGCGCCATATCGCGTCCTCGCGCCGCACGGAAGCGTTCAAGCCACGGAACGAGAACACCTGGCGGACGGCGCTCCATAGCGACGGCGGCTCGGGAACGGGAGGCGCCGGAACAGGATGCCGCCCGGCCGGCGCGGTGAGTTGGATCCGCACGACGATCATCAACTGTACGGTCGGATCGCGACCGCCGGGAACCGAGATGTATGGATCGGGGTTGTCGAGCGGCTGAAAGCCCGTGAATCCAAAGGAGCCGGCCGGCGCAGCGCTGGCATCACCGCCGATGTAGGGAACGATGGGCTGGCCTTCGTTGCCGCCGACGAAGATGTTCGGCATGTTCGTCGGATCACTCGGGTCGCCGCCGGTGAATAACGGCCGAAACACGATCGGCTCCCCCGCGGCACCGCCCGCGGGGTCCGGATCGGTCGCCGGGTCCGGCTCGCCGGCACCCGCGTCGCTCGCCACGAACGTCAATTGATTGTTGAACAAGACGAACTCGCGGACGTCCGCGTCACCGACCCGGCCACCGCCCTGGAAGGAGTTGTCCATGTGGGTATAGAAAATGCCGAGGTACTCCGTGGAACCGACGTTCGGCTCACCGCGATCGGTCACCGGCGCGTTCGGATCGTCAGGGGGCGGCGTCCCCGGCCCCGGGGGCAAACCCGTCACGGTTACCTCCTGTCCGGGGTCGTACGCGCCGCTGAACACGATCACCCGCGACGGCTCGTCGAGGTTCGTGAAGGAATTATCCATCTGGCGATAGAAGATCATCGGTGTGGTGGTGTCCGCGGGCACCGGCGCCTGGCGATCGACGACGGGCGTATCGACGCCGAAGTTCTCCAGCATGTTCGTCAGCGACGAGCAGATGCCGCCGCCGCCGCTGCAGGCGTCGGACGTCACCGCTGCAGTGCACGCCGCGCTGTCCAGGCAGCCCGCGCCGGCGGCCTGCAATGCGCCGCAGCCGGGGGCGCCCGGGTCGGCGGCGCAGATGTCGGTGATCTGGCCGGTGATCGCCTCGCGCGGGACGTTGGGGAAGCAGGCCACGCCCTGGACGTCGCAATCGGGCAGCGCCGGCCGCAGCCCGTCGCAGGTGGCATCGTCGCCCGGCGCCGCGCCGTCGCACATCTTGGTGATGTTGAGCCAGCCGAGCTCGGGGACGCTGGCGCCGCAGGCGGGGCCGAGCACGTCGTTCATGCAAGCGCCGGAGACGACGTAGGGCTCCCGCGGCACCTCGCCCTGCCCCGTGCCCGCCGCAGCAGCGGCGATCAGCAAGGCGAGCATGACGGCTGCCGCCAACGCCAGTCGGGAGTGGTTCGGGAACATCTTGCACCGGGTCGTTCGGGGTAAGAAGTCGGGAACAGATGGTAGACGGCGCATCAGCGTCGCTCCAACACCTTGGCGAGGTTCTCCCGCGCCCGGCTGTAGTCCGGCCGGATGCGCAATGCCTCGCGAAAGTGCGGCACGGCATCGTCGACGCGCCCGCTCTTCCATAGGGCCACCGCCAGGTTGTTGTGGGCGCGGGCGAAATCGGGGCGCGCGAAAAGCGCCTGCAGATAGGCGGTGACGGCCTCTTCCGTGCGGCCGGCGTCGGCCAGCGTCGTGCCGAGGTTGTCGTACGCCTCGGCGTAGCCCGGCCTGGCAGCCACGGCCCGGCGGAAGGAATCGAGCGCGGCGTTCGTGTCGCCGCGGGAGGCGAGCAGCAGGCCGAGGTTGTTGAGGGCCTCGGCGAAGTCGGGCTCGAGGCGCAGCGCCGCGCGGTAGCTCGCCTCGGCCTCCGCGCCGCGTCCGAGCCGGGCCAGGGCCGCGCCCAGATCGTTGTGCCCGGCGGGGACGGCGGGGTCGATTGCGATCGCGACGCGGTACGCGGCGAGCGCTTCGTCGTGACGGACCAGCCCCATGAGCGCGGCGGCGAGATTGCGATGGGCCACCGCCAGCGATGGATCCAGATCGATGGCCCGCCGGTAGGCGTCGAGGGCGCCGCCCAGGTCACCCCTGGCCGCGAGTACCCGACCGAGCACGTCATGCGCCGCCGCCAGCTCGGGGTCGTTTTCAAGCGCTTTCTTCACGTTCCGCCGCGCCGCCTCGAGGTCGCCGCGTTCGAGAAACGCCATCGCCAGGTTGGCGTGGGCATACGCCAGCAGCGGCCTGCGAGCGAACACGGACTCGGTGAAATCGAAGATGTTGGCGATCGCCGCCTCGAAGTGACGCTGCGCCGCGCCCCACTCGCCGCGCGACGCCAGCAGCATCCCCAGGTTGTTGTGGGCGCTCGACAGGCGCGGGTCGACGCGCAGCGCGGTCTCGTAGCTGTCACGCGCGGCGCGCGCGTCACCGAGCCGGAAATGCGCCACCCCCAGGTTGGTGTGCGCCCACGCATAGCCGGGATCGAGACGAACGGCCTCCGTGAAGCTCGCCAACGCGGCTTCCACCCGCTCGTCCTCCCCCAGGAGCGTGCCCAGGTTGTAGTGGGCGCGCGCGTTCTGCGGTCGCTTCTCGACCACGTCGCGCCACATGGCCTCGGCGCTGCCGTAATCGAGGTTGCGACGGAACGTCACGCCGCCGAAAACCACGATGGTCAGGCTGAGAGTCAGGACGGCGAAACGCCGGCGCGCGGCGGGAACGGGCGCCAGCCCGCACCTCTCCGCGTGGTTCGTCGGGACGGCGTGGAACGGGCCGAGGACGGTTCCTGTCCAGACCGCCAGGACGGCGAGCGTCACCAGCGCCGCGAGCGGCAGGTACATGCGGTGCTCGACGACGGGGTCGGCGAGCGGGATGACGCTCGAGCTCACCGCCAAGGTCAGGAAGAACGCCGCCGCCACGAAGCCGGTGCGCGGATGCCGGCGCGCGGCCCAGGCCGTCGCGGACAGCAGGCCGAGCACAACCAGGGCCGGCAGGGCCACCTGCGAGAAGACGCGAGCCACCGGCCACATGTAGTCGAACACCAGCGGATGCGGCCACACCGCGAGTCGGATGTAGTGGAGCACCGCCTCGGCCTGCGTCATCAGGTACTGCAGCGAGGTCACGGCGCCGGGCTCGAGGGGGGCGAGCTTGACTCCCTGCACGGTGGGAATGCGCCGCTGACCGGTGAGCGAGGCATAGGCGCTGGCGAACATGTACAGGGTGGGCAGCCCGGCGAGCCAGCGCGCCAGCACCAGCGCCGGCGGAGCGACCACGAAGACGCCGTACACCGGCCAGCGTTCGCGCAGGCTGCGGCGCAGGGATCCGGTGACGAACGCGCGATCGTACAGCAGCAACAGCAACGGGGCGGTGGCGACGATCTCCTTGCTGCCGAGACCGAGCGCGAAGGCCGCGAGCGACGCCGCATGCCAGCGCGCGCCGCCCGCCTGGACGCCGCGCAGGAAGCAGTACAGCGTCAGCAAGTAGAACAGCGACGCGAGCGATTCGGAGCGCTGGACGATGTACGTCACTGCCTGCGTGTTGAGCGGGTGCACCACCCAGATCGCCGCCACCGCCAGGGCGATGCCGTCGGCCGCCTCGCGCAGGTGCCCGGGAATCGAAGCGAACGACAGCGAGCGCCGCACGACGCCGAACAGCGCCAGCGCGGCGAGCAGGTGAATGGCGAGGTTGACCAGGTGCCACGACCAGGTCGCCAGCCCGCTGATCGCGTAGTTCACCGCAAACGAGAAGAAGACCACCGGGCGCAAGGTCTCCGATACCGCGCCCCAGATCGGCCACAGCCGATGCAGGTCGCGATTCAAGACAATCCACGGCTCGTCGTCGAACAGGAACACGCCGCCGAAGCTGCTGGCGTACGCCAACCCGCCCGAGCAAAGGATCAGCGCCGGTAGCCACCAGCGGAGCGGCGCTGCTGTCGGGGTCGCGGCAACCTGGGCCGCGGCATCGTCGCTCATGGTGTCCGTACCTGGATCTGGTCGCCGTCTGGGGTGCTCGCGCCGACCATGGAGTGCAAGCGTAACCGCGCGCCTCGTCTCTTCGAAAGCCCCGGATCTACGTGAACGGGCGTGCGGCAGCGCCGAGCCCGCGCCGGCCGAATCGGCTACTCGGCGCTTGGCTACGCCCCCCTCGCCGAGATCCACGCCGCCCAGGGACGCGAGGACGACGCGCGCACCCACCGCGAGGCGGCGGCACGCCTCTCGGGCGGCCGCTGATGGAAGCGCTGTTGGTGATCCTGGCCGCGGTTGCAGCAGTGATCTCGGCCCTGACTTATCCCCTGCGCCCCAAGGGCACGGTCACGGTTTCCATCACCGTGGCCATTATCGGTGCTCATTGTGCGAACGGCTCGACGATGCGATAGCGGACGACGAGCCGCTCGCCACTGTCCTGATCCTCGGCGAGGGCGTAGACGAAGTCGCCGAGGGATACATGCCATAAGGGCAGATCCGTCGTGCCGGAGTACAGGAGCCCGCCCTCGCTCGAGTACACGTCGACGGGTTTCGGGGCGGGCGGCGCTTGTCTCTCCACCTTGCCGGCTGGTGCCCTTTCGCCGGGTCCGCCGGCGACGACACGCTCATCCGTGGGATAGACCCACAGGTGGCCGTGTCCGTCGACGCGGATGGCGTCGATGGCGGGGAGGAGCTCGTCCCAGGTGAAATCGGAGCGGCTCGACGCGCGATCGGTTCGCTCTACTCGATCGTCGATCTCCCTGATCTGGAACGGGGGCATGGGCAGTGACGCTCGCAATGCCCAGCGAGGCTCGCCCGATGGCGCCAGGGCGAGCACTTGATACTCGTCGCCGGCGGCGAGATAGAGGGCGCCGCTGCGGGCGATCGCGAAGCGGGGCTGATCGTCACCGCTGTCCACGGCGATGTCGACGTGGTTGTAGCCGTCGGCGAAGTCATCGGAAACGTTGGGCCCCTGACGGATCTCTACCCGGCCGCGGATGGGAACGTCGCTGATCCGCGCGATTTGTTCGCCCGCCAGGGTGAACTCCGCGGTGACGTTGCGCGGGAAAGGAACCTCGGGCTCGCCGCTCTGCGATTGGGTACCGACGCTTCCGCGCGACGAGCCGACCTCGGGCTCCTCGCCGAGCGCGGCGATCAGCGTGCCGCGCTCCGAACCGCGAACGACCTCCGGCCGAAACCGGCGACCGTGGGCATGGTCCTCGAGATGATCGCCTGCGAGGCTCCAGGCGCTCAGCCGCCCGGCGACCCGATCGTTGACCACGATGGAGTCGCCCACCAGCGCGATCCAGTCGGGGAGCATGAACTCTCCCGGCCCCTGCCCTTGCCGGCCGAACGAGCCCCGCAACGACCCCTCGGCATCGAACACCGTCACGCGATGGTTACCGGCCTCCAGGACGAACATCCGCCCCTCGGGATCGACGACGAGGTCGCGGGCCCCGTAAAACCCGTCGAACCCATCGACGCCGTCTCCCGCGTTCGCACCGATCACCAGGTCCCGGACGAGCTCGATCCGATCGCCACCGCGCGCCTCGAGCGGCACGACCTCGTACTCCATGATCGGCGTCCCGTCCGCCACCGGGATCGTCCAGTCGGCGAGCTCGTGCGGTTCCGAGCAGGCGTAGCCGACAACGGCGAGGATGCCGAGCAGCGTGCGCAGGGTCCATTTGCTTCGCGACGCCGCGTTCATCCGACGAACAAACGGATCGTTCGAAGTCATCAAGGCCTTTTTCTAACACGATTCGACGCCGCAAGGCGACGCCCGCCCTATGGGACGATCAATCGGTCAGGAGTGCCTCGACGGGATCGACCTTCGCCGCCCGCCGACCGGGCAGGTAACAGGCGCCGAGGGCAACGAGCGCCAACAGGCCGCTGACGGCGGCCAGCGTCAGCGGGTCGGTGGCGCTGACCTGGAACAGGAACGGCTCGATCCAGCGGGCGACGTACAGCGACAAGGCGAGGCCCGCGGCGCTGCCGGCGCCGACGAGGAACATGCCACGGCCGACCACGAAGCGCACCAGCTCGGCATCGCCGGCGCCGAGCGCCTTGCGCACGCCGATCTCGCGCACCTGCCGGCGCACGTGGTAGGCGAGGACGCCGGAGACCCCGAGCGCCGACATCAGCGCGGTCAGCGCCGCGAACACTCCCAGGAGGATCGTCCACTGTCGCGGCTCGGCGACCGCCGCCGACAGGCGCTCTTCCATCGTCGCCACTTGCACGGGCAGCTCGGGATCGATGGCGCGCAGGCGCTCGCGCAGCGGAGCGATCACGGTTTCCGGCCGCCCCGCCGTGCGCACGACCAGGCTCAACGAGCGCAACCAGCGCCCGGTGGCCGGCTCGAAGACGACCTCTCCGTGGCTGGTGAGCCCGTCGTACTTGAGGTCGCCGATCACCCCGACGATGGTGTTGGGCTCGCAGGCATAGCAACCCCCGGAGACGAGCTGCTTGCCGAGGGCGCTCTCATCGGGGTAGTAGCGCTCCGCCCAATCTTGGGTGACGACGAGAACCGGCGGTCCATCGGCGTCGGCGTCCGTGAACCAGCGGCCCTCGATCAGCGGCACACCGAGGGCCGCGAGGAAGCCCGGGTCGGCCGCCGACCAGGGCGCCTGCGGTTGGCTCGCACCCGACGGGACGGGCTTGTCGATGAGGTCGAAGTTGTTCGTCGCGCCGAACGTGTCCGGCGGCAGCCCGGCCACGGCGCCGACGGCGATGACGCCGGGGACCTCCAGGACGTCCTGCTCGAGCTGCTCCCAGAAGCTCACCAGGTTGCCCAGTTCGGGATAGCGCTGCTCCGGAAGGCTGATCGTGGCGGCCACGACGCCGCCGGGATCGAACCCGGGATCCACCGCTTGCAGGCGGGCGAAGCTGTTCAGCAACAAGCCCGCCGCCACCAGCAACGGCACGGTGAGGGCGAACTCGAGGGCGATGAGGGATCCCTGGAAGCGCCGGGTCGACGGCGACGCGGTTGCCGTGCGCGCCACGCCCATCGATGCGGCGGTGCGGCCGAAGCCGAACAAGAGCTGGGCGGCGGCGAGCAGCAAGGTCGAGGCGACGACGATCGCGGCGACGAAGGCGACGGCCCGCAGATCGACGCCCACCTCGGCGAGGCGCGGCACCGAGAGACCGGTGGCGCGGAAGCCGCGCACGGCAACCGCCGCGATGGCCAGGCCGCCCAGACCGCCGGCCGCCGACAGCACCAGGCCCTCGGCGAGGACGGCGCTCGCCAGCCGCTCGGGGCTCGCCCCCAGGGCGGCGCGCACGACGAGCTCCCGGCGACGGCTCGAGGCGCGGGCCAGCATCAGGTTGGCGACGTTGGCGATCGCCACCAGCAGGACGAGCGCGACGGCCCCGAACACGAGGGCGAGGCGGCGGCCGGTGTCGCCGAGCACGATCTCGCGCAGCGGATAGGGGGTGAGCCTGGCCTCCTCGTCCTGGAAGCTGGACGCCCATTGCGTGAACAGCCCGCGGCTGACGGTCTCGAGCTCGGCGGCGGCATGCTCCAGCGTTCGCCCGTCGGCGAGCCGCGCGAACACCTGCAGGCCGAACGGCCCGCGGCGCGACGGGGTCGGCATCGGCAAGGGCACCCAGGCCTCGGCCCCGTAGACGACCCGTTCGACGCCCGGCGCCAGCACGCCGACGACGGTATGGGGAACGCCGTCGAGCGTCACCGGGCGACCGATCGGGTCGATGCCGGCGCCGAAGTACCGTTCCGCGAAGGCATGCCCGAGAACCGCGACCGGCGGCGCCCCGACCTCGTCCTCGCCTTCCAGGAACGTGCGCCCGCGCGCCGCCTGCACGCCAAACGTCTCGAAGAACCCGGCCGTGACCCGGGCGGCGCGGACGTGCTCGGGACGCTCCGCCCCGGTGGCGGCAAGCTCGGCGATCCGCAGCGCGGCGATCGACGCGAAGCTCTCGTGCTGCTCGCGGAGGCCGTTCCAGTCGGCCACCGACAACGTCAATCGAAAGGTGGATGAGTTCCTCAGGTAGAGCCATGCGAGCCGATCCGGCTCGCGGTACGGCAGCGGCGCGATCAGCACCCCATTGACCAGCGAGAACACGGCGGCGTTGGCGCCGATCGCCAGGGCCAGGGTCACGATCACGGTCAGCGAGAAGGAAGGCCGTTGCCGCAGCAACCGCATCGCCAGCCGCAGATCGCGGCCGAAATGAGCGAGCGCGGTCAGCGACGCGGCGAGGTACTCGCGCGGCAGGGAAACGATCAGGTCGAGGCCGATCTCGGCGGCAAGAGACAAGACGCGCAGCGGCAGCGGCCGGCCGCGCAGCTCGTCGCGGCGCTGCCGGAAGTGACCGAGCATGTCGGCCGCGTAGCGGCGCCGGAAGGCCGGTGGGTAGAGGCGAATCAGGGCGCCGTAGAGCCGCTCGCTCAGGTCGCCGGCACTCACCTGATCACCTTCTTGGAGCGCAGCAGGCGAACGTCCTCGGCGAGGCGCTGTGCCTCGGCTTCGAGCACCTGGCGACCGTAGTCCGTCAGGCGGTAGTAGCGCCGCCTCTCCGACTCGCCGCCATCGGGAGGATCACACTCCTCGATGTAGTCGAGCTCGCGCAGGCGATGCAGCGAGCCGTAGAGCGTCCCCGGGCCCATGCGAATCCGCTGGCCGCTGCGCTCCTCGATCTGCCGCGCGATCGCGTACCCGTGCATGGGGCCGTCGATCAAACAGAGCAACGTGTGAAAGGTCACCGCGGTCAGCGGCAACTGCTCCTCCCACCTTTCCGGAGGGGGGTTGCGCGAAGGCCTTTTGATTGACGAAGTGGCCACCTTCAGCTCCAGTCACGAGGCGTCCCGCGACGCGTGCTCGGGTTGGCGCCGCTTGTTGGCGGCTGTACATCGAAAGACGGTGCAACGACAATCATTGCATCGTTAGCCGTTATAACACGGTGTTCGCAACGCGTCCAGAGCCGCGAGCAAGGCCTCTTCACTCCTCCGCCGCCGGACCATTCCCCGACCGAGCGTTCTCGGGGCATCGATCCGGCTGAGCCGCGCCCCCCCGGGGAAGCCGCTCGGCTCCCTGTTACCATCTGCGCCGGAACCCGCGGGACGGCCGTCGCCGCCCCGCTGGGGTCGCGGACGAGCCCTCACTCCCCACTGCCCACGTCGAACGTCGATCGTGAGGCACTGACCAAATTCCGCAGCGAGAAGACGAACCCTCAGTCCCCACTGCCCGCGTCCAACGAGAGAGAGTCGCGCCAATGCACGATCAACGCCGTCACCGCCCCCTCGCCCGCCGTTCCACGAGAGAGAGTCGCCCCATGCACGATCTTCGCCCTCGCCGCCTCGACGGCCGCGCCTGTTCTCGAATCTGTTCTCGAATCGCCGTCGTGCTCGCCGCGACGCCGCTGGCCGTCGCCTGCGGCGGCCAGGCTCCCGACGTCGCGCCGGCCGACCTGGTGCTCCACCACGGCATGGTGGTGACCGTCGATGACGGCCTGCCCGCCGCCGAGGCCGTCGCCATCAAGGGCTTCACGATCACCGCCGCCGGCTCCGACGAGGAGATCGCCCCCTATATCGGCCCGGACACGGACGTGGTCGATCTCGCCGGACGCCTGGCGATCCCCGGATTCATCGAGGGCCACGGCCACTACATGAGCCTGGGCGAGTCCAAGCTCATCCTCGACCTGACCGAGGTCCGCAACTGGGACGAGATCGTGACGATGGTCGCCGGGGCCGCGCAAGGGGCCGAGCCGGGCGAATGGATCGAGGGGCGCGGCTGGCACCAGGAGAAGTGGGACAGCCTGCCGGCCGGCAGCGTCGACGGCGTGCCGCTGCACACCGGCCTCAGCGAGGTCTCGCCGGCGAACCCCGTGCACCTGGGACACGCCTCCGGCCACGCCTCGTTCGCCAACGCGCTGGCAATGCAGCTCGCCGGCATCGACCGCGACACGCCGGACCCGGCCGGCGGCACGATCGTGCGCGACGCCGCCGGCAACCCGACCGGCCTGCTGCGCGAGACCGCGCAGCGGATCGTCGACGCGCGGATCGCCGCCGACAACGCCGATCGCGACCCCGCCGAGGTCGACGCGCAGCGCCGCCGCATGGTGCAGCTCGCCGGCGAGGAGGCGCTGGCCAAGGGGGTCACCAGCTTCCAGGACGCCGGCTCGAGCTTCGAGACGATCGACTTCTTCCGCCACCTCGCCGCCGAGGGCGCCCTGCCGGTGCGCCTCTACGTGATGGTGCGGCGCGAGTCCAACGAGGCCATGGCCGAACGGCTCCCCGACTACCTGATCATCCCCGAGGGCAACGACTTCCTCGCCGTGCGCTCGATCAAGC
This sequence comes from Acidobacteriota bacterium, assembly GCA_036398215.1. GTDB lineage: Bacteria > Acidobacteriota > UBA890 > UBA890 > UBA890 > DASWHK01. Next base: position 28,081 of record DASWHK010000016.1, on the reverse strand, counting down.
GGCAGATCGACGGCGCCCTCGGCTCGCACGGCGCCTGGCTGCTGGAGCCCTTCGCCGACATGCCCGACACCGCCGGGCTGGTGCTCGAGCCCGTCGAGGACATCGAGCGCACCTGCGAGATCGCCATCGCCAACGGCTTCCAGGTCAACACCCACGCCATCGGCGACCGCGCCAACCGCGAGGTGCTCGACATCTATGAGCGGGTGTTCGCCGCCAACCCCGGCAGGACCGACCTGCGCTGGCGCATCGAGCATGCCCAGCACCTGCACCCCGACGACATCCCCCGCTTCGGGCAGCTCGGCGTCATCGCCGCCATGCAGGGCGTCCACTGCACCTCGGACGCCCCGTGGATCCCGATCCGCCTAGGCGACGAGCGCGCCGCGTCGGGCGCCTACGTGTGGCGCGACCTGCTGGACTCGGGGGCGATCATCGCCAACGGCACCGACGTGCCGGTCGAGGACATCGATCCGATCGCCAGCTTCTACTCGTCGGTGGCCCGCATCGACCGCAACGGCGACGCCTTCTACCCGGAGCAGGCGATGAGCCGCGAGGAGGCCCTCGCCTCCTACACGATCAACGCCGCCTACGCCGCCTTCGAGGAGCACCTCAAGGGCTCGATCACGCCGGGCAAGCTCGCCGACATCGTGGTGCTGTCCGGCAACATCATGACCGTGCCGATGGGGCGAATCCCGGAAGCCCGCGTCGATCTCACGATCCTCGGCGGCGAGATCGTCTACCGGCGCTGACCGCCCCGGAGGCTCGAACCCGGCGCGACACGGGCCCGAGCCCGACGAGCCACCGGGCGCCGCCGCGAAGCCCGGAGCGCTGCCGGCCCGTCGACGCAGAGGATCGCGACGTGCCGTGAGGTCGCTCCATCCTCGCGCCGGCCATCTTCCGTCGCGCCTCGATTTCGCCCTTGCGGCTCGTGGGCGGATGTGCTCTTATTTGAGCATGTGGTGATTTTCCACCATTCAAGAATCCTCGGGGCGCCGCGCGATGTCCGCCGGAGCTCGCGAAGCTCACGAGGCGAGCGACAAGCCGAGTCGCGCCGACCGACGCGCAACACCATGAGCAAGCCACCGCACATCGACCTCTCCCGCCGCGAGCGCCAGATCATGGACGTCGTCCACCGCCGCGGCCGCGCCACCGTCGCCGAGATCCAGGAGGAGATCGACGATGCCAGCTACTCGGCCATCCGCTCGGCGCTGCGCCTGCTGCGCGAAAAGAAGGTCATCCGCCACGAGCACGACGGCAAGCGGTACGTCTACACGCCGGTCGTCTCGGTGACCGAGGCGCGGCGCTCGGCGCTCGAGCACCTGATGGAGACGTTCTTCGACGGCTCCGAGGTCCGCACCGTCAGCGCCATCCTCGAGATGCCGGACACCGAGCTGGGCGAGGACGAGCTGGAGCGGCTCGAGGAGCTGATCCGCAGGGCCCGCGACCGGGGACGCGAGCGATGAGCCTTCCGGTCGGCCTCGCGATCCAGATCGTGTTGAAGGCAACGCTCGTCCTGATCGCCGCCGTGGCCGTCGCCGCCGCCGCCCGCCGCGCCTCAGCCGCGGGCCGCCACTTCGTCTGGGCGTGCGCGCTGCTGGTGCTGCTGGCGCTGCCGGCGTTCACCCTGTTGCTGCCAGCGTGGTCGCCGACGTGGCTGCCGGTTGGCCTCTCGGGGGGCGGCAGCTTCGAGGACGCCGGCTCGACGGAGAAGGGAGCGCCGACTTCATCGGCGGTCCCGAGCTCGATGGCGGGCGGCACGATCGGCGCTCCGCCGCCCGCGGTCAGGATGGCGGTCAACGCGATCGGAGAGACTGCTCCACACCTCGCCGCGGCCGCAGATTCGACCGCGCGTTACCGCACGCCGGGCTGGTTGGGCGTAGGTTTCGATCCTCCGGCCTCTGGAGCGCCGTCCGCCTTGCTGGCCGCCTACCGATCCATCTCGACGGCGTCGTCCATGTGGCTGGGCGCCATCTGGCTGGCCGGCGCGGCCATGATGACCGTCAGCCTGGGGGCCGGGTTCTTCCAGCGGTCGCGCCTAGCCCGCCGAGCGCTGGCGTTGCGCGCCGGCCCCTGCGTGGAGGCGGCGCGGAAGGCCGCCCGGGACCTGGAGCTGCGACGGCCGGTCACGGTGCTCCACGGGCGATCGCGAACCGTCCCGATGACCTGGGGGTTCCTGCGCCCGATCCTGTACCTGCCCGCGGAGGCCGCCTCCTGGTCGCGGCCGCGGCTGCGCGCCGTCGCCCTTCACGAGCTCGCCCACGTCAAGCGCGCCGATTCCGTCAGCCGGACGATCGCCCAGGCCGCCTGCGCGCTCTTCTGGTTCCACCCGCTCGCCTGGCTGGCGGCTCGGCGCATGCTGGCGGAGCAGGAGCGCGCCTGTGACGACGTCGTCCTGCTCGCCGGCGTGCCGCCGCACGCCTACGCCGAAACGCTGGTCTCGATCGCCCGCGAGTTCGGCGCGCCGCGGCCGGCGGTCGCCGGCGCCCTCGCCCTCGCCCGCCGCTCCAACCTCGAAAGCCGCCTGCTCTCCATCCTCGATCCCCTCGCGAGAAGACAGAAGATGACCACCCTGCACCGATCGCTATTGCTGACCACGTTCGTCTTCGCGGCGCTGCCGGTGGCGGCGCTGCAGCCGGCGTCCGCCGGGCTGCACCAGAACACAACCACCGCTCAGGCCCCGGCGCGGCCAACCCAAGCGACCGCGCTGCCCCAACGCGCTGCCACCACACAGGTCGTGGCGCTGCCCGCTGCGGCGACCGCTCCGCTGAACCAGGCGACGGCAACACCGGCGGTCGCGCAGGCGGGGGCGAGCGTCACGCCCCAGCGCGCGACCACCGCTCAGGTCGCGGTTCAGCAAACCGCGGCGAACGCTCCGGCCCAAGGGGCGACGGCAACACCGGCGGCCGCACCGCGGGCCAGCACGACTGTCACTGCGACGGCCGCACAACAGACCGCGGTGACTGCTTTCCCCGGCCACGCGACCGTAGCCTCGACCGGAGCCAGGGCGCAGGCAGCCGCGGCGCGCGCGCCCGCGGCCGCCGCAGAAGCCGTCGCTACGAACCGGCCCGCGGCTGCGACCGCGCAACAGCGCCCCGAGCCCGCCGCCGGAGACATTCGTATCCAGGCGCAAGGCGTGCGCCGGTTGCGCGGCGAGATCGAACGTCTCGCCCTCGATGACGACGGCTGGCTGCGGCTGAGCGAGGGCGATCGCCACCTCGAGGTGGAGGCGCGCGATGGCGGGCTCGACATCACCTACCTGGTGGCCAACCAGAGCGCCGAGCTCGACGCCGAGGCCCGCGAGTGGGCCGAAGAGATCCTTCGCTACGTGAGCCGCCGCATGACGCTGCGCGGCAACATCTTCGTGTCGTTCGAGCGGGAGGAGATGGAAAGCTCGCCCGCGCCGCCGGCGTTCGCGTTCGAGAGCCCCGAGCTCGTCATACCCGACATCGCGCCGCTGGCGCCCCTTACCGTCGAGATTCCCGAGTTCGTGATGCCCGAGATGGCCCCGCTGCCGCCCATCACGATCGAGATTCCGGCGATCGTCTTCCCGCACATGGCGCCGCTGCCGCCTTTCACGTTTGAGGTCCCCGAGATCGTGATGCCGAACATGGCACCTTTGCCGCCCTTCAGCGTCGAGATCCCGGAGATCCTCTTCCCGGAGATGGCGCCGCTGGCCCCCATCACCGTCGAGATCCCGGAGATCGTGATGCCCGACATCAAGCTGCCGGCGATCGCGGTGGACATTCCATCCCTCGCCATCGCGGGCGATTTCGTGCGCAGCTCCGGCTGGACCGACGACGAGGGCAACCGTTTCCTGGCCGTCCGGCTCGGCCGGGTGCGGCTCGCGGAGACGATCGACGCCCTCGAGCTGGGCCCCGACGGCCTCCTGCTGATCGACGAGCGTGCCGCCGACGGCGGCCATCGCCGCCTCTACATCACCGGCGAGGAGGGCGCAGGGCCGCGCTTCGAGTGGCTCGTCGACGGTCAGGAGCAGCCCTTCGACGCCGCCGGCCGCGCCTGGCTGGAGCCGATCCTGCGGCAGCTCGCCGAGCGGAGGCCAGGCGCCCGCTGAACGGGACCGGGCCGGCGCTCACAAGATCGACCATCGTCCAGCGTCGCACGGACTGACCATATTTTGATACACCATTCCCGCTTCTGAGTTCGGGTTTGGTGTATCGAGATATGACTCGGCTCCGCTCTTTCCGGCAGGGCATCCCGGGACGGCTACCTCCAGAGCTCCTCGTCGATCACGTCGAAATCGGCGAGGACCTCTTCGAATTCAGCCGCCTGCTCCTCACCGGCGCCGCCCCGGGCGAGACCCCCTACCTCTTCACGCTCGCGATCGATCCCTTCCCGCAGATCCGTCGCTACCGAATCGAGCTGACGCCGCCAGTGCGGTAAGCAGCGCGGCCTCGAGACGGAACCATACAGGACGGCCGGCCGGCAGCGGAGAGGGAGGCTGGTTCAGGCGGCGCTCTGCTTCCGCAGCCAGTCCGCCAGCACCACTTTCAACAGCGACTGATAGGGCACGTCGCGCCGATTGGCCTCGCGCTTGAGCTCGTCCAAAAGCCAACTGGGCATGCGCAGGGTCACCCGAGAAGTGGAGGGCTTGAGCTTCGGGAAGACCGCCGCTCGCGGATCGCTGAAATCGATGAACTGCTCGAGCCGGTCCGCTTGACTCTCGAGGTATGCCGCTTCGTCTCGCTCCTTTTTCATCGGACCCATCTCCTGTACTTTCGCTGGGTCGTCCACGCGGTGATCGGTCGGATCAGGTTGTCTCGCACCGTGATGTGGCGACCGGCGTCGGTGATTCCGATCAGCCGTACAAAACGAGAGCCGCCCTCACCGCGCGCCTCGACGGGAAGGGAGGCGTCGCATCACGGCCTGCTCGTCCCCTACCGGGCGAAAGCCTGCTGTAGGGCGCGAGCGCCCCCAACTACCGGCAGCTCGATCGAGGTGCCGTCGAGGTCGATGGTCAGCTCGGTGCCCGGGTTGGGCCAGAGCGTGAAGTCGCGGTCGCTCGAAAAGATCATCAGACCGATTCGCTGACCCGCCGGGATGATCTCGTCATCGGGCTGCAGCTCGAAGGTGAGGTCGTAGAACGTGCCCGGGACGAGCGGCTCGCCGGCGGTCAGGGAGGAGTGGTTCTGGGGATCCGCCCAACCGCGGGTCACGATGCCGCCGCGCGGGTTGCGGCCGCCCACGACCCACGGCAGCGAGACCACGTAGACCGACAGGTTGGCGGCGGGCTTGCTGGAGGCGAGCCGCACGGTGACGCGCGCCCAGCCCGACAGATGCACCGGCGCAGCCAGCTCCGGGGACTCGTACAGCAGCCGGTGGTCGGTCCACTCGGCCTGGGCGAGCGCCTGGGCGCCGAACGAGAAGTTGTCGATCAGCGTCTCGCGGCCCTGCCCCGCGCCCCGCGCCAGGGACAGGCCGCCAATTTGCGACCCGCCCGCCCGCGGGTAAAGCGCCACCGGAGCGGCATCGGGGTTCGGGTACTCCGTGTAGGGCGTCGGGCTCATCCGGTCCGCATCCTCGCGGACGATCCACGCCTTCGGCTCGTCCTCGACGCCGTTCTCGACGCCGTACAGGTAGCGGGTGAACCAGCGGTTCATCATCTCGAACGGCGGCGCGCCGCCGTGGCCGCCCTGGTGGAAGTAGGCCCGGCGCGGCACGCCGTTCCTCCTCAGCGCCTCGTAGACCAGGACGCTGTGCTCGGGCTTGACGTTCCAGTCGTTGAAGGCGTGCGCCATCAACGTCGCCGCCCTGATGCCGTCGACGTCACGCAGCAGGTCGCGGGTCGCCCAGAAGTCGTTGTAGTCGCCGGTGATGCGGTCGCGCCCGGCCGCCATCTCGCCGTCGCGCACCGTGGCGTCGCAGTGGGCGCGGCGCTCCGGGTTGCCGCTGTTGACGAAGTCGTAGAGGAAGTCGATGTCCTCGCCCAGCCAGCCGCCCGGGTGCACGACGAGGCCGTTGGCGCGGTAATAGCGGTAGTAGGAGTTGTTGGGGGCGATCGGGATGATCGCCTCGAGCCCCTCCACGCCGGTCGCCGCCGCCGCCACCGGCAGCGTGCCGTTGTAGGACGTGCCGGTCATGCCGACCTTGCCGGTGGACCAGCCCGCCGCCACCTCCTGGTCGCCGTCCGGCGTCGTGAAGCCCTTCGCTCTGCCGTTCAGCCAGTCGATGACGGCCTTGGGAGCGAGCGACTCGACCGGGCCGCCCACCGTAGGGCATCCCTCCGACAACCCGGTGCCGGGCGCCTCGGAATGAACCACGGCAAAGCCCCGCGGCACCCAGTCCTCGACCAGCGAGTTGGAGATGCCCGGCCGGATGCGGGGCTCGACCGGCGGCTGGCTCGCCCGCGGCGGCGACGGCGCGCCGACCTCCTGGCGCACGTTCCACAGGTACTGGCGGGCGCCCGAGGTCCCCGCGAAGTAGGGGCTCGACTCGTAGATGACCGGCACCTGGAGGCCCTCCGTCTCGGTCTGCACCGGCCGGACGACGGCGACGTGCAGGCGGTCGGGCTTGCCGTCGCCGTCGGAGTCGAACGAGGCCTCGACCCACAGCTCCTCGCGGATCCAGGCCGCCGGGTCGGCGAACGCCTCGACGATCTGCGCCTGGCCGTCGCGGAAGCTCGGGCCCGCGTTCGACGGCGCCGGCGCGGACGACGCTTCCAGTTGCTGTTGCTGTTGCTCCTCCTGCCGCTGCTGCTGCTGCTGCGGTGGATGCCGTTGCGGATGCCGTGGTTGCGGCCGCAGCGCACCCGCCACGCCGTCGACGGGCAACGCCAGGGCGGCGGCGCAGGCCGACACAACCAAAAAACGCGCAATGAAGGAGCCGGCTCGAGATTGGCAACGCGTCATCTGTCGATCACTCTCTCGGGTTGGTCACGCCCTCGTGCCATTTTCCGGGTCCATCACTCTCTCGGACCCATCACAGTCTCGGATCATTCTCTCGGGTCGATCAGTTCCTGGCCGCCGCGGTCACCGCCTCGAAGAACGCCGTGCGGTGGTGCGAAAACTCACGGCCGGTGGCCTGCGGCCAGGCGCCGTGGGTAACGATGATCAGCTCCGCGGCCGGGTCGATGTGGATCGCCTGGCCGTAGATGCCGATCGCGCTGTAGACGCGGTCGCCGCGCAACCACCAGAGGTAACCATAGCGCTCGTTGGCAGGCGAGGGCGACGTCGATTGCGCCATCCAACCCTCGGGCAGCACCGGCTTGCCGTCCCGAAGCCGGCCTTCGCGCATCGCGAACAGGCCGATGCGGCCGTAGTCGCGCAGCGTCGCGCTGATGCAGCAACCGCCGTGCTCGCCGCCGCCGGCCGACAACAGCAGCCAGTTGGCGTCGTGTTCCATGCCGAAGGGTCGCCAGATCTCGTTCTCCAGGTAGGTCGACAGGTTGTTGCCGATCGCCGCCCGTAGCACGGCGCCGAGCAGGTTGGTCTCGCCGGTGTTGTAGTTGAAGACCTCGCCCGGCGGCGCGACGCGCGGCTTGGCGCGCAGGTAGCGGAGCCGGTCGAGCGCGCTGCCGCCGGTGCTGACGACGTCCGACGCCGGATCGGCGTAGTCCTCGTCCCACTCGACGCCCGAGGCCATCTGCAGCGCGTGCCGGATCGTCACGCCGTCGTAGGCTGAGCCGGCGAGCAGTGGCAGGTAGGCAGTCACCGGTGTATCGAGGCTCTCGATGTAGCCGTCGCGCACGGCGGCGCCGATCAGCATCGAGACCACCGACTTGGCGACCGAGAACGAGTACCAGCGGGTCTCGGGCCCGTTGCCCCGCGCGTAGCGCTCCAGGACGATCTCGCCGCCGTCGATGACCAGCAGGCCGACCAGGTGGCTGTGCTCGATGAAGCCGTCGACGTCGAAGACCCGGCCGTCGATCTCGTAGCTCACGTCCGCAAGCTCGGCGGCGCCGCGCGGCAGCGGGTAGGGGTCGTCGCCCGCCCGCACCGGCCGGGTCGGGAAGATCTTGTCGATGTTCCGGTAGCCGCGCAGTTGCTGCTCGGGCGTCCAGTTCAGGACGTTCTCGAGGTCGCCGAAGCCGGACCAGTCCTCGGCGATCACCGCCGGGGCGGGCGCCGGCGCCGGCGGAGGGGCACACGCGGCGAGGAAAACAGAAGCCACCGCGACTCGCGCAACCAGCCCGCGTGTCTTCATCTCATCCCCTCCCGCAACCTTGGCCCCGCGACTCCCGCGACCGGCCGGCGTGTCTTCATGTCATCCGCTCCCGCAACCTCGGCCCTTGCGCCCGGCGCCGAAAACAGTTGTCATTGTCACGCGATGATCCTCTCCCATGAACTGGTCCGGCTCGCCGGCTCCCGTGCGGGCTCGGCTCATCGAGCCATTCGATCCCTGATGCGACCGGCCGGCCTCGACCTCCACCGCGACCGATGATTCCGCGACCGGCGGCGCTCACCCTCACGTCGCGCCCTCGAACGCCGCCTCTAGCGCCGCGATGTGCAGCTTCTTCATCGCCAGCATCGCCTGGAAGGCCCGCTCGTAGCCGGGCCCCGGCGAGCGCTGGCGCGTCACCGCATCCCCAGCTTCTCGCCCCGCGCGAGCAGCTCGAGCGTCTCGTCGAGGCGGCGCCGGCGGGTCTCGTCGCGCTTGGCGGTGACGATCCAGCCGATGAACTGGCGTCGATACGAGGGGGCGAGGCCCTCGAAGAAGGTCCGGGCGGCCTTGTTGCGGCGCAGCCGGGCGGCGAGATCGGCGGGCATCGACAGGTCGATCGCGGGTCGATCCGGCTCGTCCCAGGCGCCGCTGCGCTTGGCGGCGTCGATCGCCCGCTGGCCGGTCGGGGTCATCTCGCCCGCGGCGACCAGGCGCTCCACCCGCTTCTTGTTGGACGGCGACCACTTGCTGTTCTTCTTGCGCGGGGTGAAGCGGAACTGGTAGCGCTCCTCGTCGATGGAGCGCTTGACGCTGTCGATCCAGCCGAAGCAGAGCGCCTCCTCGACCGCGTCGTCGTACGAGAGGTTCTCCTTGCCGGTGCCGCGCTTGTAGAAGACCAGCGAGACGCCGTCGCTGGCGTCGTGGTTCTTCGCCAGCCAGGCGCGCCAGGCGGCCCTTGATCTGGGCGTGAATCGACTCACCGGGCGCCTTCGACGATCGGCGCGGTGGGCGCGCGGCGGCGGTTCCGCTCCCTGTCGCTGACTCTCGGCGCGGCGGGCGCGCGGCGGCGGCGGTGCTCCCCGTCGCCGGCTTTCTGCGCGGCCTCAGGGGCCCGGCCCTCCGAAGCCGCCGCGTCCCCGATCCGATCGAAGGTGAGGTTGAGGATCGGGTAGAGGCGCCAGTCCCGGTAGTCGAAGTGCCACCACTCGTTCGCGTAGACCGTAAAGCCCTGCGCCTCCATCGCCTCGCGCAGCAGCTCGCGCAGCCAGCGCTGGCGGCTGGTGCCGCCGGGGTAGTCGGGAAACGAGCGCTCGGTGAACTCGTCGTAGCCGCCGACCATCTCGACGGGCCGGCCGCTCGCCAGCTCGTACAGCGTCAGGTCGACGGCGGCGCCGCGGTTGTGGCGCGAGCCGCCGGCGGGGTTGGCGACGAAGTCCTTCATCCCCTCGGGGGTCGCGTCCCAGAACATCCTGGTGACGTGCCAGGGGCGATAGGCGTCGTGGATCAACAGGCCGTAGCCCTCGGCCGCCACGGCGCGGTGGGCGCGGGCCAGCGCCTCGGCCGCCGGCCGCTGCAGGAAGGCGCGCGGCTGCTCGTAGAAGACGGCGTCCATGAAGTTGTTGGTCGTCGCATAGCGAACGTCGAGCTCAATGGTGGGATCGAGGTCGACGAGCTCGACCAGGTCGGGCTCGCGGAAGCCGCCTTCGGGGGGCGTCTCGCCCGGCGGCGACGCCGCCATCGCCTCGGCGCGCAGCTCCTCGACCGGCCGCACCGGCGTGATCTTGAAGGTCTCGCCGGCGGGCGTGCCGACGGCGCGGCGGGGGAAGCGAACGCCCCAGGGCATGGCGCTCGGAGGAAGCTGGGGACCGGCGGCGTTCGCGGCGCCGGCGGCGGGTGCGCCGCCGGTAGCGTTCGGAGCGATCGCCGGGACGGCGTTCGCTTGCTGCGGAGGAACGCCGAGGATCGCCGCCGTGGCGGTCCCGTCGGGCCCGCGCTCGAAGACGAGCTGCTCGTTCTCGTAGAGGCCCACCGGCGGGAAGCGGTAGCGGTCCTCCCCGATCCTCTCCAGCGGATAGAAGAAGAACCACTCGATGAGGGCTGCCAGCCCGCCCTGGTGCTCGAGCACGAACAGCACGTCGTAGTCCCAGCCGTACTCGCCGATCAGCCCTTCCATCTCCGGCGGCGGCGGCGGCGGGATGGGCTCGACGGCCGCCGCGGTCCCCGCGGGCCGACCGCCCGCCGCAGCTTTCGTGGGCGCTGCGCCGGCGACCGCGCCCTGCGGGTCGGGCCGCCGGCGGCCGGCGATCTCGGCGGCGAGCTCCCCGTACTGCGCCTGCAAGGACAGCACGGGCTCGTAGGCCGGCGGCTCGGCGCCGGCCCGCAGGGCCAGCGCCGCCCGCAGCGTCGCGTCGGCGAGGCTCGTGGTCACGGCGTTGGCGATGTCGCGGGTGGTGACCACGACGACGCCGAGGCCGTCGTCGGGAAGCATCGCCAGCTCGGTCGCGAAGCCGTAGATGGCGCCGCCGTGGCCGAGGCGGCGATGGCCGTCGAGCCGCGACAGGTTGAAGCCGATGCCGAAGCCGGTGTCGGCGCCGGGATCGGCGAACTGCGGCGTCCACATCTGCGCCAGCGTCGCCGCCTCGAGCACCCGGCCGCGCTCGCCCTCGCCGCCGCGCAACATGGCGATCATGAAGCGCGCCAGGTCGCCGACCGTGGCGTACATGCTGCCGGCCGGCGCCATGCCGAGCTCGAACGTCGGGGCGCGGAACTCGCGGCCGTCGATGCCCCACATGAGAGCGTCGGCGAGGCGATCGCGCACCGCCGGGGTGGGCTCGAAGGCGCTGGCGTCCATGCCCAGCGGCTCGAGCACGCTTCGCTGCAGCGCGGCGGCGAACGGCTCACCCGTGCGCCGCTCCAGCACGTAGCCGACCGCGGCGATGGCGGCGTTGGAGTACTTCGCCTGCGATTCCGGCGGCACCACCAGCGTCGTCGCCGCCAGGCTGCCGACCGTGGCCTCCAGGCTCGGCTCGGTGTCGTCGAAGTAGTGGCCGACGGGCGGCTCGCGGACCATCCCGGAGCGGTGCGCCATGAGCTGCCGCAGGGTCAGCGGCGCGCCGAAGGGGTTGGCGGGCGTCAGCTCCGGCAGATACTCGATAACCGGCGCGTCGAGGTCGACCTCACCCGCCTCGACCAGCTGCATGATGGCGATGTCGGTGAACAGCTTGGAGACCGAGCCGACCCGAAAGACGGTGTCGAGATCGGCGGCGCGGTCTCTGCCCTCGTCCAGCTCCGCGCGCCCAAACGCCTCCGCCCACACCGTGCGATCGCCGTCGACGAGAGCGATGGCGAGCGCGGGAAGCGCGTGACGCTCCATCTCGCCGGCGATCGCCCCGCCCAGCGCCTCGGCGATCGGCGCGTAGGACGGGTCGAGCTGGATGTGGCTACCGGCGGAGCCCTCCAACGGCGTCCGCGAGCAAGCAGGCGACGCCGTGACGGTCAGCGCCGCCAGCCCCGCGGCAGCGACGCCACGGATGACGGCGAGTCGGAGGCCGAGAAGATATCGAGGAGCCTTTCCGCCGCGAGGGCGCACCGCACCCGCCATGTCGCGCCTCTCCGGCCGAGCGTCGTGGATCGTCATGTCTTGTCGACGGGCGCGGGGAACCCGGGGGCGGCGATTCCCCGCGAATCGAATGGCGGGAACGCTCCGCAGGCTCAAGACCCGTCCTTCTCCTTCTCGTTCTTCTTCTTCTCCGCCGCCTCCTCCTCTTTCTTCTCCTTCTCCTCCTCCTCCTTCTCGACGAACAGCGTCTGGGTCGGGTAGGCGAACTCGATGCCCTCGGCCTCGAAACGGCGGACGATATCCAGGTTGATCGCCTGGGTGGTGTCCATCAAGTCGACGTAGGCCGGGCTGGTGACCCAGAAGACGATCTCGAAGTTGAGCGAGAAATCACCGAAGGCGACGAAGTGCGTCCGATCGAAGCGCGCCATCGGCTGCTCGTCGATGATCTGCTTGATCATCCCCGGGATCGCCTCGAGCTGCGCGGCGCTGGTCTGGTAGACGACGCCGATCGCGATCACGCCGCGGCGCTCGCTCATCCGCTTGAAGTTGCGCACGCGGCTGCTGAGCAGGTCGTTGTTTCCCAGCACCAGCTGCTCGCCGGTCATGCTGCGCAGCCGGGTGCTCTTCAGCCCGACGTGCTCGACGGTGCCTCTGAACTCGCCGACGGTGATGAAGTCGCCGACCTCGAAGGGCTTGTCGAGGGCGATCGTCAACGAGCCGAACAGGTCGGAAAGGATCCCCTGGACGGCCATCGCGATGGCGATGCCGCCGATGCCGACGCCGGTGACCAGCGCCGTGACGTCGAAACCGACGCTGCCGAGCGCCACTAGCACGATCATCGTGAAGAAGACGATCCGCGAAACGGTGCCCATCAGCGCCACGATGGTGCTGACCGCCGGATCGTCGGCCGCCATCCGCTGGCGGGTGAAGCGGGTGACCGCAAAGCCGATGATCTGGTTGCCCCACAGCGCCGCCTGCAACAGGAAGACCAGGATCGCGGCGCTGTCGAGGAGGTCGCGCACCGACTCGCGCGTCGCCTCCTCGAGCTCCAGCATGTAGGTGCCCGCGTAGAGCGCCAGCACCAGGATCAGGATCTGCTTGGTGCTGCCGAGTAGCTCGACGGCGAAGTCGTCGAGGTCGGTTACCGTCTTCGCGGCGATCTTCTTCAACCTCGCGACGGCGATCGACTTGGCGACCTGGAAGGCGAGAAAGACGAAGAGGGCGACGCCGAGCGCCAGGCTCCACTGCAGCAGGGTATTGCCCAAATAGGTCTGTTGAAGCAGCTCCATCGGTTGCCTCCGTGCTGATTCGCGCGTGCAGGTCCCCGCGATTATCTACGATCTGCCCGCTCCTCGCCGCGCCCGAGCCCGCAGCTTCGCCCCGCTTCGCGGGATCCAGCGCGCCCTCGATGATCCGGGGACGCGGCGCCGGGAGCCAGACGGAAGTTCGCCGGACCCGGCAACAAGTGCGCCGCTGGCACCTCGGGCAAAGGCCTACGCCGTCGGCTCCAGCAGCACCTTGATGCAGCCGTCGAGCTTCTGGTCGAAGATCTCGTAGCCGCGGACGCCCTCGCGCAGCGGCAGGCGGTGCGTGAAGACCTGCGCCGCGCCGAGGCGCTCGGCCCGCACCAGCGGCACCAGCCGCTGCATGTAGGCGCGCGCCGGGCAGCGGCCGCTGCGGAAGGTGAGGTTCTTGTCGTACGCCTCGACCGGCGTGAACCCGAAGCTCTGGTCGGTGTGCACCCCCACCGACGACAGCACTCCGCCGGGGCGCAGCAGGGTGATCGCCAGCTCGCTCGCCGCCCGCGCCCCGACGGCCTCCATGACGGCGTCGGCGCCGCGACCGTCCGTGGCTTCGCGGAGGATCTCGACCACCGGGTCGTCGCGGTAGCTGAGCGGCACGGCGCCGAGCTCCTCCGCCAGCGCCAGCCGCTCGGGGATCGCGTCGACGGCGAACAGCTCCTCGGCGCCGAGCTCGCGGGCGGCGATGATCGTCATCAGCCCCACGGGCCCGCAACCGACGACGACGTAGGTGCCACGGCCGGCGCCGGCGGCAGGCTCGATCCCGCCGCCGGCGCCGAGCACCCCGATGCCGGCCTGTTCCGCGCCAAAGAACCCGGTCGAGAGGATGTCGCCGAGCAGCAGGGCATCCTCGACGCCGACGCCCTCGGGGACCGCCATCAGCGTGCCGGCGGCGAGCGGCACTCGGACATACTCGGCCTGCCCGCCCTGCAGGCCGGCGCCCTCGCTGACCCAGCCGAAAAGCTGTCCCGTAGCGCAGCGGCAGGTGAGCCCCACCCGGCAGTAGAAGCAGTCGCCACAGCTCGTTGTGAACGGACTGAAGACCGTCTCACCGACCAGCGAGCTCGGCGCCTCCCGGCCCACCTCGACGACCTCACCGACGAACTCGTGGCCCATCACCGTGCCGTGATCGAGGCCCTTCTCGCGGCCGTGGAACGGGTGCAGGTCGGATCCGCAGATGGCCGCCGCCCGAACCCTGACGATGGCGTCGCCGGGCGCCTCGACCCGCGGCTCCTCGACGGCTGCGTACTCGACCCGCCGCTCGCCGGCAAAGGTGAGGGCGTTCACGAACCGATCCCGTTGTCGAGCGAGAACGAGACGAAGTCGTAGATCACGCAGGGGTGGGCATACGCCCTCGTGCAGTGCAGCGAGCCCCTTGGGCCAGGATGCAGCAACGCCGCGGCAAAGGTGATGGCGTTCACGGACCGATCCCGTTGTCGAGCTGGGCGGGCATCGGGGCGCCGTTGACGTCGCTCTCGACGCGGGCCAGGTGGAGCACCGCGACGCCGCGGTGGACCAGCGGGTTGGTGATGCAGCCGATCACGTAGCCCTCGGCCGGCGAGCGGATCAGATGGGCGCGATCGCCGAACGGATCGGAGATCGCCGCCAGCGGCTGCCGCCGGACGACCCGATCGCCGAGGGCGACGTTGATGTGGACGATCCCGCCGCGCTGCGCCCTGACCCACTGCTGCCGGAAGCTGGCCACCGGCGGTGGCGCCTCGCGGCCCGGCCGCGGCGCGATCATCCCCAGCGCCGCCATCACCCGCAGCACCCCCTCGACGCCGACCTCGATCGCCCCGGGGTTGTAGCGCTGGACCTCGCCGGCCTCGTAGACGAGGACGCGCTTGCCGCGCGCCGTCGCCGCCCGCCGCAGCGAGCCGCCCGGCCCCCGCGAGTGCACCATGACCGGCGCCCCGAAGGCCTCGGCGCACCCCCGCGTCGCCTCGTCGTTGAGGTTGCAACGCACCTGGGGGAGATTCACGCGGCCGGCGGCGCCGGTATGAATGTCGATGCCGTGGGAGCAGCCCTCGACGATCTCGGCCATGAAGATCTTGGCCAGACGGGCCGCCAGCGATCCCTTCCGGGACCCGGGAAACGAGCGGTTGAGGTCGCGACGGTCGGGCAGGTAGCGCGACTGGGAGGCGAACCCGAAGACGTTGACGATCGGCGCCGCGATGACGTTGCCGGCGAGCTGTGCCGGGTTGATCACCTCGAGGACCCGACGGATGATCTCGACGCCGTTGATCTCGTCGCCGTGGATCGCCGCGCTCAGCCACAGGGATACCCCTTCCTGGCTGCCGCAAAAGGCGCGCACCGGCAGGCTGACCATCGCCTGCGACGGCATGCGGCCGACCGGGATCTCGATGTGGGCGCGCTGCCCGCGGGGGACCTCCTTGCCGCCGATCTTCATGCCCGCCGCCCTCTCAATAGCGCGTGCTGCGGCGCTTGCGGGCCGGCTTGGCGTGGCTCTCGACGAACTTGATGATCGCCCGCGCGACGTCCTCGTTGGACGCCTTCTCGATGCCCTCGAGGCCCGGCGAGGAGTTGACCTCGAGCACCAGCGGGCCCTGCGACGAGCGCAGCAGGTCGACGCCGGCGATGTTGAGCCCGAGGGTGCGCGCCGCCTTCACCGCGATGCGCCGTTCCTCGGGCTTGAGCTTGATCGGGTTGGCGGTGCCGCCGCGGTGGAGGTTGGAGCGGAACTCGCCGGGCGGCGCCTTGCGGTGCATGGCGGCGACCACCCGGCGGCCGACGACGATGGCCCGAATGTCCTCGCCCTTGGCTTCCTTGACGAACTGCTGCACCAGGATGTTGGCATCGAGGCCCCGGAACGCCTCGATGACCGACTGCGCCGCCGACTTGGTCTCGGCGAGCACCACCCCCAGCCCCTGGGTGCCTTCGAGGAGCTTGATGACCAGCGGCGCGCCGCCGACGATCTCGATCAAGCCGCTGCTGTCCTTGATGTGGTGGGCGAAGCCGGTCACCGGCAGCTCGACGCCGGCACGCGCCAGGATCTGCAGGCTGCGCAGCTTGTCGCGCGAGCGCGAGATCGCCTGTGACTCGATGGCGGTGAACACTTGCATCATCTCGAACTGGCGCACCACGGCAGTGCCGTAGAAGGTCCGCGAGGCGCCGATGCGCGGGATCACGGCGTCGAGATCGTCGAGGGGCTTGCCCTGGTACATGACCATCGGCCGGCGGGCGGTGATGTCCATGTAGCAGCGCAGGTAGTTGATGACCTTCACCGTGTGGCCACGCTGCAGCCCGGCCTCGACCAGCCGCTGGGTCGAGTAGAGGCCCGGGTCCATCGACAGGACGCCGATCTTCATCGGTCTGACCTGGGTGCTCATCGCGGCTGCCGCTCCTTGGCGACCTTCTCGCGGACCCGGCGCTCGATCTGCGGCCGCTTGCCGAAGAAAGAGCGCCCCGGATCGACGAGAAAGCGGCGCCGCAACGCCTGGCGGCCGAGCAGCATGCGGAAGCCCATGCCCCAGCGCGGCGTCAGGGTGAGCTCGATCTCCCAGACAAGGTCCAGCAGCGCGATCGGCGTGCGGATCACCGGCCGCATCTCGCTGCGCGCGCCGGGGTTGCGAACCCGGCGCTCGTCGACGACCTCGGCCTCGGCGACGATCGTCATCGGTCCATGCTGGAGGGGGTGGACGCCGAACCGCAACCACGGCCGGCCCTCGCGCGTGAAGCGGGTGAGGTTGGTGGCGTGCAGCGCCGACGAGCGCGCCCCGGTATCGATCTTGGCCTTGATCGTGTCGATCCCCAGCTCCGGCAGCGAGACCCACTCGCGCCAGCCGATGACCGGGATCGCTTTCTTTCGACGGACCTTCGCCATGGCGTGCCTCGCTTGCAGGACGCCCCATTATGCCTCAGCAGGCCGTGACGGCACCTCGCCGCTATCGATGCGCAAGCCGCGCGGCACCAGCCAGCGCTCGGCGAGCTCGAAGAGACCCTGCGCCGCCAGCGCCAGCAACGCCGCCGGGATCGCGCCTTCCATGATCCTCGAGTTGTCGGCCAGGCGGATGCCAGTGAGGATCGGCTGGCCGAACCCGGGGGCGCCGATCAGCGCCGCCAGCGTCGCCGTCCCGACGTTGATCACCGCCGAGGTTTTGACGCCGGCGAGGATGGCGCGGGAGGCGAGCGGCAGCTCGACCAGCCGCAGCCGCGCCGGCGGCCGCAGGCCGAGGGCGGCCGCCGACTCGATCATCTCCGCGGGTATGCCGACGATGCCGGCGTGGGTGTTGCGGACGATCGGCAGCAGACTGTAGAGGAACAGCGCCACGATCGCCGGCCGGGCCCCGATGCCGAGCACCGGGATCATGAAGACGAACAGCGCCAGCGAAGGGATGGTCTGGACGATCCCGACGGCGCCGAGGATCACCTGCCCGGTGCGCGGCCGCCGCGCCGCGACGATCCCCAGGGGCACGGCGAGAAGCACCGCCGCGAACAGGGACGCCGACACCAGCCACAGGTGGCCGGCGAGGTTGCGGCGCAGCCGCTGCACGGGGCCGTCGATCACGGCCTGCTCCTGGAGCCCGAAACGGACGGCGGCGAAATCGACCGCCACGCGCCGCTCGGGCACCAGCTCGAGCTTGGCGCGGGCGTTCATGGCGATCATCTCGTCCGCCGAGATCGCCCCTTCGAGGCCCAGGATGGCCGCCAGCGCCGCGGGCGCCCGCTCGCCGAGCCCGTCGCGGAACAGCAGCACGGCGCGGTAGTCGGGAAAGTGGCCGAGGTCGTCGCGCAGGGATCGCAGGCCGTACAACGCGATCTCGGCGTCGGTCGAGTACAGGTCGATCGCGTCGATGGCGCCGCTCTCGATGCCCCGATAGGCGAGGTCGTGGTCGAGGCCGCGCACGTCGCGCTGGGGCAGGCCATAGCGAGCCCGGAGGCCGGGCCAGCCATCGGCCCGATCCATGAACTCGTTGCTGAAGCCGAAGCGCAGCCCGGGATGGGCGCGCAGGTCCGCGATCGATTCGATCCCCAGCCGCTCGGCAACCTCGGCGCGCATGCCGATGACGTAGGTGTTGTCGAAGCCGAGGGGCCGGCTCATCATCACCCCTTGCCGAGCCAGCGCCTCGCGCATGGCATCGTCGTCGAGCTCGCCGCCGCCGAGGATCTCCTCGCCGATGGTGCCGGTGTACTCGGCGTAGATGTCGATCTCCCCAGCCCGCAAGGCGTTCCACACCACCCGGGTGCCGCCCAGCTGGCGCCGATGCTCGCCGGCGGCGCCCGCCGAGCCCGCCAGCGTCGCGATGATCTCGCCGAGCACCACCGACTCGGTGAAGGCCTTGGAGCCGACCGTGACCAACGGTCCTCCCGCCCCCGGCGGCTCCGCGCAGCCGAAGGCCGGGGCCGCAAGGGCCAGCGCCAGCGCCGCCCCGGCCAGAGGGCGGCCGGATACGTTCCACCCTTTCCGAGCCAGAGGGCGGCGGGATACGTCCCACCCTTTCCGAGGGGGAATGGGCGAAGAGCCCGCCAGTGAGGCGAGAAAGGATCGCGTTGCCCGGCCGCTGTCGCGGGAAGCCATCACGCTGGCGCTCCCGGCCGGAAGCCACGCTGCGCCGCCAGGAAATCGCGTACGAAGGCGTCGGCCGGCGTCTCGATCAGCGCCTGCAGGCCGCCCTCCTGGACGATGCGTCCGCCGCGCATCAACACGATCCGATCGCCGAAATGCCCGGCCTCGCCGAGGTCGTGGGTCACCAGGACCACCGTCTTGCCCAGTTTCCGGAAGATCTCGCGCAGCTGGTCCTGGAGGCCGGCGCGGATCATCGGATCGAGGGCCCCGAGCGGCTCGTCGAGGAGCAGCACCTCGGGCTCGAGCATCAGCGCCCGCATCAGGCTGACCCGTTGCTGCTGGCCGCCCGACAGCTGGCGGGGAAACCGCTCCCACAGCTCGACGTCGAAGCGGGTCAGCGCCGCCAGCTCCTCCAGCCTCGTTGCCGCCCGCGCCGGCGCCCAGCCCAGATGGCGCGCCATCAACGTCACGTTGCCGCGCGCCGTGAGGTGCGGAAAGAGCCCGCCGCTCTGGATGACGTAGCCCATGCGACGGCGGACGTCGAAGACATTTGCCGGCGACAGCGGCTCCCCGTCCACGACGACGGCGCCCGCGTCGGGCCACAGCAAGCCGATCATGAGGCGCAGCAGCGTCGACTTGCCGCAGCCGCTCGGGCCGATCAGGACGGTGGTGGAGCCCTCCTCGAAGCGCAGGTCGGTGGGCATCACGGCAACCCGGTCGCCGAAACGCTTGCTGACACCGCGAAGCTCGAGCATGGCGTCGAGTCTAGCGGCCCGGGCGGAGGCATGCGCGGGCGAGGCGGAAGCGCTGGGGCGTGCGTGTGGGCACGGTGCCGGTCACACCAGGCGCGGCGTCGCGATCGAATCGAACGACGACTCAGGCGGAGTGCTCGTCCTCGATCACCTTGAGCAGGTCGAGGGAGCTGAGGATGCCGACGATCTCGCCGTCTTCCATCACCAGCAGGTGGTGGACGTGCTGCTCGCGCATCATCCGGGCGGCGACGTGGATCGGGGCGTCCTGGTCCACCTTCGGCGGCGTCTTCCGCATGACGTCGCCGACCTCCATGTCGTCGCGAGGCGCGTCGATCAGGTCGTTGGAAGTGATGATGCCGGCGGGGCGGTCCTCGTCGTCGATCACCGGAACGGCGTGGAAGCCCTGGCCGCGCATGATCTCGCGGACATAGGCCACCGCGTCGGTGGGCTGCGCCACCAGCACCCTCGGGACCATCACCTCAGCGACCTTGATGCCCATCGTCGAGCCTCGGCGACGGGAGGACCGACGAGCGTCGGACAGCTCCCGCTGTGGAACCTGAAGTGCGCAGCGCGGTTTCGAGGAAGCGCTGCGCGCGTCGTTTTTGCAGACAGGTTGATCTTATTTTATCTCCGCCCCATCGGCGGTGGATAGTCGCCACCCGGCCCCGTCCTCGTGCTCGAGGTCGGCCTGGCGGAGCTGCGAGCCAAAGGCCCGCGCCAGGTTGCGGTACAGGACCACGCCGATGTCCGGCCGCTGGCGCACCAGCGCGGCAAAGGCGGTGCGGCTGATCACCCCCGCGTGGACGTCGCTCTTGGCGGTGGCGGTGGCGACGTGCTCGCCGCCGGTGAGCATCGCCACGGCGCCGAGCGAGCTGCCGGGCCCGAAGGTCCCGGCCTCGCAGCCGTCGGGCAGCACACGCTCCGCCTCGCCGGCGAGCAGCAGGTACATGACATCGGACGGATCGCCGGCGGCGAAGAGCGTCTCGCCGGGCGCCAGCGTCACGTGGCCGCAGGAGCCGGCCACCCGCAGCGCCTGCTCGTCGGTCAGCCCGGCGAACAGGGCGATTTCCCCGACGGCCGCCCGCAGCTCGGGGAACACCTCGCGGCGGGCGAAGCTCTCGACGACCAGCTGGGCGACCTCGCGGGTCGGCGAGATCAGCTCGAGGTCACCGAGGTCGAGCGGCTCGAGCAGGCGCAGGAAGGTGATCACGTCGAC
This sequence comes from Acidobacteriota bacterium, assembly GCA_036398215.1. Lineage (GTDB taxonomy): Bacteria > Acidobacteriota > UBA890 > UBA890 > UBA890 > DASWHK01. The sequence goes on along the minus strand of DASWHK010000016.1, from coordinate 7,611 downwards.
GCGCTCGACCTCGTGAAAGGCGTGCGCGGGCACGTACGCGGCCGGCAGAAAGCCGAGCTCCAGCAACGTCCGCTGCATGCGCGTGGCGTCGGCGCCGACGCCGACCTGCACGGCGACGACGCCCCAGGCCTGACAGCGCTCGCCGAGCTCCTCGAGCAGGAAGCGGATGACCTCGTCGTCGAGGTGGATCATCTCGAAGATGCGCACGTTGCGCTCGTGCTCGTCGTGGGTGAAGCCGATGGCGCCGACCACCCTCCCCTGCTGGCGGGCGATCAGATAGCTGGACTGGCGCGCCTTGATCTTGAAGAACCCGTAGTGGAGCGACAGGGGCCCGAAGATCTCGCGCCGCCGCACCCGGCCGCGCTCGATGCGCAGCAGTGCCGCGTAACCCTCGGTGGTCAGCTCCTGGACCTCGAAGCCGCCGACCTGCGGGTAGGCGGTCGATTCCTCGTCGACGATGACGTCGGGCGCGATGCCGACGTTCTCCATCGCCATCGTCGCCAGGTGGTAGGCCTCGGCGACGATGCGGGGGTGGTTGCGGCGCAGCTCGAGGGCGTCGCCGAAGTACTGCACCAGCCAGGCCAGGCTCTCTCGGTGGTCGCCGAACTGCGCCATCATCGGCACGAAGCCGACCGGCGCGAAGCCGTGCGCCTGCGAGATCTTCTGGGTGATCGGATGGACGACGCGGCCGTCGACCAGGCCGACGTGGAGGCGGTCGCGGACGCGCTCGAGGCGGGCCTCCATCAACAGGTTGCCGAGGCCGCGGCCGCGGCCGTCGGGATGCACGGCCAGGCGTCCGAACTCGCCGACCAGGTCGGTGAGCGAGCCGACCTCAAGGACCACCGAGGCGGTGCCGAGCAGCCGCTTGTCGTCGCTGTCCTCGGCGACCAGCACCAGGGTGTCGTCGCTGAAGACCAGCTTCTTGAGGAACTCCTCCTGGTAGAACTCCGGGAACGTGTAGTTGTCTCCGTACGAGGCGCGAAAGATCTCGCTGATGGCGCCGACGTCTGCCTCGCGCGCCTGGCGGACCTCGATCATGAGTCGCCGGCCCGTGCCTTGGCGCGCCGCTCGCCGGCGGTTGCCCCGCGCTTCCCGGGCCGGCGATCATCGCCGCTGTCCGGTTGCTTGCCTTGGGCCCCCTCCGGTTCCCGACCCCACGCCCCGTCCGGCTCGCGCTCCCGCGCCTCGTCCGGCTCACGGCCCCGCGCCCGGTTCGGTTCGCGGCGCCGCGGCTCGACCGACTCCCGCCGCAGCCACTCGAACGGCGTCCGGCAGGCGTCGCAGTAGTACTGGGAGGTCATCAGCAGCGACCCGAAGGTCGCCAGCGGCCGGGTGTCGCGGCCGCCACAGAAGGGGCAGGTCACCGACGGCGGCAGCGACTCGGTGTACGGCGTGCGATCGGCGCCCATCGCGGCCGTCAATCCCTGACGCCCAGCGCGCGGGTCCGGGCGCCGGTGATCATCTCGAAGCAGCGCTCGTCGAAGGCAGGGGCGCCGTGGCGGCGGGAGGCGGGGCTCCAGCCCTCCCAGTCGATCGCTGGCTCGGGATCGAGCGTCACCCCGCCGGCGAACATGGGCTCCACCACGTCGAGCCAGCGGCGGCGCAGGCCGGCGGCGCCGTCGGCGAGCACGCCGGCGTCGTGGAGCTCGTCGAGGCCGTTGCCTTCCGCGGGCCCGAACCAGGCCAGGCAGGCCGGCCAGGCCGCGCCGGTGGCGGCGCCGAGCCGGTCGATCGAGGTTGCCGGTCCGCGCGCCAGGCGCCGGACCCAGGCGCCGGCGTGCACCGCGTGGTACTCCTCCTCGGCCAGCACCTTGCGGAGCCGCTGGGTCAGCGGCCGGAAGGACCCCTCCAGCGCCGCTCGCAGGTTGATCGTCAGCAGCGTGTCGACCAGCGCGTTGGCGACCACCAGCTCGGTCCAGTCGGCGAACGGCGCGTCGAGGGCGGCGATGCTGTACCAGCTCGCCGGATCGCTGTCGCGGCTCGCACCGCGCGGGTCTTCGGGCAGGTCGGCGAGCACGCCGCGCAGCACTCGGGCGTGACCGAGCTCGAACTGCGCCATGGCGCTGGCGGCGATGTCGGCCTCCAGCTCCGGGGCCCCCGTGCACCACTCGGCGTAGCGGAGGCCGAGGACATGCTTGCTGTCGGACATCGCCACCAGCCAGCCGGCCAGCAGCCTGCGCGCCTCGGGGGCGAGGTCCTCGGGGCCAATCGACGCGGTCACGCTCCGCCCTCCTCGGGGTCAATCACGGCGGTCGCGTCCCGCCCTCTTCCGGCGTCGATCGGCGCGCTCACGATCCCCCCTCTCCGGGTCGATCACGGCGGTCGCGTCCCTCCCTCTTCGGGCGTCGATCGGCGCGCTCACGATCCCCCCTCCTCCGGCTTGACCAGCGGCTCGAGCGCGAGCACGGTGATCATCGCGCCGCGCTGGACTACCACCATCTCCGCCCAGCTCTCCTCGTCGTAGGTCGTGCGCGCATACACCTTGGCGAGCTCGTCGCCGCTGGCGTGCACGGTGCCGACGTGGGCGAGCGGCTCGGCGCGCGTCTTGCGCGCGAAGACCTCATAAAGCTGCCGCGTGGCCATGCTCGTGCCGGCTCCTCGGTGGGGGCGCGTCTGGCTCGATCCGCCGGGATGCGGGAGGGCCCAGGCGAGGATCGCCGCGGACCGCCGTACACTCCGTCAGACCGAGATGCCGAAGCCCTCCAGCTGTCTTCTTCCCGTCTCGCTGATGCGCTCCGGCGTCCACGGCGGCTCCCAGACGATGCGGGTCGTCACCTCGTCGACGCCGGGCTCGGCCAGCAGCCGCGAGCGGATGTCCTCCTGGATGAAGCCCATCGCCGGGCAGGCGGTCGCGGTGAACGACAGGTCCACCTCCACTCGGCCGTCCCGCCGACGCACCTCATAAATGAGCCCCAGATCGACGAGGCTGACCGGCACCTCGGGGTCCATGACCTCGCGCAGCGCCGCCCACAGGCCGGCGGTGCCGGCGTCGCGATCGTGGACGAGCTGCAGGTCGCTGCTCATCGGGCGATCAGAGGTCCTTGAACATCCACGAAAAGTCCCCGGCGGAGCGCTGGATCTCCTCGATCATCGCCAGGTTGCGCGGGCCCCGCGCCTTCCAGCGCTTCACAACCGCATCCCAGGTGATGTGATCGTCGAAATCCCAGCGTTTCTCCTTCTCGTCGAACGACACCGGCAGGTCGTACTCGAGCTCCCAGGCGCTGTCGTCGGCGGTGCGGTGCACCGGCACGTCGAGGCCGATCTGCCGGCAGAACGGCACCACCTCGTCCATCCAGTACTGGCGCAGCTGGTCGTTGCTGAGCCCCTTCATCTTGTAATCGAGCTGGCTGCTGTGGGTCTTGAGGTCGTCGGGCAGCCCGAACCACTCGACGGTCATCGGGAACATCCAGCGCACCGCATCCTCGACGAGCTGGCGGCCCTCGGCGCCGCTGTCGACCAGCCGCTGCATCCAGCGGCGGCCGTGCAGCAGATGAAAGTTCTCCTCCTTGCCGACCTTGACCAGGCCGCGCTTCCAGGGCCCGTAGGAGGTGTTGTCGTGGACGTCGCTGAGCAGGCAGTAGCCGGCCTGGTCGTAGAGGGCATTGGCCACGCACAGCTCCACCCAGGAGTCGAGCGGCACGTCGAAGGCGTAGGGATAGCGGAACTCGTGTGGCTGGCGCTCGAACATCAGCCACTCGCGGCTGACCCCGAGGTCCTCGAGGACGCGGTAGGCGATGTGGGCGTGGCCGAGCTCGTCCTGGACGATCGCCATCGCCGAGATCATGCTGTTGACCGACGGGGCCTTGCGGGCGGCGTAGTAGTAAGCGGGAGCGCTCAGCAGCTCGGTATCGCCGGAGACCGTCACGATGTGCCGCAGCTCGCGCTTGTACTCCTCCGACATCTCGTCGACCGACTCGACGAGCCGGCCCTCGTCGATACGCTCGCGGAGCAGGGCGTCGGGTATGGCGCTCATGTCGAGCCTCCGGCAATGCCGCGCCGCGCCTGCGTCCTCGATCCGCCCCGAGGCGCGCGGCTCATCGGCGAGCATGGCGCGTCCTCCTTCGGAAGGTCGTTGTCGAGGCCGCGTGCTGCAGCGATCGGCGACACTTCAGAACCCCGCCGGGTCGTGACGCTGCAGCGCCCGCAGGAAGGGCGCGACCTCGTCGGGGACCGGGCCGCTGGAATCGAACAGCAACGCCGCGGCGTCGATCTGGTGCTCGTACACCGCGCCGTTGGCGGCAGTATCGACGCTCAGCGACGAGCCTTCCAGCGACAGCCCGGCGAAAAGCCCCTTGGAGCGCGAGTACGAGTAGATCTCGGTGCGGAAGGTCGCGTCGGTACCGGCTTCGGCCGTGCGGCCCACCGGGCCCGCCGAGACCGAAGCATCGCCGCCCAGGGTGATCTTGCGCGTGACCAGCGCCCTGGCGGCGCGCTCGTTGGAGAAGACCAGGACGAAGTCGGTGGCCTGGGCGCCGATCTGAAGGCCGAAGGAGCCGCCGGTGATGGCGATGTACGAGGGCCGGCTCCAGCCGGCGCCGACCCGGCAGCTCAGCAGCCCGCGGCCGTGGCGGCCGCCGAAGATGAACCCGACCTTGACCACCCCCGGAATCACCGCCACGCAGCGCGAATCGCGCAGCAGCGACTCGGGGATGCTGGCGTCGGGCGTCCCCATGATCTCCTCGAGCACCGCGGCGGCGTCGATCGCCCGCTCGCCGAGCTTGGCGCGATCCTGGGCGGGAGCGGCCATCGCCGGCGCCGCGAGCAGGGCGGCGGCCAGGACCGCGGCCATCGCAGGGGCCGCGAGGAGGGCGGCGGCCACGACCGCGGCGATGGTCCCGATTCCGGGGCTGCGAAACGACGGGTTCATGGGCTCACGGGGTGGGCAAAAAAGCACGACGGCAACACGGCTGCAGGAGGCCCGGCCGCCGTCTGCCTCCCATTATGACCGAACGTCCGGGCAGCCGAAACCAGACTCCAGCGGGCGCTCCCCCGGACTCTCTCCCCTTCTCTGCCGCCGGCGCCGGCTGGCAGGGCCGGGAACCGCGATCCCGGCCCCCGCCCCGCCGCTCTCCGATCGAATCGAGAGTCTCCCGCAAGGTCTTTTTGGCTTGCAGTCGGCGACTCGATCCTGTTAGATCTGCCCCATAGAAAACGTTCGGTCTATGCCGCTGAAACCAAGGCAGATCTGCGGCAGGGTGAGCGCCGGATTAGCGAGAGAAACTGTCCAGCGTTGTGCAGCGTTGACTGACGCTGCCGTTGCTGGCGAGAGCTTTGAAGGTGGTCACCATGCGGTCACGAACGGATCTTCCAGAGCGCTCCAAGCGCCTGCTTTCCGTAAGGCCCTGCAAGCGCCTTCTTTCCGTCCTGCTGGCGGTTACCTTCGCGATCTCGACGCCGGCCCTCGCCGCCGCCCAGGACGGCTACGTCACCCTGCAAGGCACCAACCAGCTGCTGGTCTACGACCCGGCCAACCCCACCGGCATTTCCAGCGTCATTGGAGCGCTCGGCGGCACGCCGAACGGCGTCGCGGTCAGCCCCGACGGCAACTTCGCCTACTTCATCGTCGGCACGACGGTGCGCCGTCTCGCCGGCGGGGCGATCGACGCGGGCTTCAACGTGGCCCTCACCGGCGCCGCCCTACCCGAGCAGATCGCCGTCAGCCCGGACGGCAACAAGCTGTTCATCACCGACGGCGGCTTCGGGAACAACAAGCTCTTCATCATCAACCTGGCGGCCAGCAACGGCCAGACGACGATCAGCGGCGCCTCCGGCGCCTGGGGCGTCGACGCCGTCACCACCACGTTGGGCGATCGCGCCTACGTGTCGCTCGCCAGCGCCGACGAAGTGAAGGTCTTCGACGCGGCGAGCAATGCCTTGCTGGCGACCGTGCCCGTCGGGGACATCCCGCAAGGCGTCGCCGCCAGCCCGCTCGGCGACCGCGTCTACGTCGCGAACTTCAACGATGACTCGGTGTCGGTCATCGACACCGCCACCAACTCCGTGTTCTCGATCGCCGGCGTCGGCGACGGCCCGCAAGAGCTGACCGTCAGCGCCGACGGGACGCTGGTGTACGTGACGCTCAAAGGTGCCGGCGACGTCGCCGTCATCAATACCACTGACTACTCGGTCGACACGGTCGACCTTGTGCCAGCGACAGCGGCCGACAGCCTGCATGGCATCTCGTTCTCGGCCGACGGCGCCTTCGTCGTGGTCGCTCACTTCCTGAGCCGGCGGGTCTCGGTGATCGATCCGTCCAACGGCAACTCGGTCGTCACCACCGTGCTCAGCGGCACCCCGGCGCCCAAGCCGCGGTACGTGGCCTTCCAGCCGCTGGCGCCTCCGGTGAACACGCCGGCGGGCACCAACGTTGCCGTCACCCCCGTCGACGAGACGACAGGGGACACGCCGGTAAGCGTAACCTTCGTCAACGTCACCGTCGCCGGCGATACGACCCTGACGACGGCAGAGACCGGGCCCACCCTGCCGGCGGGCTTCGTGCTCGGCACGCCGCCAGTGTACTTCGACATTTCCACCACCGCGGAGTTCACCGACGTGTTGATTTGCATCAACTACGGCGGCATGGCGTTCGTCGACGAGGACACGCTGGCACTCCTGCACTACGACGACGACACCAACAATTGGCAGGACGCCACGACCTCGCTCGATACGACCAACGACGTCATCTGCGGCACCGTGACGTCGCTGTCCATCTTCGTCGTCGCCGAGCCCGTGCCCGATAACCCGCCAACGCTGAGCTCCGACGCTTGTGGCCAGACGCTCACGCCGGCCCTCGGCGACACCGTGAGCTTCACGGTCAACGCCGACGACGACAACGGGGTCACGTTGAGCGTCTCGGGGCTGCCCGCCGGCGCAACGATGAGCCCCGGGCTGCCGGACACCGGGACCGGCCTCAGCAGCGTGTTCTCGTGGACACCGACCGGCGCCGACGCCGGCATCTATGAGGTCGCGTTCACGGCCGCCGATGGTGTCAACTCGCCGATCTCGTGCGTCGTCACGATCGTGGTTCCCGAGGATCCGGGCGGCGTCGTCGTCGATTTCCTCGGCTTCCAGCTCCACCGGGCCCAGATCAACAGCAAGAGCAACCACTCCCTCATCTTCTGGTTCAACGGCAACTTCGAGGTCGACCTGGTGAACGGGGACGGCGTCAACCCGACGGCGGAAGACGTCGTGCTGACCGTCGAAGGCACCGAGTTCGTGATCCCGGCGGGCTCGTTCGACGGCAACTTCGGCGGCCGTCTCTTCCGCTTCCACGATCTCGTCGGTGACACCCGGCTGCTCGTCCACATCACGTGGGTGCGCGGGGGCGTCTACAACCTCAACGTCACCGGCTGGGACGCCAACCTTCCGAATCTCAACAACCCGCTGGAGCTGTGCGTGCGGATCGGCGACGACTTCGGCTGCGACGAGATTTCGGGGAAGATCGAGTAACCGAGACGGCTGCGATCCATTGGCGGGCGGAGGCGACGCCACGGCTTCTACTCCAGCAGGTCCTCGGCGGCATGCGGGTCGACGACGGCAAGCACGAAGGCAGCCTCGCCGGCGACGGTCGACGTCAAGGTGTAGGCGTAGTCGATGTTGATGCCGGCTTCG
>DASWHK010000015.1:0-34398 GCA_036398215.1 Acidobacteriota bacterium | reverse complement strand
CTACATTCGGCCGGCTGCGAAACCCGCTGGCTGCGTTGCGCTCCCTGCGACGTACGACGGTGGGTACGCCTCGGTCGCGCGCCTTGCCAGCGGGCTTCTCGCTCGGCCTCGGTGTGACGCACTTATTTCGTCACGAGCCCTTAGCAGGTTCAGACCACCCGCCGTCCCGAGCGCCCCGAGGCCCCGAGCATGCGCTGGATCTTCTCCGGCGCCTCGCCGGCCTCCCGCAGATGCCAGGCGCGCGACAGCCGCAGCGTGTTGTAGTTGACGGCGGCCTTGAGCCCGGCGGCCTTGCTGTGGGTGCCAAGGATCTGCCGGATGTCGCGGACGTGGACGCGGTGCCCCTTGTTGGTGACGAACACCGCCGGGAGCTCGTCGTCGCCGGTCGCCCCGCCGTGGGCGAGCAGCAGGCGGCGGGACTGCTCGAGGTACCGCCCCAGGATCTCGGCCAGCGGTCCCTCCAGCGGGACGCGGCGCGGCCGGCGCTGCTCGCCGCGGAAGCGAATTTCGGCCCCCTCGCGGTCGAGGTCACCGATGTCCAGGTCGGCGATCTCGCTCGCGGTTGCGGCGGCGTAGTACAGGACCGACAGGATCGCCGCGTCGCGCAGCTCGTGGACGTCGTCGCGATCGGGTTGGGCGATCAGACGCGCTGCCTCCTCTTCGGAGAGCACCTCTACCGGAAGCTGCGTCATGTCCCACATCTCCTCGCAAGGCGCCATTCTAACAGGCCGTGGGGGAAGTGTGATGGGTATGGCGCTTGGGCTTGCGGGAGATGGCCCCGTCGAGCCTCCGCGAGTCAAAAAAAAAAGCTCGCGATCGCACTCCCTGGGGACCGGCGGGATGGCGGTCGCGAGCTTGTCAGGATCGCGTTTGTACCCTGTTAACGGAGCTGCCGCGTTTTTTGCGGGGGTTTTTGCGAAATTTCTTGGGGTCGGTGCTATTTTTTTCGGGTGCGCACCTCCTCGCGGCCAGAAACAGCCTCTCAGAGACCTTTTGCGGGCACCGGCATGCTCGAGGAGCCTTCGCTGTCGCGCCAGTGGGTGGCCCGGCGGCTGCAGCGAGCGCTGGCGCTGGAACGGTGGGGGTCTCCGCTGCGGCGGGGGCTGGCACGATTGCCGGGACCGCCGGGCGAGGCCCTGGCGAGCCAGGCGTTGGCGGCCGAAGAGCGGGCCGCCCGTCTCGACGAGCTGATCCGCAGGGTGGGGAGCACCCCCTACCCTGCCGGGCGAATCGGGGCGCCTATCGCCCGCCGGCTCGCCGCGACGCTGGCGCGGGCCAGCGTCGAGCTGGGATGGCGGGCGGCGACTCGGCTGGCCGCGCATACGCTTTCCGAGTACGCCTCGCTGGCGGCCTTCATCGACGGCGCCGCTGGAATTCCCGACGACATCGGCGCGGCCCTCGCGCCCCTCCGCGACCAGGTGGAGGATGAGATGAATCGGCTGCGAGCGGTGAAGCACGCGACATCGTGAATATTCGTGAACCCTCGATCTATGGAAGTCTCTTTTGCGACGGGACCCGGTTGTGATCCGCTTAGCATTTCGACTAGTGTGTGGTCGCCTACGCTTTGACAATGCCGCAGCCGGATGCCGCGCTGCGGCCTCCGTGGGGGGCTGCCGGGACCATGCGTGTATACGTCGAAGGGAAATCCCAGATGATCGATAGGCAATATGACAAGACCGACGTCATCCTCATCGTCATCTTGAGCATCTACTGCGTCGCGTTCTTCGTCGCGACGCTGGGGTACTTGTTCTACGAGTACCCGAACCTGCAGGAGGACGGCAACGTCAACGACCCGGTGCTGCTCCAGCTCTGCGTCGTAATCGGCATCCTGGGGGCGATCACCCGCGGCGCCTCGCGCCTCTTCGATGACGTCGGCGGCGGCGCCTTCGACGCCAAACGATCGCTTTCCATCATCATGCGCCCGATCGAAGGCGGCGCCATGGCGCTCCTCGTGTTCTTCGTGTTTCGCTCGTTGCTGCTGGTTCTCGAGCAGGGAGACTCACCGATCAACCCCTGGGGGTTTTTGGCGCTGGCCGGCCTCGCCGGGATGTTCTCGCACCGCGCCGCCGACGGCCTGCGCGAGCGCTTTGGTCGCCTGATCACCAGCCCGGCCCCGACCGGAGGGTCGGGCAACGGTTCCTGACCGGACGGGAGCGACCATAACCGGAAACGCGCCGTCAGCGTTCGCCGGCGGGAGACCGCCGGTCCCGGGCACGGGGGCTTCCATGCACGCCATGACGGGCAAGCGCAGGCCCCACGATTCACGGACGGCCGGCTCCGGCATCCAGAGCTCGCTGTCCCGCGTCGCCGAGACCGAGGAACCGCGGCGGGTTCGCCTCGAGGAACGGCGTGGCGCCGTGATCCTGCTGTCCGGCGGCCTCGATTCGGCGACGGTCCTGGCGATCGCCCGCGGCGAGGGCATCGACTGTTACGCGCTCACCGTCGATTACGGCCAGCGGCACCACGCCGAGCTCGCCGCCGCCCGCCGCACCGCCCTTTTCCTCGGCGCGGCGGCGCATCGGATCATCAAGGTGGATCTGCGGGCCTTCGGTGGCTCGGCGCTGACCGACTCCATACCGGTGCCCCAGGGTCGCCGGCCCGAGGCCATGGGCGGCTCGATCCCCGCCACCTACGTCCCGGCGCGCAACACCGTCCTGCTGTCGCTGGCGCTCGCCTGGGCCGAGGTGCTCGAGATCTCCGACATCTACATCGGCGCCAACGCCCGTGATTACAGCGGCTACCCGGACTGCCGGCCCGAGTTCATCGCCGCCTTCGAGCAACTCGCCAACCTGGCGACGAGGGCCGGGGTCGAAGGCGGCCGCAAGTTCCGCATCCACGCGCCGATCCTCAACTTGACGAAGGCCGAGACGATTAGAAAGGGTATGGAGTTGGGGGTAAACTTCAGCTTGACGCACTCTTGCTACGATCCCGCACCCGATGGCCGCGCCTGTGGCATCTGCGATGCCTGCATCCTGCGCCGCCAGGGGTTCCAGGGGGCCGGGATCGAGGATCCGACCGATTATGCCGGCGACGAACCGTAGACGGCGTCTCTCATCGCCCTCGGTGGCGACGGCGCGGACCGCTAGCCCGCCTCCACCCGCCGCTGCTACCTCGCGCGGCCGCCCCGCCAACGAGGAAATCGAGCCCATCTCGCTGGCGATCAACGAGATCTTCGTCTCGATCCAGGGCGAATCGACCTGGGCGGGGCGCCCGTGCGTGTTCCTCCGCACCACCGGATGCCCGCTGCGCTGCCGCTGGTGCGACACCGAGTACGCCTTCTTCGAAGGCCGCCGCTGGCGCCTCGAGGCGCTGGTCGAAGAGGCCTGCCGCCATGACATCCCGCTGGTGGAGATCACCGGCGGCGAGCCGCTTGCCCAGCCCGGCACGCCGGCGCTGGCGGCGGCGCTGCAGCGGCGCGGCAAGACCGTGCTGGTGGAGACCTCCGGATCCTTCGACATCTCGGTGCTTCCCGAGGGCTGCCACGCGATCATGGACCTCAAGTGCCCCTCGTCCGGCGAAGGCGCGCGGAACGACCTCGCCAACCTCGATCGGCTCCGACCGGGCGACGAGATCAAGTTCGTGATCGGCACCCGGGACGACTACGAGTGGGCCGCCGACATGGTGCGCGAGCGCCGTCTGACTGCGGGATGGGCCGTGTTGTTCTCGCCGGTCTGGAAGGAGCTCGACCCCAACCGTCTGGCCCAATGGATCCTCCACGACCGCCTGGAGGTCCACCTGCAGCTGCAACTGCACAAGATCCTCTGGCCGGACGTCGAGCGCGGGGTTTGATGGCTACGCTATGCGCCTGGAGCGGAGTCGAGGGCGGCCGCGCGTCACGACCCGCCCCGCGGCCCATGGGCCACGCACGAAGCGACGTCCGAAGCGGAGTCGCCGTCGGCCGCGGTTCGCGAGCCGCCACGGTTGGCCGGCAGGACCGGCGGACATGAGCGACCGGCCCCGTCCCCGCCTCGAGCTGGCGACGAGCTTCACCTTCGAGGCCTCCCACCAGCTGCCGCGCGCCCCGCAGGCGAGCAAGTGCCGGCGCCTGCACGGCCACTCGTGGAAGGTCGAGGTGCACGTCGCCGGCGAGCTCGACGCCGAAACCGGCTGGGTCATCGACTACGACGAGATCCAGGCGGCCTGCGGGCCCGTCCACGAGGCCCTCGACCATCGCCACCTCAACGACGTCGAGGGGCTCGGGAACCCGACCAGCGAGATGGTGGCGCTGTGGATCTGGGAGCGGCTGGCGCCGGCGATTCCCGGCCTGGCGCGCATCGTCGTGCACGAGACCTGCACGGCGCGCTGCACCTATACGGGGCCGCGATGAGCAAGAAGCGGCGGGCGGCACGCCGAAGCGGGGACGTCGCCGGCGTTTCGGCAAGCCCAAAGCGCGGTGCGGGCGACAACGCGCGGCGTCCACCACCTCGACGGCAACAAGGCCGGGTTCCGATAGGACGAAAGCGCGGTGAGGACGGCAAGCGGCAGCGAGTCGACCTCCGGGATACCGAGCCGACCATCGCCGGCGGCTACGGCGAGGCCGAAGCGGCGGCCGGGATCGATGCCGAGCTGCCGCCCCTGGACACCTTTCCGAACCACTTCCAGGGATACGTCATCGCCATCGAGAACCCCGAATACACCTCGATCTGCCCGAAGACCGGCCTTCCCGACTTCGGCACGGTGACGATCCGCTACGCCCCCGACGCCGCCTGCCTGGAGCTCAAGGCGCTGAAGCTGTACTTCCTCGCCTACCGCAACCTCGGGATCTTCTACGAGAACGCGGTCAACCGCATCCTCCGCGACGTCGTCGCCGCCTGCGCCCCCCACTGGGCCGAGGTCGAGGGGGTCTTCACGCCGCGCGGCGGCCTGAGCGCCACGATCGTCGCCCACTACGACTCCGAGGACTGACGGCTGCGCCCGGGCGCGGACCGGGGCGGGCGCCGCGGAGACGGTCCGACTGGCGGGCGCAACCACCGTTGCTCATCGGCCTGCCGTCCCGGACGCGACGATCAGCGGCTCGTGAGCCTCTCGGCGAGCGCCGGCAGCGCGGTCAGCACGGTCTCTCCCACCGCCGCGAAGCTGCCGGCGGCGAGCTTGTCCATCGTATCGAAGGGGGCGTGCCAGTAGCGGTTGCCGGGCCCGTAGTTGTAGTCGATCAAGTCGACCGCCACCACGCCGCGCTCGAGGAACGGCAGGTGGTCGTCCTCCATGAACTGGATCCTCTCCGGCTCGAACTGCCGACTGTAGCCGAGGCGGGCGGCGGTTTCCCACAGCAGGTCGTTGAGCCAGGCGGTGCCGTTGTCGTCCTTGGGAAACGAGAGGTCGGCGTCGCCGATCATGTCGAACAGGATCATGGCCCCGATCTCGTCGAGCTCGCCGGCGGCCTCCATCCGCGAGGCCATGTGCCTGCTGCCATAGCGGCTGTCGGTGTCCGACCAGCTCACCATCGCCTCCTCGCCGTCGAAGAACACCAGCCAGACCGGCAACGGCGGCCGGTGCTCGGCCAGAACCCGCCCTAGCTCGAGCAGGATGCCGGTGCTGGAGCCGGCGTCGTTGGCGCCCACGAAGGCGAAGGAGTCGCTCACGAGGGTGTCATAGTGCCCCGACAGGATGATCACCGGCCCCTCGGGAGCTCCTGCGGCCGCCGGCACCTCGGCGATCAGGTTGGCCATCGGGATGTCGCCCACCGGCGTCCTGCCGACGAACTCGTCGCGCTCCACGGTGTAGCCGAAGGCCTGCAGCGTGCTCTCGATGTAGGCGCGGGTCTTCTCGAGGGCCTCGCTCCCCGCCGGCCGCGGCCCGAAGGCGACGACGTCGCCGGTGTAGGCGAGCGCTCGCTCGCCGTCGAAGGCCTCGGCCGCCGCGGTCTTGCCGTTCTGCGCCGGCGACGCGGGCGCCAGCCCCGCGATCAGGGCGACGGCCGACGCCATGGCGATGAGGGCGGGGCGGCGGCGGGGGCGACAGCGGAAAAGCGTCATGACGGCGGTGCTCCTCGGGCGCCCGCCCGGGGGCGGCGCCCGCGCTGTTGTCGGAACGACTATCCTTGGGAGGCCGTGGTGCTCGGGTCGCGCAGAGGCGATCCCCAGCAGGAAGAGATATGGACAAGTTTGGACAATCAGGGGTGCCGGCCGCAAGCGCGCGACCCGCCGACCCCGGCGCAGCGCGCCGCGGGCCGCTCCCCGCCGGCAACCGCACGGGCGCGCTGGAGACCCTGTTCGAGACCGTCGCCGAGCCCGATTTCCGGCCCGCGCGCTGGCTCGCCAATCGGCACGCCCAGACGATATGGCCCAACCGGATCAAGCGCCACCCCGCCGGCGCCCGGCTGGCGGCGGCGGCGAAGCCGGCGATCATCGAGTCCGAGGACGGCGACGCCCTACGGCTGCACTGGTCGTGCCACGAACGGCGAGCGCCGCGCCCGGTGCTGGTGATCCTGCACGGCCTGACCGGCGGCGCCGACGCCGACAACGTGATGGCGATGAGCGCCAAGGGCCACGGTCTCGGATTCGACGTCGTCCGAGTGGATCTGCGCAACTCGCAGGCGGCCGGCACGCCGAGCCTCGGGATCGGCCACGCCGGTCGCTCCGAGGACCTCCGCGCCACGCTCCGGCACGTCGCCGCGCGGCGGCCCGGGGCCCCGACCGCGGTGATCGGCTTCTCTCTGGGAGGCAACATCGCCCTCAAGGCGGCCGGCGAGTACGGCGATGGGGCGCCGGCGGAGCTGCGCGCGGTCGCCGCGATCTCGGTGCCCATCGACCTCGACCATGCCTGCACGGCGATCGACTCGCGGCCGGAGAACTGGATCTACCGCACCTATTTCCTGCGCCGCCTGGGACGCCGTTACCTGCGGGCGAGGGCGGCGCGGCCGGATTTGTTCCCCGCCATCGACGTCGATAGGATCCGCGGCATCCGCGAATGGGACGACGCCGTCGTCGCTCCCCTCGGCGGCTTCACCGACGCTGGCGATTACTACGCCCGCAACAGCTCGTTGCGGGTGATCGATCGGATCCGGGTGCCCACGCTGCTCGTGCACGCCCAGGACGACCCGTTCATCCCCTTCGATCCCTTCGCGTCGCCTGCGGTGCGCGACAATCCCTGGCTCCACCTCCTGGCCCCGGCCCGCGGCGGCCACGTCGGCTTTTTCGCCGCCCCCGGCGTCGATGGCGAGCCCGATCGCTACTGGGCCGAGAACCGCGCCCTCGCCTTCTGCGCCGCCGCCTGCGGCCAGCTTCCAGCGCCAGCAGTGGCCGGCCCGACCGCGGTGCCCGAGATCGAGTGGATCCAGGAGACGTCGATGACCGGCAGCTCTCACCGGTGAGGGACCGGGCGCCGGCGATCGACGCCGGCTCGCACTCCCTGCTGCTGGCCGCCCTGGCCCGGGCGGCTGCCGACCACCCGCTCGACGACAAGCTGCTGGTCTGCCGGCCCCGCGGCGTCGGCCGCGAGCTGCTCCACCGCCTGGCCACCGCCGGGCAGGCGTGGCTGGGCTTCCGCGTCCAGACGCCCTGGGAGCTGTCGGCCGAGATCGCCGCCGGCGAGCTGGCCCGCCGGGGCCTGTCGCTGATCGACCGTTTCGAGGAGATCGCGCGTATCGACCAGGCCATCGACGAGGTCCTGGAGGGCAAGGCCGGCGCCGTGCTGCGCGGGCTCGGCGACGCCGTGGGCTTCCGCAATGCCCTGGCCGGCGCGGTGCGGGAGCTGCGCCTGGCCGGTATCGACGGCGACGCGATCGCCCGGGCCAAGCTCGAGGATGCCGCCAAGAAGAAAGCCCTCGCGGCGATCCAGCGCGCCTACGAGACCGCCCTCCGAGAAGCCGGCCGCGCCGACCGCGCCGACCTCCTGCACGCCGCCACGATCGCCCTCGAAGCCTCGGCGGCGCTCCCCGCCGACCGTTTCTATCTGGTCCCCGGCATGCACCTGCGGGGCCTGCGCGGCGAGTTCCTCGCGGCGCTGCAGAGGCGCGGCGCCGAGGTGCTCGAGACCGACCCGGTCGTCGGCCTCGAGCAGCCCGCGGCCCTGCTGTACGGCCGCCAGGAGCAGCCGGCGGGCCGCCTGTCGTACCTCTACGCGATCGAGCAGGCCCCGGCGCCCGGCGCCCAGGCCGACCTGTTCACCCCCGAGCTCGGCGAGCTGCAGATCGAGCTGTTCGCGGCAGCGAGCCCGGTCGACGAGCTGCGCGAGGTGCTGCGCCGGGTGATGGCCGCCGGCCTGCCCTGGGACGACGTCGAGGTCATCGCCACCGATCCGGTCGTCTACGGCACCGCGCTGGACTCGATCGCCCCGCGGCTGGTCGGCGACGAGCGCGGCTCCAGCCGCGCCACCCACGCCGCCGGGCTGCCGATCGCCCGTACCCGGACCGGCAGGGCGGCGACCGGATACCTGCGCTGGATCCGCGAGGACTTCCCGGAGGAGATCATCCGCTCGCTGATCCACGCCGGCGTCGTGAGGCCACCGGGCCCCGACGGCGGTCCGGCGCCGATCGGCGGGCCGCGGCTCGCCCGGGCGCTGCGCGAGCTACGGATCGGCTGGGGCCGCGAGCGCTTCCTGCGGCAGATCCAGTGGGGTCTCGAGAAGCTCGAAGGCGACGGCGACCGGCGCGAGAGCCGCAACCTCGGCGCCGAGAAGCTCGAGGCCGACCACCAGCGCCGCCGTGACGAGCTCGAGGCGTTGCGGGGGCTGTTCGAGGCCGTTCTCGAGGCCACACCGCCGACGCCCGATCGGCTCGGCACCGCCGGCGAGAAGGTCTCGACCGGCGCCGTCGCCGGAGGTTTGCTGGCCTTCCTCGATTTCGTCGATGCGCCCGCCGATCCCGACACCGAGGCCGAGGCCAAGCGCCGCCTGCTGGAGGTGCTGCGGCGGGCGGCGGCGACGCTCCACCGGCCGGCGGGATTCGGCGCCGCGACCGCGGTCCTCGAGCGTCTCATCGATCTGCGCGTCCCCTCGCCCTCGACCCATGGCCGCGTCCCCTGGAGCTCGGCCGGAGGCTACCTGCACTTCGCCGACCTCGACCATGGCGGCCTCTCCGGCCGCCCCCACACCTTCGTCGTCGGCCTCGATGCGGGCCGCTTCCCGGGCAGCGGCCGGCAGGACCCGCTGCTGCTCGATCACGACCGCGGCCGCCTGGCGCCGCGGTCGCTGCCGCGGGCGGGCGAGCTGCTCGAGGAGCGGCGACACGCTCTCGCGGCGCTGCTGGCCCGCCTGCGCGGCCGGGTGACCTTCAGCTACAGCGCCTGGGACGCCAGCGAGGGGCGCAACCTGTCGCCGTCGCCGGTGATGCTGCAAGCGCTGCGGCTGCGCAGCGGCGACCCGGCCGCCGACTACAAGGCGCTGCACGCCGCCACCCGCCCGATCTGCGGCCCGGTCCCCGCGGGCAGCGGGTTGCTCGACGGCATCGACGCCTGGCTCGACAAGCTCGACGAGGGGCAGGGGCGGCTGCGCCACGGGGTCGATGTCGTGCGCCGCGCCTATCCCGGGCTCGACGCCGGCCTGCGGGCCCGTGACGAGCGCCGTGCCGGCCAGCTCACCGCCCACACCGGGGCCGTGGCGCCGCGGCCCGAGCTGCTCGACCCGCGCCGGCAGGGCGCCGGCGTGCTGCTGTCGGCCTCGCGGCTGGAGACCCTCGCCACCTGCTCCTTGCGGTATCTGTTCCACTACATCTTGCAGGTACGCCCGCCCGACGACATCGAGCTCGAGCCCGATCGCTGGCTCGATCCCCGGCAGCGCGGCTCGCTGTTCCACAACGTCTATGAGCGCGCCCTTTCCGAGGCGAGCGGCGCCGGCATCGACGCGTCCGACCCGCGGCTCGCCGAGCTGGCGGCGGCGACCCTCGAGGACGAGATCGGCCGGGCGCGCCACCTGGTGCCGGTGCCCAGCGAGGCGGTCTTCGAGCGCGAGCGCCGGGGGCTGCGAGCCGACCTGGATGTCTTCCTCGAGATGCTGCGCGAGGAGGACGGCCGCTGGCTGGCGTTGGAGTGGAGGTTCGGGTTCGCCGCCGGGGAAGACATCCTGCCGGCGGCTGGTGGCGAAGAGGCGGCGGCGGCGAAGACACCGACGGGGACCCGACCGCCGCACCCGGCCCCGCCTTCCCGACCCGCGCCGCCGGCCGAGCTGCAGCTCCCCTCCGGCGCGGTGGTGTACCTGCGCGGCGCCGTCGATCGTATCGACGAGCTCGCCGGAGGCGGACTGGCGATCGTCGACTACAAGACCGGCGGCACCTGGGGCTACGGTGAGGACAGCGGCGTCTACTCCGGCGGCCGGCGGCTCCAGCACGCGCTCTATACGCACGCCGTCGAGCAGCTGCTCGGCCGGCGCGTCGAGCGCGCCGCCTACCACTTCCCCACCCGCAAGGGCGAGGGCCACCGCCTGCCCTACGAGCGGGCCCGGTTGGACCGCTGGCCGGAGATCCTCGAGCAGCTCTTCGACATGATCGCCGCCGGCTGGTTCCCTCCGCCCTTCGACAAGGAGGCGCCGTGCAAGTTCTGCGACTTCAAGGCCATGTGCCGGGTCCGGGAGGACAACTTCGGCAAGGTCCACTCGCCGCCGGTGGCTTGGGCGCAGGCCAACAACGCGCTGCTGGCCGAGTACGCGCCGCTGCAGCGAGTTCGCAAGATCGATGACTGAACGGCCGATACGGGACCAGCGCGAGCGCCAGCAAATCCATGTGCGGCTCGAGACCAACATGCTGGTCGAGGCGGGGGCCGGCTCCGGAAAGACCACCGAGCTGCTCCACCGGCTCGTGGCGCTGATCTCCAGCGGTACCGCCGAGGTATCGGAGATCGCCGCCGTCACCTTCACCCGCAAGGCTGCCGCCGAGCTGCGCGAGCGCTTCCAGACCCGCCTGGAAACATCCCTGGCGGAGGCTCGCAGCTCCGGCGAGGACCCCGAAGCAACGGCGCGCCTGGCGACGGCGCTCCACGACATCGACCGCGGCTTCATCGGCACGATCCACTCGTTTTGCGCCCGGCTGCTGCGCGAGCGGCCGCTGGAAGCCGGCCTCGACCCCGCCTTCCGCGAGGTGTTCGGGCCCGAGGAGGAGCGCCTGCGGCGCCAAGCCTGGGGCCGGCATCTCGAGCGGCTTACGACAGGGGGCGACCCGAGCCTCGCCGAGCTGGAGGCCGTACACCTGGAGGTCTCGCGGCTGTTCGACGCCTACGAGGCGGTGGTCGGGCAGCCCGACGTCACCTTCGCGAGCGCGCCGCTGGAGCCCCCGCAGGTCGGCGGCCTGCGCGACGAGCTGGCGGCGATCGTCGACGACGCCTGGGCGCTGATGCCCGAGCGCGCCCCGGACAAGGGCTGGGGCGGGCTGCAGAACAAGCTGCGGCGCCTGCGGGCGACGCGCTGGAACGACGGTTGGAGCGACGACGCGGTGTTCTTCGACGCCCTCGAGATCGTCGTCGGACACAACCTCACGCCGACCTACGTGCGCTGGGGGCCACATGGCGATGCGATCCGACCGATCCACCAGCGGCTCGTCGAGCTCGCCGCCCCCGGCGCGCCGGCGGCCCTCGCCCTGCGCCGCTGGCAGGCCCACCGCTACGACGTCGCGATCCGCTTCGCGGAGCGCGCCGCGCGCGCCTACGAAGAGGAGCGGCGGCGCGCCGGCCTGGCGACGTTCAACGACCTTCTGATCGACGCCGCCCGGCTGCTGCGCGGCAGCGCCTCGGCGCGCCGCGACCTCGCCGGCCGCTACCGCTACCTGCTGGTCGACGAGTTCCAGGACACCGATCCGATCCAGGCCGAGATCGTCTTCCTGCTGGCCGCCGAGGATCCTACCGAGGACGACTGGCACCGCGCCGTGCCCCGCCCCGGGGCGCTGTTCGTCGTCGGCGACCCCAAACAGAGCATCTACCGCTTCCGGAGGGCCGACATCGGCATCTACAACCAGGTCAAGGCGCGAATCGCCGCCTGTGGCGAGGTCATCACGCTGACCACCAACTTCCGCTCGCAGCCGCCGATCGAGACCCTCGTGAACGAGGTTTTCGAGGGGACGTTCCCGGCGGTGGCCACGCCGCACCAGGCCGGGTTCGCGCCGCTGAACGTCCGCAACCCGGATCAGGAGCAGCAGGGGGTGTACTGGTACGAGGTCGCCAGCCCCACCAGGGGCTCCGCCGCGGTGGCGGCGGCCGACGCGCCGCTGGTGGCGAGCTGGATCAAGAAGCGCCTCGACGACGGCGACCGGACCGCCGGCGACTTCATGGTGCTGACCTACCGCAAGGACGCGCTGAGCGCCTATGGCGCCGAGCTGGAGAAGCGCGGCGTGCCCTTCCAGATCACCGGCTCCGGCGTCGACATCGCCGAGGAGCTCCAGGAGCTGCTGGTGATCCTGCAGGCCCTGGCCGACCCCGAGGACCCGGTGCTGACCTGCGCGGCGCTCCTCGGCCTGTTCTTCGGCCTCGACCTCGAGCAGCTCGCCGCCCACCGGCTCGAGCCCCCCGCCGAGAACCTCGGCGGCAGGGCCTTCGACTTCACCCACCCCCACTACGAGGACCCGGGGCCGACAGCCTCCGCGGTCGAGCTCGACCTCGCCCAGCTGCGCGAATGGTGGAAGACCTCGAAGGCGCTGCCTGCCGACGTCGTCGTCGGCACGATCGCCGCCGAGCTCGGCCTGCTGCCCTTCCTGGCCGCCGGCGACGCCGGGGGCAGCAGCGCCGGAGCGCTGTCGTACGTCCTCAATGCCGTCCGCCGCGCCGGCGTCGACGGCGACACCTCGCTGCAGGCGGCCCTCGAAGCGCTCGAGGAAGCGCTGCGCGCCGAGGACGTCGAGGCGCCGCTGCAGCCCGGGCGCGACGACGTCGTCAGGGTCATGAACCTCCACAAGGCCAAGGGGCTGGAGGCCAAGGTGGTGGTGCTGGCGCACCCGGCCGGCCACAGCCGCCACGAGATCGGCTTCGCCGTCCAACGCCCCGAGCGCGGCGACCCGCGCGGCGCCCTGGTGATCCAGCAATCGAGCGGCCCGTACAGCAAGACCCGGCTGGCGGCGCCGGAGGACTGGGACGAGCTGGTGGCCGTCGAGCAGCCCTTCGACGACGCCGAGGACGCCCGGCTCCTGTACGTGGCGACCACCCGCGCCGAGGAGGAGCTGGTCATCGCCTTCTGCGCGGCCAGCGAGGCGAGCTCGCCGTGGCGGCCGCTGTATTCCCACCGGGAGAGCGCCTGCGAGCGGCTGGAGCTCGAGGTGATCGAGCCTTCCGAGCGCACCCCACTGCAGGTGCCTGCCGCCGATATCCGCGCCGAGATCGAAGCGCTGCGGCAAGAGCGGCTGCGGCGCGCTGCCCCCAGCTACGAGATCACCTCGGTCACCCGCGCCGTCAAGCGCGACGCCTCGATCTTCAAGATCGACCGCGGCGGTCTGGGCCGCGCCTGGGGCAACGCCGTCCATCAGGCGCTCGAGGCCGCCAGCCGCGGCGTCGAGGAGACGGGCGCACGGGCCGTCTGCCGCGCCGCGCTGCTCGAGAACGATCTGCCCGTCGACGCGTCGGGAGAGCCGGCCGACCTCGACGAGCTGGTCGCCCTGGTCGAGGGGGTGCAAGCCTCGGAGACCTGGGCGAGGGCCCAGGCGGCGGCGCATAGGCTGGTCGAGGCGCCGTTCGCCGTTCGCGAGCCCGACGGCGGCGGGCCGCCGCGGATCATGGAGGGGGTCATCGACCTGGCCTTCGCCGAGCCCGACGGCTGGGTGATCGCCGACTACAAGACCGACGTCGTCGACGATCCGGAGAACCTCGCGGCGCGACGCCGCCAGTACCGCCGCCAGGTCGACGAATACGCCCGCTACTTCGAGAGCATCACCGGCGAGCCGGTGAAAGAACGTCAGATCCTCTGGTTGGGGATGGGTATCGAGGCCGAGGTCTGGCACCATGAGGGGGAGTGAAGCGACGCCGGCAGGTCATGACGCGCTGATCGCGCCGGCCGCGAGGAGAGCCCATGAGACACCCTGTATCAACGGATCTTCGACTGCGGCCAGGAGATTCCGCCCTCGGGAAAGGGCAGCACGGCGCCTTGAAGCGGCGGCTGCTCGCCGCCCTCGTCGTGGCGTTGATCGCCGCGTCTCCGGCGGCGCCCCAGGAACAGCTCGAGCTGCAGGTGGTGCCGCTGCGCCACGCCACCCTCGCCCTCCGCTTCGGCGAGCAGGTGATCATCGTCGACCCGGTGGCCGGCGTCGACTACCGCGGCCTGCCGTCGGCAACCGCGATCCTGATCACCGACACCCATCCCGACCACTGGCACATGGAGACCGTCGCGATGTTGATGGACGTCGGCACGAAGGTCGTGGCGCCGCCCGCGGTCGCCGACCAGTGGGGCGGGATCGACACGGTGCTCGAGAACGGCGAGATGACGATGATCACCGACATCACGATTGAAGCGGTGCCGATGTACAACCTCGTGCGCGGTCCCCGCGCCGGCCAGCCCTACCACCCGATGGGGCGCGGCAACGGCTACGTCGTCGACTTCGGGCTGCGGCGCATCTACATCTCCGGCGATACGGAGTGCACCCCGGAGATGACGGCCCTCGAGGCTATCGACATCGCCTTCGTGGCGATGAACATGCCCTACACGATGCCGCCGTCGGAGGCCGCCGAGTGCGTCCGGGCGTTCAAGCCCAAGGTGGTCTATCCCTACCACTACCGCGGCAGCGACCTCGAGGTCTTCGAAGCCCGGCTGGAGGAGACCCCCGAGATCGAGGTTCGCATCCTCGACTGGTATCCGGCGGGCTAGCCCGACTCCTCCTCCTGCCGGCTTGCCGCCGCCTCCAGCAGGTAGCTGTATGAGCGCTCGTCGCCGTCGCCGCTGCAGACCGGCAAACCGCATCCGGCCCAGCCCTGCTGCAGGACGCGCCCCAAGGGATCCTGCTTGCCGGAGAACCCGCCGTCGACGTTGATCACCCTTGCGTAGCCGGCGGCCTTCATCAAGTTCGCCGCCTGAAAGGATCGCTGACCCGACGCGCAGCCCACGTAGACGGCAACGCCGGCGTCGATCGTCGCCTTCACGACCGCGAGGAACTGCTGGTTCGGCTGTGGCTGCCGGGTGCCGGGGTCGACGTGGAAGATCGGAATGTTCAAGGCGCCGGCCGGGTGCCCCTGCTCGAACTCGTGCTCGCTGCGGACGTCCAGATACACGGCGCCCTGGTCGGTATCCAATCGGGCGGCGACTTCAACGGGCGTCATCTCTGGAATATCCATCCAGCCTCCTCAATACGGCAGCCAACCTCCGCCCTCATGACCGAAGTCGAAGACCTGAGGATGCAGCATCTCGGCCATGATCTCCAGGGCCTCGACGACGCGGGGTCCCGGGCGGTTGAAAAACTGATTGCCGTCGGCCAGGTAGACCCGCCCGCCGGCAACCGCGCGCAGGCTGTCCCATTCCGGACGGCCGCTCAAGGCCGGCATTTCGCGGCGGGTCCGCTCGATGTCGAAGCCGCAGGGCAGCACCACGATCACCTGCGGGTCGAGCTCGAGGAGCTCTTCCCAGCGGAGCCACGGGGCGTGCTCGCCGGGCTTGCCGACGACACTGCGACCGCCGGCCATGTCGACGAGCTCGGGCATCCAGTTGCCGGCCGCCATCAGCGGGTCGATCCACTCGATGCAGGCAACGGTGGGCCGGGCCTCGACGCGTTCGGCGCGAGAAGCGATCTGCGCCATCCGGGCGCCCAGCCGTTCGATGAGCTCCGTGCCGCGCTCGGCGACGCCGAGCGCCTCGGCAACCCTGGCGATGTCGGTGAAGATGTCGGCGAGGGCTTCCGGGGCGAGCGACACGATCCGCGGCCTTCCCTCGAGCCACTCGCAGACGGCGGCCTCGACGTCGGCCAGGCTCACCGCGCACACCTCGCATTGGGTCTGGGTCAGGATGACGTCGGGCTCGAGCTGCTGCAGGAGGCCGGCGTCGACCCGATACACGGACAGCCCTTCCTGCAGGATGGCCTTGATGCGCTCGTCGATCTGATAGCTGGTGCCGTCGGCGAACTTGGGAGCCGTGCAGGGCGGCAGCTCGCGGACCGCCGGCGGGAAGTCGCACTCGTGGGAGCGGCCGACGAGCCGTTCCTGGAGGCCCAGCGCGCAGACGATCTCGGTGCTGCTGGCGATCAGCGATACGACCCGTGCCGCCGTCACCCGTGCTGCCCCCGCCGCCGCTCCCAGACGCTCTTGGCCCACGCCTTCTGCCGTTCCACGAAGGCGGCGACGCGCTCCGAGGCCATCGACAACACCGACAGGCCGAGCGCGATCAGCAGGAAACCCTGCAGGATGGGCACGAAAATACCGACGATGCCGACCAGCACGAGCGAGGTTCCGACGATCAGCGCGCCGACGCGGAAGGCGATGGTGAGCATAGAGACTCAGGATAGCAGGTGGTAGTTGTTTGCGATCCGACGCGAAGCTACCGTCTAGCAGTCTAGGATGGAGCCTCGACGGATCACCGTCGGGGGAGCTGGAGTGGACGCCCGCCATGGCCGACAAACCGACCGCCCGCAACCACGAGGTCGTATGCCCCTGCTGCTCGACCAAGCTGACCGTCGCCGCGGACACCGGCGACATCCTCCACGAGGAGCGCCCGAAGAAGGGAACGGTGAGCTGGGAGCACGCCTTGCAGGCCAACCAGTCGAAGCAGGCCGAAGCCGAGGCGCTGTTCGCCAAGGGAATGGACCGCGAGCGCCGCGCCGACGAGATCCTCGAGAAGAAGTTCAAGGAGGCGCTAAAGCGGGCGGACAAGAGCGACACGCCGCCGCCGCGTATCTTCGATCTCGACTGAGCACCGAGCCGTGAGCATCTCGCCCGACGAGCCCCAAACGCGAACGCGAGCGCGCCGGCGCCGGCCGGGGATGTCGGCCTTACTGGTCACCGCCCTGTTCGTCGGGCTGGCCCCCGGGCTGGCGGCGCAAGAGGGAACGCCGGCGGCGGGCGAGCTGCCGGGCGCGATGGCGCGCATCATCCGCCACCCGAGCCTCGAGTGGGCGAGCGTCGGCATCCTGGTGCAGGACGCGGCCAGCGGCGAGGTCCTGGTCGAGTACAACGCCGACGAGCTGTTCTCGCCCGCCTCGGTCAACAAGCTGTTCACCGCCGCGGCGGCGCTCTGGCGCTTTGGGGCCGCCTTCCAGTGGCAGACGCCGATCGCTTACCGCGGCGACCGCGACGGCCGCGAGACCATCGAGGGCGACCTCTGGGTCCTCGGTCGCGGCGCCCCCGACACCGTCGAGGAGCAACTATGGGTGGCGGCGCGCGCCATCCACGGCCAGGGCGTCCGCAAGGTCGAGGGCGACCTGGTGGTCGACGACAGCTACTTCGATGCGCAGCGTTTCGGCGAGGGCTGGCCGGGCGGCGCCCAGGTCCGCGAGGCCTACCATGCGCCCATCGGCGCCCTGATGGCCAACTACGCGGCGCTGCGCGAGGACGACGAATGGGTGGCCGCGGGCGACCCGGCGCTGCATTTCGGCGAGCGCCTCCACGAGCTGCTCGGCCTGGCGGGCATCGAGGTCGAGGGGCGCGTCCGGCGGCCGGACGCCGATGAGCTGGCGGCCGTCGTCGCCGCGGGGGACATCGATCCGGCCAACGCGCGGGCCGGGCTGCCCGCGCAGCTGCGGCTGCTGTACACGATCCACTCCGAACCGCTCGGGCGGCTGCTGTTCGATCTCAACAAGTTCAGCAACAACGTCATGGCGGAGAACATCCTCAAGACCCTGGGCGCCGCGGAGTACGGCCCCCCGGGCACCGCCACCAAGGGGCTCGCCGTCGTCGCCGGCTTTCGCAACGAGGTGCTCGGCACGCCGCTCACCGGATACGTGCAGGCGGACGGGTCCGGCCTCTCGAGCCTCAACCGCGTCTCGCCACGCCAGGTCGTCGAGCTGCTGCAGCACGCCTATACCGACTTCCACGTCGGACCGGAGCTGGTGGCCTCGTTGAAGATCAGCGGCCGCGACGGCTTCAACCCGCGCCCGTTCCGCGATGCGCCGCTGCTCGACGAGATGCGGCTCAAGTCGGGCCACATCCGCGGCGTCAATACGCTGTCGGGCTATGGTCACGCGGCCTCCGGCCGGGTGCTGGCCTTCTGCGTGATGATCAACGGGCACCGAGCACAGCAGTGGGAGATCGACCAGCGGGTCGCGGAGCTGTCTCAGGTGATCGTGTCCAGCTATTGAAGCGGCGCTCCCAGGGTCTCGAGAGCATCGGCGTCACGCGGCCCGTCCAGTTCGTGAGACTGCTGCGCATCACCGCCGCCACCGCCGGCGCCGGCGCCGGCGCGGCCGCCACCGCCGTCCTCGCCGGCGTACCCCCGGGCCTGGCGGCCGGACAGCCCGCTCGGCTCGTCGCCGAGGTGCTCGGGCGCCGGCCGTTCTGGGCGGCGTGGGTCCTGTCGGTCGCGGTGATCGTCCTGCTGCTGGTGGTGGCCCGAGGCTGGCGGCGCGCCGGCGGCCGCGATCTCGGCGCCGTCGTAACGGTCGCGCTCGCCGAGCCGCTGCTCTGGGGTTGTTCGCTGCCGCTGCTGGCCCTCGCTCTCGATCCTTGGTTTTTCCACCGAACGGCTCCGGTATTGGCGGCATGCGGTGTCGCGCTCGGCGTCCTCGGGGTTTCCCGGCGAGCGGCGGCGCTGCCGCGGGCCACCCGGGCTGCGGTGTCTCCGCTAGCGGTGATCCTGGCGCTCAGCGTCGCCGTCCCCGCCTTCCTGGTGCTGCCGGGGCCCCCGTGGTTCCACCCCGTCTCGGGCGACGAGCCCCACTACCTGGTGATCGCCCGCAGCCTCTGGGTCGACGGCGACCTCGACGTCGCCAACGAGTACGGCCAGCGCCTGCTGACGCCTTTCTGGCCGGACGAGCTGCCGCCGCACGCCAAGCCGGGGGCCGACCCCGAGCGGCGTTACTCGATCCACGGCACGGGCCTGGCCGTCTGGCTGGCGCCCTGGTACGGCCTCGGCCGCGGTCTCAGCGAGGAAGCCTTCAACGTCTTGATCCGCACCGCCATGTCGCTGTGGCTGGCGGCGGCCGCCGCCGCCCTGTTCGTGTTGCTGCGCGACATCGCCGGTGCCGAGGGCTCGCGCAGAAACGACACCCGCATTCGGTCGGTCGCGACCCGCGGCACCGCGCTGGCCGCTTTCACCCTGCCGCTGCTGTTTGCCGGCCCCCACCTCTTCCCAGAGGTGCCGGCTTTCGCCCTCTCGTGCGCCGCCTGGGCGATCCTGCGACGCCGTCCGGGCGTCGCCGGCGCCCTCGCTGCCGGCCTGCTGCTGGCCGCCCTTCCCTGGCTGCATTTCAAGTTCTTCGGCCTCATGGCGGCGGTCGCCGCCGTCGGGGTCGCCGCCATGTGGCGGCAGCCGGCGGATCGACGGGTGAGACCGCTCGCCGCCCTGCTCACCCCCATGGCCGCCACCATCGCCGGCCACCTCGCCTTCACCTGGAAGCTGTACGGCCGCCTTTCCCCGCTCGCCATCCACGTCGGGGTCGACACCAGCTTGCGCGCCACCGCCGCCGGCGACGACTGGCTCGCCTACCTCGCCGACCCGCTGGGCGCCCTGGTCACCGCCGCCGGCTATTTCATGGACCAGCGCGAAGGGCTGCTATTTTACGCTCCCCATTACCTGCTGGCCGCCGCCGGGTTCGCCTGGTTGTGGCGCCGCCGACGGGCGGACGCCTGCGCCCTGGGGCTAGCGTTCGCAGCCCTCGTCGTCCCCTACGCGCTATCGCAGGAGATCGGCCACTGGGCCCCGCCGGCGCGGCCGCTGACCGCTGTGCTGTGGACCCTCGCGGTGCCGATGGGGATTGGCGTGGCGCTGCCCGCCGGCCCCGGGGGCCGCCGGCGGGCGGCGCTGCGCGGCGCGCTGGTGGGCTGGGGGATCGGCGTCACGGTGCTGCTCCTCCTGCAAGCCGACCTGCTGTACCACGACTACGGCGTTTCGCGCTCGCTGGTGCTGCTCCGCTATGGCGCCCCCGGGTTGCCGCTGGCCGAGATCGCTCCTCTGTGGATCGGGCCCGACGGCGTCCACTGGCTGGTCTCACTGGTGTGGCTGGCCGTGGCGATCGCAATCGGGATCGACTTCTGGCGCTGGGGAACCGCGGCGGCGGCAGCCGGCTACGAACCCTCCGAGCGGCCGGCGCCGGGAGGCGGCACCGAACCCGGGACCGCGGCGCCCGCGGGGCGGGCGGCGGCGGCCGGGAATCGCGACCCCGGGCCGGTCGCGGCGGTGGCGACGATCCTGGCGGCGGCCGCCTTCTTGCTCTGGCACCATGCCCGGGTGCCCCTCAGCGAGCTGCACGAGCCATGGAGCTACGACCGCGTTCGCTACTGGAAGCCGCTGAGCCCGCCGACCCGCGCCTGGGCGGGCGAGGGAGGCATCTGGACGGGCGGCAACGACACCGTGGACCTGCTGATCTCCAGCCCCGCACCGCTCGGGGAGTTGGTCTTCGCGCTGACCACCATGGCGCCGATGCGGGTCGATGTACAGGTCGGCCGCGACCGGCGCAGCGCCCAGGTCGTTCCGGAGGCGCGCAGCTTCGCCCGCTTCGCTCCGGGGCCGGCCCGCCGCTGGCGCGGCGAGCACTTCTACCACCTCCAGGTCGTCGCCCACGGCGGCGTCTCCCCCGCGGCGCTGGGACAGAGCGACGACGGTAGCGGGCTCGGCGTTTTTCTGGCGATCGTGCAGGCGCGGGCGGCCGGCCGCTGAGCGTTGGTCAGGGCCGCCGCGCCGCCGTCCCGCGGGCCCCACGCCTCTGGCAGGTCGTGACACTTCCGCTTCGGCCTGCTCGAGGTCAATCGATCAACAGCGGGGTCCGCTGGGGCGGCATGATGAATCGAGCCCCGGAGCCGGTCAGCAGCGCGGTCTCGACCAGCGTCAGAGGTAGCGGGCCTTCCCCGAACCCAGGCCGCGGCGCCAGCGAGCGCACCGTGATCAACACGCCGGTGCCGGAGGCGAGGCGGTACTCCGGGTGCCACGGCGGTGCCGCCGGCCGCGACTCCGGATCGGCGGGCCCCTCGGCCAGCCTGCCGGCGCGGGCGATGCTCGCCGACAGCGACGAGAAGCCCTGCAGCGCGGCGCTCGCCGCCGCCTCCGCGGCGGCGGCGTCGAGACCCGGACGGACGGCCTCGCCGACGGCCTCGACGGCGTCGGCGAGCTCGCCGATCGCCGCCTCGACCCACGGCGGCGCCGCCCTTTCGCCCTCGCGCAAGAGGTAGGCCCAGCGCCCATAGCGGTTCGCGTAGCCGAGGTAGCGGACCCCCGCCGACAGGAAGAAGAGGTCGCCCGGCTGGAGCAACAGGTCGAGCTCCATCCGCCGCTCCAGATCGAGCGTCTGACCGGACCGATAGACGGCGGCGCGCGGGGGATAGGCGAGCTCGCCGCCCACCGCCAGGGCGCGCTCGCGCACGGCCCACTCGAGATCGGCGAGCGACGTGCCGGCGGCGACGACCACCTGGTCGCTGAGCACCTCGGCGAGGATCGCCGCGGTCAGCCGCGCCGACTCGATGAACAACGGCGCTTCGGATTCGAGCTGACCCGCCAGGAAGGTTTCGACGAGCGCCGCCGACGAGACCATGCGGGCGGTGAGCTGCGCCGGCAGCGCGCCCAGCAGCCAGTCCTCGTCGGTGGCGCTCAGGCCGTCGGCGAGCGGCCGGCCAGCGGCGCGATCGATGGCGATTCGGGCCGGATCGGCGGCGATCAGCCGCTCGCCGAGCAGTTCGGCCAGGCGCTCATCGCTCTCCGCCTCCAGGAGCTCGTAGAGAGCCGCATTGGCGGCCAGCCCGCGCCCCAGCGCCAGCCGGCTCAGCCCGCCGGCGCCGCGACACAGCAACAGCGCGGCGCGCCCTTCGATCCAGGTCCCGGTAACCGTCAGATGGCGGAAGAGGGGGTCGGCGACGGGGCCGTTTCCGAAGACCAGCCAACAATCGACATCGTGGGTCTGCATGGCCGCCGCCAGCATCGCGTCGAGGCGCAGCTCGAGCATGGCATCCTGTTGCGCGGCGCGGGCCCGCGGGCCACGGACCCGCTCGCCCCCGAACTCCGCGAAGCCCGGGGCGAACGCCTGGCACGCCGGCGCCGCGGCGGCCAGCGCGACGAGCAACGCCACGGCAACGCCGGGCACGGGAGCGCGGTCCGTCCCCACTAGATGAACAGCTGGGCACGCTGCTCGATGGCGGCGCGGACGTTGTCGAGCAAGTTCTCGCAGGCCAGCTCGCCGGCGGAGATGGCCTCCTCGGGGAAGGAGAAATCGCTCCAGTGGCGAGCCTGGCCGCTGGCGGCGATGACCACGTCGGCACGCCGGAGCTGCTCCTGCTCGAGGGCGATCAGGCTGATCTCGCTGGCGCGCATGGCGATCTCGACGCCGTTGCTGAGCCGCACGCCGGGGATCCCGCGCTGGCTGACGTCCACGGCGATCACCACGTTGGCCCCCATGGTGCGGGCGGCATCGATCGGCACAGGGCTCGCATAGCCGCCGTCGGCCAGCAGCCTGCCATCGATCTCGACCGGCGGGAAGATCCCGGGGATGGCGGAGGAGGCGGTGACGCCGAGCGCCAGCGGCCCGCTGCGGATGATCACCTCGCGGCCGGCGTTCAGGTCGACGGCGACGGCCCCGAAAGGGATCTTGGTCTCGTCGAACGTCTTCTCCTCGAACAGGTCTTCGAGCACCCGCCGGACCCGCTCACCGCTGAGCACCGAGCGGCGCGACAGCGCCAGGTGCGATGCGTACAGGCCGCGGATCGAGGCCTGGATCCTTGCCCCGAGGCCGGGGTCTTCGAGGCTCGGCCCGTCGATGGTCGGCCGCCCGCCGAGGCGGCGCACCAT
This sequence comes from Acidobacteriota bacterium, assembly GCA_036398215.1. Classification (GTDB taxonomy): domain Bacteria; phylum Acidobacteriota; class UBA890; order UBA890; family UBA890; genus DASWHK01. Next base: position 11,649 of record DASWHK010000015.1, on the reverse strand, counting down.
CGCCAGGTTGATTCCCTCCATGTACTTGCCGGTGACGAACTCGACGATGCGGCGCTCGAGCTCCCCGGCGTCGGGCCAGCACGCGTAGGTGCCACCGATGATCGCCCCGATGCTGCTGCCGACGATCAGGTCGATCGGGATCTCGGCCGCCTCCAGGTGCTTCAAGACGCCGACCTGCGCGAGACCCCGGCCGCCGCCGCCCGACAAGGCGAGGCCGACGCGCACCAGCTTCTGGTTGCCGCGAACAATCATGGGCGAAGGGCTTCAGGAGGCCGTTGGCCTCCTAGGCGGGAAACACGGTGGCGAGATGGTAGCAGGGCGCGCGTTGGCAGGCCGTGGTGGAGGCGCAAGACCGACGCCCAGCCCCATCACACTTCCACCAGGTCCTGACGGGCGAGTCAGCCGCGCCGTAGCGGCCACCAAGTCTGACGGACGAGTCAGACGCGCGGCAGCGGGCCACGGTCGGCGGTCGGCCGGCCGCGGCGCCGGAACCGGGCCGCCTCGACCCAGACCTCGGCGTTGTAGTCGGGGACGCCGCCGCCGGCGTCGACGACGCCGCGCGGGATCAGCACGTTGCCCTCGGGGAAGTGCACCTGCAGATTGCCGCGGGCGATGGGCGCCAGGAACACGCGCCCCTCGAAGGCGCCGCTCTCGTTGACCAGCTTGACCTTCTCGAGATGCTTGATGTGCATGGCCGCGGCATCTTCGGCGTTCATCAGGACCGCGTCCCGCGGCGCCGCGTTGATCGGGTCCACGTCGGCCCAGACCAGCGAGTTGAACTGCCGGCCGCGCCGCGTCGAGATCGTGAAGTGGCCGGCGCGGGGGCGGTTTCGGGGCAGCGGCACGGCGCCGAACCGGGCCTTGCCGTCGGCGGTCGGGAAGTCGCCGCCGGCGCACAGGTGCGGCCCACCGTACTGGATCGCGTCGCCGGCCCCCGGGAAGTTCTGGATGCCGTCGTAGCCGGGGACGACGCGGGCGATCTCCTCACGGATCGCCTGGGCGTCCTGGCAGGCGAGCTTGGCGGCGCGCTCGCGGTCGACGGCCGCGGCCAGCTCGAGGAAGATGCGCCACTCGGACCTCGCCTCGCCGACCTGGCGGGGAATCTCGGGGCTGAACATGATGCGGCGCTCGGTCGACGTCTGGGTGCCGCCGCCCTCCTGCTCGTAGCGGGTGCGGGCGGGGAGGAGAATCACCGCTCCTTCGGGCGAGCGCGGCTCGATGAACAGCTGCTGGCTCAAGAAGATGTCCTGGTGCACCCGCAGCGGCACCCGCGAGAGGGCCTCGGCCGCGTAGTCGGGCTGCGGCAACGTGCGCACGAAGTTGCCGCCGGCGCAGTACAGCAGGTCGAGGTCGCCGGCCGCCGCCGCGTCGATCATCTGCGGCGCGGTCAGCCCCGGCGAGGCGGGGACCGGAAAGCCGTACAGCGCCTCCATCGCCGCCGCCCCTTCGGCATCGACGGCGCGGCCGCCCGGGAAGCCGGTGGCGTAGGCGCCCATCTCCGCGCCGCCCTGCACGCCGCTGTGGCCGCGGATCGGCATCAGGCCACAGCCCGGCCGCCCGACGTAGCCCTTGCTCAGCGCCAGGTTGATGATCATCTGGACGGCGTCGGATCCTTGCGCGTGCTGGGTGATTCCCATGCTCCACACGAACACCGCCGTGCCGGCGTCGCGGATCAGCTCGGCGAACTCCCCCATGCTGGCGCGCGGCAACCCCGCCTCTGCCTCGATCTGCTGCCAGTCGGCGCGCTCCGCCTCGGCGCGGAGCCCTTCGAACCCGGTCGTGTGGGCGCCGATGAAGCCCTCGTCCTGCCAGCCGTTCTGGAAGATGATCTTGAGGACGCCGTACAGGAAGGCGATGTCGCCGCCGGTGGCGACCGGGTACCAATCGTCGATCAGCCGGGTGCCGAACAGCGCCGAGCCCGGCTTCGACGGGATCCAGTAGCGCTCCATCGCCGGCTCGCGGTACGGGTTGACCAGCACCACCCGGGTGCCCGCCTTCCTGGCCGCGTGCAGGTACTTGGTGGCCACCGGCTGGTCGTTTGCCGGGTTGGAGCCGAGAAAGACGATGAGGTCGGAGCCGATCCAGTCGCTGTAGCTGCAGGTGCTGGCGGCGACTCCCAGCGCCGGCTTCATCGCCGCCGTCGAGGGCGAGTGGCAGATGCGGGCGGCGTTGTCGATGTTGTTGGTGCCCAGCCAGCGCGCCACCTTCTGGGCCACGTAGTAGACCTCGTTGGTCAGGCCGCGGGCGGTGAGATAAAAGGCCAGACGCTCGGGCGCGGAGCGATCGATGCGGGCGGCGATGCGCTCGTAGGCCTCGTGCCAGTGGATCCTGCGGAAGCCCGCGTCTCCTCGCTCGCGCAACATGGGGTAGCCGAGGCGACCGGCCTCGCGTAGCTCCCGGTCGCTCTTCCCGGCGAGCTCCGCGGCGTCGGCGAGCCGCTGGTGGTCGAGCTCCGGCATGGTGTTCAGGCGCAGCAAGTGGAGCCGCGTCGTGCACAGGTGCGGCCCCTTCAGCGTCCAGTCGTGGAACCCCACGGCCCCCAGGGCGCAGCCGTCGCAAGCCCCCTTGCGCAGCACCTTCCAGCCGTAACCGAGGTTGTCGATGTTGCGCGCCAGGACGCGCAGGATGTCGCGATAGTGCTTCGGTTTGGTCAGCCCCAGCCCGAACGGCGACAGGTGCTTGATCCGCTCGGCGGCGCTGCGCCTCAGCTCGTGTGCCATCGCGTCTCAGGTGATTCGCTCGGCGCCCGCGTAGACGTTCATGTCGGCGCCGCGCAAGAACCCTACCAGCGTCATGTTGCCACGCGCCGCGCACTCGACCGCCAGGCTCGAAGCCGCCGAGACGCCGGCGACGATGGGGATGCCCGCGACCCTGGCCTTTTGGAGGATCTCGAACGACGTCCGCCCCGAGACCAGCAGCGCGTGCCGGTCGAGGGGCATGCGGTCGTTCAGCAGCGCGTAGCCGAGGGCCTTGTCGACGGCGTTGTGACGGCCGACGTCCTCGCGCAGGGCGACGAGATCGCCGCCGGCGGTGAAGATCGCCGCGGCGTGCAACCCCCCGGTGGCCGCGAACACCTGCTGGCGGGCTTGCAACTGCCGCATCATCGCCGCGAGCGCCGCCGCCTCGAGCCGCGGCCCGTCAGCTACCGGCGGGGCGCCGACATCGATGGCGTCGATGCTCGCCTTGCCACAGATGCCGCACGAGGAGGTGGCGAAGAAGTGGCGGCGCCAGTCGCGGCGGGGCTGGCGGTCCGGCGCCAACCGCACCTCGACGACGTTTTCCGGGTGGAGCGCGTCCGGGTCGGGGCAGTGGGCGATCGCGGCGATGTCGCCGGCCACCACGATCCCCTCGCTGAAAAGGAAGCCGGCGGCGAGCTCGGCATCGTGGCCGGGCGTCCGCATCGTGACCGCCACCGCCTCGCCGCCCAGGCGGATCTCGCAGGGCTCTTCGACGGCCAGCGCGTCGCGCGCATGGGTGCGCCGCCCGCGCTCGATCTTGAGGATGCCGGCCTCGGCAATGGGCTCATGCAAAGGCGTTTGCGTCTCCGTCCCCCCGGGGGGATGTCGGTGTGTCAGTAGAAACGGGGTCAGGGCGCCGGCCAGTCGGCGCCGTAAAACGAACCTTCGGCGGCGGTCTCGGCCAATCGCTCGGCGGGAGCGAAGCGCGGCCCCAGCCGCTCGGCGAGCGCCCTCATGCGATCGGTGAGCGCCGCCAGGCCGGACTCGTCCGCGTACCTCAGGATGCCGCCGCGGAAAGGTGCGAAGCCGGTTCCCATCACCAGCGCCAGGTCGGCCAGGCGCGGCGAGGCGACGATCCCCTCGGCCAGGGCCCGGCAGGTCTCGTTGAGCATCAGCAGGACGCAGCGGTCGACGATCTCGTCGCCGGCGGGCGGCGCCCCGCCGCCCCGGAACATCGCCTCCACCTCAGGGTCGGGCTCGGGCTTGCCGCTCCCGTGGCGGTAGAAGCCGCGGCCGTTCTTGCGGCCCAGCCGGCCGGACTCCCGCAGACGCTTGGTGGCGCTCGCCGCCGGCAGGCGGTCGCCGAACAACGGCGCGATCGCGGTGGCGACGTGGTCGGAGATGTCGAGACCGATCTCGTCGAGCAATCGCAGCGGCCCCATCGGCATCCCGAAGCCGCGCAGCGCCGCGTCGATGCGGGCGATCCCGGCGCCGGCCTCGAGCAGCAGCAGGGCCTCGTTGAGATACGGCGTCAGCACCCGGTTGACGAAGAACCCCGGCGCGTCGGCGACGATCACCGGCACCTTGCCGAGCCTTTGCGCGAACGCCGCGGCGGTCGCCAAGGCCTGCGGGTCCGAGCGCTCGCCGCGGACCACCTCGACCAGGGGCATGCGATGCACCGGATTGAAGAAGTGCAGACCGACCAGGCGCTGCGGACGCTGCAGCCCCGCGCCCATCGCCGCCAGCGTCAGCGACGACGTGTTGGTCGCCAGCACCGCGTCGGCGGCGACGACCGCCTCGATCTCGGCGAGCACCGTGCGCTTGACGTCGAGGCGCTCGACCACCGCCTCGATGACGAGGTCGGCGGTGCCGAAGCCCGTGTACTGCAGCGTCGGGCTGATCAGTCCGAGGCCGCGGGCGACCTCCGCGGCGCTCAGCCGGCCGGCCCGGCGCCGCTCTTCGAAGCGCTCGTGGGCGACCTCGAGGCCGGCGGTCAGCGCTTCGCCGACGACGTCCTTCAGGCGCACGCGGATGCCGCTGTAGGCCGCCACCTGGGCGATGCCGCCGCCCATGACGCCGGCGCCGACGACGGCGAGCTTGTCGACCGGCCGCGGCGGAGACCGGCGCACCCCCGGCAGCTCTCCGTCGCGAGCCGCGCGGCGCGCCGCCTGGCGCGAAAAGAAGATGCCGATCAAGTTGCGGGCCACCGGCGAAACCACCAGCTTGCCGACCTCGGCCGCCTCCAGCGCCAGAGCGTCGGCGAGCGGCATTCGCAGGCCGCGCCGGATCGTCTCGAGCGCCCGTAGCGGCGCCGGGTAGTGGCCGCCGCCCCGCGACAGGACGCTGCGGCGCGCCTGCCGCAAGATCAGCGCCCGTCCCAGCGGCTGCCCCTCGAGCAGCCAGCGACGGATGACACGCAGCGCGCCGCGGTCGTCCGGCGCCCGGCGGCGCGCGCGCGATGGCTGCAAGACCTGGCGGCGGGCCTCGGCGAGCAGCAGCGGCGCCGGGACGACGGCGTCGATCAACCCGATGCGCCGCGCCTTGCGAGCGTCCACCGGCTTGCCGGCGAGAATCATCGGCAGCGCCCGTTCCAGCGAGATCGTGCGCGGCAGCCGCTGGGTGCCTCCGAAGCCTGGGAAGATGCCGAGATTGACCTCTGGGAGGCCGATCTCGACCGCGGGGCTGTCGGCGGCCAGCCGCCGGGTGCAGGCCAGGGCCATCTCGGTGGCGCCTCCCAGGCAGGTGCCGTTGATCGCCGCCAGCGTCGGCACCCCGAGCTCGGCGATCTTCTCGAAGATCTCCTGGCCGCGCCGCGTCGTCGCCGTGGCCGCCGCTTCGTCCCGGATCGCCGCGATCGCCGCCACATCGACGCCGGCGATGAACGAGTCCGGCTTCGCCGACGCGAACACGACACCCTCCAAAGAACCTTGCGCGGCCTGCCGGCGGAGGTCGTCGAGCACCGCGCCGAGCCGCTCCAGCAGCTCCGGCGTGAGGCGGTTGTGCGGGCCCCCCGGCTCGTCGAACTCGACGACCGCGACCCCGTCGTCGCCGGTCTCGACGCTCAGACCGGCGGCCGCCGCGGCCCGATCCCACGGTTGCGCCGGCCGTTCGAGCGGCTGATCGATCATCGCTCGAGCACCATGGCGCCCCCCTGCCCGCCGCCGATGCAGAGCGTCGCCAACCCCCAGCGGGCCGAGCGGAGCGCCAGCTCGTGAAGCAACGTAACCACCAGCCGGGTGCCGCTGGAGCCCACCGGATGCCCCAACGCGATAGCGCCGCCGTTGACGTTGAGACGATCGGGGTCGAGCTCGCCGATCTCGCGATCGCGCCCCAGTTCCTCGCGGGCGAAGGCGCGCGAGCGGAAGCAGATCTCGCAGGCCAGGACCTGGGCGGCGAAGGCCTCGTTGAGCTCGATCCGGTCGACCTCCGCGAGGCCGATGCCGGCCTCGTCGAGGGCCTTCGGCGTCGCGTAGCAGGGCCCGAGCCCCATTCGCCGGGGCGAGCACCCCGCCCAGGCGTAGCCGGCGATGCGGGCGAGCGGCTCGAGGCCGAGCTCGACGGCCATCCCCTCGTCCATCACCAGGGTTGCGGCGCCGCCGTCGGTGATCATGCAGGAGTTGCCGGCCGTCACCGTTCCGTAGCGGCGGTCGAACACCGGCTTCAGCTTCGCCAGCGCCTCCAGGCTCTGCTCGGCGCGCGGGCCGACGTCTGTCTCGACGGCGCCGTCGTAGGCAGGCGGCAGGTACACGGGGATCCGCTCGACCGCGAAGCGCCCGGCGGCCTCGGCGGCGACCGCCCGCTGGTGGCTGCGCAGCGCCAGCTCGTCCTGAGCCTGCCGCTCGATGCCGAACTCCTTGGCCAACACCTCGGCGGTCTCGCCCATGTTGAGGCCGCAGACGGGGTCGGTGAGCCCGATCTCGAGGCCGACCTGCGGCGCCAGGTCGCGCAGCCGGAAGCTCGACAGCGCCGCCAACCGGGCGCCGGCGGTGCGCGCCCTCGCCAGGCCTTCGAACTTGCGTTTCGCGGCTTCGGAGAACAGCAGCGGGTACTGGCTCATCGATTCGACGCCGGCGGCGACGATCAGACGGGCGCGTCCGGCGCGGATGCGCTCGGCGGCGGCGGTGATCGCCTCGAGGCCGGAGCCGCAGTTGCGCTGCACCGTCATCGCCGGGACCGCCTGGGGCAGGTTGGCGCGCAGGGCGATCACCCGCCCGACGTTGGCGGCGTCGAACGGGTTGCCGGCGCAACCGACGATGACCTCGTCGATACGCTGCGGGTCGAGGTCGGCCCGCTCGATCAGCTCAACGACCGCCTGGCGCCCGAGCTCGACCGCCGAGACATCGCGAAGCGCCGTGCCGATCTTGGCGTAGACAGTCCGCAGGGCGTGGGTGATCACGACCCCACCAGCCCCCTCGGTACTCAATCGCCGCTTCCGGCGGGCGGCTTTTCGCCTCGATAGATCCCCTCGATCACGTCGGCGTACTTCTCCTCGATGGTCCTGCGCACCGTCTTGAGCGTCGGCGTCAATGTCCCTTCTTCGATACTGAACGGCTCGGGCAGCAGTTGAAAGGCCCGCACCCTCTCGAAGCGGGCGAAGTCGGCCTGCAGCTGGTCGAGCTCCGACTGGATCAGCGCCACGACGTCGGCATCGGCGCACAGCTCCCGCTCGCCGGTGGGCTTGCCGCGCTCGGCGGCCCAGCGCCTCAGGCTGCTGAGCTCGGGGACGATCAGCGCCGCGATGAAAGGGCGGTCGTCGCCGATGATCGCCACCTGCTGGATGTAGGGACTGCGGCTCAGGGTGTTCTCCAGCGGCTGCGGCGCCACGTTTTTGCCCGTCGATGTCACCAGCAGGTGCTTCTTGCGGTCGGTGACCGACAGGTAGCCGTCTTCGTCGAGCTCACCGATGTCGCCGGTGTGCAGCCAGCCGTCGACGATCGCCTCGGCCGTCGCCTGCGGGTTGTTCCAGTAGCCTTTCATGACGTGCGGGCCGCGGGTGAGGATCTCGCCGTCCCCGGCGATCTTCACTTCGACGCCGGGAAGCGGCACGCCGACGGTGCCGATCCGATTGGCATCGTGGGGGTTGGCGGAGATGATCGGCGAGGTCTCGGTGAGGCCGTAGCCCTGGACGAGGCGCAGCCCCATCGCCTCGAACCACCAGTTGAGCACCGGATCGAGCGCCGCGCCACCGCTCACGAAATGGCGGATGCGGCCGCCGGCGGCGGCCCGCACCTTGCGGAGCACCAGCCGATCGGCGATCGCTAGCCGCAGGCGGTCGGCGGGCGAGAAGGGCTCGCCCAGCAGCTCGTGGCGGGCCCGCCGCGTCCCGACGCCCTCGGCCCAACGGAAGATCCGGGCGCCCAATGCGCCGCCCTCCTCGACCTTCTCGAGGACCGCGGCACGGAAGCGCTCGAACAGGCGCGGCACGCCGGCCACCACGGTCGGCTTCGCCAGCACGTAATCCTCGGCGAGCCGCGCCGGGGCGCCGTAGGCGAGCTGGGCGCCCCCGTACAGGTGGGCGTAGTCGACGGTGCGCTCGAAGATGTGGCACAGCGGCAACACCGAGAGCGCCCGGTCTCCGGGCATGCAGGGCAGCACGTCCTGGACGGCGACGATGTTGGAGGCCAGGTTGCCGTGGGTCAGCATGACCCCCTTCGGCCGGCCCGTGGTCCCCGAGGTGTAGATGATGGTGGCGATCGAGCCTTCGTTCTTCGGCCCCGGGCAATCGGTGGCGGGCTCGCTGCCGGCGAGCAGCTCCTCGAAGTCGACGTCGACGTCGGCGGCGACGCCGGGCGCCTCGCCACGGGCGACCGGGTCTGCCTCGGCAGCTGGAGCCTCGCCCGCGCTGGTCGGGTTACCGCCGGGAGCCACGTCGTCTTGCGCCGGTATCGCCGGCGCGCCCGGACCCGGCTCGTCCTCGGCGATGAAGACCAGGCACATCAGGTCCGGCAGCTCGCCGCGCACGGCGCCCACCTTGTCGGCCTGCTCGGCCCCCTCCGCAAAGACCACCCTGCAGCCGCTGTCGGCGAACGCGAAGCGCACCTGGGCCGGCGTCAGCGTGCTGAACAACGGCACCGGGATCGCGCCGCGCAGGTGGCAGGCGAAATCGATGACGTGCCACTCCGGCCGGTTGCTGCACAGCAGGCCGATCCGGTCGCCTCGGCCCACGCCGAGTCCCGCCAGCGCGGCCGCGCAACAGCGCACCCGCTCGGCGAGCGCGGCGGCGCTGATCGGACGGAAAGCGGCGCCGGAGCGCACCAGCAGGAGGTCGGGGCGCCGCTCCCTCTCCAGCTTGGCGAACAGATCGACGAGCGTTTTCATGGCGTCTTGCGTGGCGGGTTGCGATTGGCGGCAGGGGTTCGGCGTTCCCCGGACCCGGAGTGTATCCGAGTGGCCGCCGGGGTACCGTTGAAAAAGCCCTCGGCCTGCCCCAGCCGGCCGCGCGACCATCCCAGCACGTTACCCGGCAGACCATGGTGGCAGTGTGATGAATGTAGCGTGGGGGTCTTGCGGGTGAGGGCAAGGAGAGCCGCGCATGCTCAACGCCGACAAGCCAGTCTTCATCCCCATCGCGATGCCGAGTGACGCCCAGGTGCTCGCCGCCGCACCGCCGCAGCCCGCAATCATGCTCTCCGCCGTATATGGATCCAACCCGCGGCTCGCCGAGCTGATCGCCGTCGCCCGCCGCCGGACCTCGAACCTGCTCGTCGACCCCAAGACCCCGCACTTCCAGTTCGAAGGCTACATGAGCATGCCCGACTACCGCGCCCTGCCCTACAGCCCCGGGCGGCACACCCTCGGCACGCTGTGGGAGCCGGCGCGGTTCGCGCGTCCCGAGGCGCGGCGGGAGCTGATCGATGCGGTGTTCGAGGCGCAGCGGCGGCTCGGCGCCGACCTCCTGCTGGCGCCCTACTTCTACGTCCGCCACGCCGCCCATCCGTGGCTGCAGGCGGCCCGCGAGTGCGCCGCCGAAGCCCTCGAGGCGGCCGCACCGGAGCCGGTCGGCGTTCCCGTCTGCGTCGACATCGACGCGCTGCTGGATCCCGCGCAGCGCGACCGGATCGGCGCGGCGTATACCGAGCTGCCGGCGGCGATGTACTGGCTCACCGTCGTCAACTTCGACGAGCGCCGCGCCGATCCCCGCGACGCCGCGGCGCTGCTGGCCTTCCTCGAGCTCCTGCGGGCATCGGGCCGCCCGGTCATCCTCGCCCACGCCGGCCGCTCCGGCCTGCTGGCGATCGCCGCCGGCGCCGCCGGATATGGCGCCGGCACCCACGGCCTGGAGCACCATCCACGCCAGCACTTTCGCGAGACGATCGGCACCCGCCCGGCCAACCGCTACTACCTGCACAAGTGCTTCATGCACCTGCCGGTGCGCACGGCGGAGGCCGCCATCGGTACCGAAGAGCCGATCGGCCACCCGACCTGCGAGTGCGCCGCCTGCGCCGGCAGCGATGCGATCAGCCTGATGGTCTCTCGCCGCCTGGCGCTGCACTCGCTGCTGCGCCGGCTGCGCGAGGTCGTGGCGCTGGCGGCGGTCCCGCCGGCGGCGCGGCGCGCCTGGCTCGTCGAGCGCTTCACCGAGGCCCTGTCCCGCTCGGCGGCGCTCGCCGCCGCCCTGCAGAACGGGGGCGGCGCCCAGATCGAGCCCGGCGATTACCACTACCTGGAGGTGCTGCGCGAGGCGGCCGGCGGCCCCGCCGCCACGCGGCCGATCGACGACGAGCTCGACTAGCCCGACCCTGCCCGGCGCCGGCTAACGCCAACTATCCGCAGCTACTCGGGCGCTGGCGAACCATCCGCAGCTACTCGGGCGCCGGCGAACTATCCGCAGCTACTCGGTGGACTTGTCGGCGTCCTCGTTCGGCAACCCCGGCCGCTACCCGGCGGACTTGTCGGCGTCCTCGCTCGGCAACCCCGGCCGCTACCCGGCGGCGGCGAACTCCTGCGCCATCGGTCCGTAGAGGTCGCAGCACAGCGGCCGGAGGTCGCGGGTGCCGCGGGCGAGGTCGTAGATGTAGCAGCTGTCGAACGGACGCGAGTAGACGTGCAGGCTGATGGCGGGCTCGCACCAGGCGCAGCGGTTGGTGATCTGGTGGATGCTGCAGCACTGGTCGACGTGCACGTCGGTGGGGTCGGAGCCCACCACCTCGGTGTCGAGGTACTCGGCTTCGCGCCCGTGCTTGAAGCTGTAGTTGGCCACCTCGAGACGGCCCTGCGGCAGCACCATCCAGCAGCGCTGGCCGGCGTGATCGTGCACCGGGCTCGCCTGGCCGACGTTCCAGGAGAGCGCCAGGACCATGAACAGGTCGTCGCGGTAGATGAGGCTGCGGGTGTAGCGGTCGGGCTTCCAGACCACGTACGGCTCCAGCTCGCTCGCCGGGACCGGGTGGGCGCGGACGGTGGCCAGGACCTTCTCGTCGCTGAACTGGTCGCGAGGGATGGCGCGCAGAGCGGCGACGAATCCCTCGAGCGTCGTCGGTGTGCTCACGGGGTGAGTGTACCCTAGCGGTTGTCCCAGTCGAAGCTGACCCCGGCCTCGGCCACCACCCGGCGGCCGATGACGTCGCCGAAGTAATGCTGCTGGAAGGCCTCGTCGGTGACGTTGGTGGCGCGCACCGAGAGGTCGACGTTCCGGTACTCGTAGCCGAAGGTCAGGTTGAGCGTCGTCGCCGCTTCGGTGGGCCCGTGGAAGCGGGAGTCGAGGACGTCGGCCCAGAAGGCTTCGCCGATGTAGTTGACCGCGACGCTGTACAGGAACCCCTCGTACCACCCGGTCAGCCCGACGTTGAAGACGTTCTCCGGCGGATTATTGATCTCCGCGGGATCGATCTCCTCGACCTCGGGGGTCTTCTGCCAGGTGTAGTTGGCGAAGACCTCGTGGCGCGGGTAGACGCGGGCGCGGACGCCGAGCTCGACGCCCTGGTTGGTGGTCAGGCCGATGTTCCGGTAGGTGAAGCTCTTGGGCAGCGGC
>DASWHK010000014.1:0-10405 GCA_036398215.1 Acidobacteriota bacterium | reverse complement strand
CGCAGGAAGCGGTCGATGTTGGGCTCGTCGAGCGCCGCGTCGGCCTCGTCGAGAATGCAGAACGCCGCCGGCCGGTACTCGAAGATCGAGAACAGCAGCGACAGCGCCACCAGCGTCCGCTCGCCGCCCGACAGCAGCCGGATGTTCTGCAGCCTCTTGCCCGGCGGCTGCGCGAAGATCTCGATGCCGCTGTTGAGCGGGTCGTCGGGCTCTTCCAGCCGCATGCCCGCCTTGCCGCCGCCGAAGAGCTGCCGGAAGATGCGGTTGAAGTAGCCGTTGATCGACTCGAAGCAGTCGGTGAAGCGCTGGATGCAGTCCTCGTCGATGCGGCGGATCGCCTCGTCGAGGTTGGCGGCGGCGCTCTTCAGGTCGCGACGCTGGGTGCCGAGCTCCTCGTGGCGAGCCTCCTGCACCTCGAAGTCCTCGTAGGCCATCAGGTTGACCGGGCCGAGCCGCTCGATGCGCGCCTGGACGTCGAGGATCTGGGCACGCAACTGGCGGGCGTCGAGCGCCTCGAGGTCGATGACATCGTCTTTTTTGGTGGTGTCGTCTCCGTGCTCCTCGGGCTGCACGGGGCCCTCGGCGAGCAGCCGCTCGGGCTCGACCGACAACCGGTCGCGGACCTGCTGCTCGATGTGCTGGCCGGCGACCCGGGCCTCCGCCGCCTCGATCTCGAAGCGCGAGCGCTTCTCCTGCGCCGTTTCCAGCGCCTCGCGCGACTGGGCCTGCGCCGCCTCGAGGCCGGCCACCTCGGCTTCGCCGGCGCGGTCATCGCTGCCGGCGACGTCGAGCTGGGCGGCCAGCTCCTCGCCGGTGGCGGCGACCTGCTGGACCTGGGCGCGCGCTTCGGCGGCCCGCTTCCCGGCCTCCTCCACCGCGACCCGCAGGCTTTTCATCTCGGCGAGGGCCCGCTCGCGCTCGCCCTTCAAGCGGCGGCCGGCGGCCTCCGCGACGGCGAGCTCCTGGCGGGCGGCGGTGGCCTGCGCGTCGGCGGCGCGGGCGGCGCCGGCGGCACGGTCGCGGGCCTCGCGCGCCGCCAGCTCCTCGGGCGAGGTGACCTCCGGGGCCGCATCTGCCGGTGCCGCGGCGCTCTCGGCGCTCGCCGGCCTGGCGCCCTCGGCCGGATGCTCCTGCATCTCCATCGTCCGCGCCTGCCGGCCGCGGACGCGAACTTCGATGTCGCGGGCCCAGCAGCTCCCGGTGACGTCGACGAATGCGTGGCCGGGATGCTGACGCGCCAGCGCCGGGGCGTCGGCGGCGGCGGCCACCAGCCAGGTGTCGCGCAGCACGGCGCCGATGACCGCGGTCGCCGAGGCGCTGCGCCCCGAGACGCGGTCGCGCAGGGCGCCGACGATCCGCTCGTCCGCCGGCCGCGCATCGGCCCCCCCCTGCTCCGCGGCGCGCAGCCCGCGCACCCGCCGGTTGCCGTCGAGCGAGTCCTGCAGCCACGGCTGTAGCCCGGTCTCCGGCAGGACCTTGGCGTCGAGCAGGTCGCCGAGGGCGAGGCTCAAGGGCGGAAAGTCACCCGCCTCGACGACGAGGTCGACCGACAGCGCTCGCGGCCGGCCATCCTCGGGGACTGTCGCCGCCGGGCGCATCGCCAGCTGCAGGCGCCGGCGAGCGGCGTCGAGATCCTCCTCCGCTTCCTCGAGGGCGCTCCTCGCGGCCGTCGCGGCGAGCTCGGACTGGCGCAGGACCTCGCGGCGTCCCTCCTGCAGGCCGGCGGCCTCGGCGAGTCGCTCCTCGGCCTCCGCCGCCCGTCGCTCCAGCTCGGCGAGACGTTCGCCGGCGAAGGCGGCGCGATCATCCTGTCGTTGCGCCTCGGACTTGAGCCGCTCCTGCTCGAGCTGGTTCTGGTAGAGCCCCTGGCGGCGCTCCTGCTCGGCGACGCGGCTGGCGCGCAGCTGCTCGCGGGCCGCAGCCAGGCGGCCGGCGGCGGTCTGCAGCTCGGCGCGCGCGGCCTCCTCGGCCTCGCGGGCGCCGGCCACCGCGGCCGCCGATACGGCGACCCGGCGGCGCGCCTCCGACAGCTCGCCGTGCAGCCAGGCGCGCTCCAGCCGGCGGAGCTGCTCGCGCAGCTTCTTGTAACGCTTGGCGCGGCCGGCCTGGCGCTTGAGGCTGCGCATCTGCCGGCCCACCTCCTGGTAGATGTCGTCGATTCGGGCGAGGTCCTGGGCGGTGGCCTCGAGCTTGAGCTGGGTGAGGTGGCGCCGCTGCCGGTAGAGCGTGATGCCGGCGGCCTCCTCGAGCGGCGCGCGGCGTTCCACCGAGCTGGCCGAGAGGATCTGGTCGATCTTGCCCTGTCCGATCAGAAAGCAGGCGCGAGCGCCGAGACCGGTGCCGGCGAGGCGCTCGCGGATGTCGCGCAGCCGGCACTTCTTGCCGTTGAGCAGGTACTCGGAGTCTCCCGAGCGGAACAGGCGGCGGGTGATCTTTAGGACGCCGGGCTCGGCGTCCTCGACGGTTTCGTCGGCGGGCGCGGCCTCTTCCGCGTCGTCGAGGTCGTCGTCCTCGAGGGTGTCGATCTCGACGTCGCCGGCGGTGCGGATCGCGATCCCCTCGCCGGCATCGACGGCGTCGGCGTCGCCGGTCGGCCCGTTGCCATTACCGTTGCCGTTGCCGCCGGCGAGGCGGGCCACGCCGCCGGCCTCGAGCCGTGCGAGCGGGTCGTAGGTCGGGTCGGCGAGCGACTCGTTCGCCAGGTAGAGGGTCACCTCGGCGAGGCCGATGGCGCGGCGCGTCGCCGTCCCCTGGAAGATGACGTCCTGCATCCGCTGAGCGCGCAACGCCCGGGTGCTCTGCTCTCCCAGCACCCAGAGGATGGCGTCGGAGATGTTGCTCTTGCCGCAGCCGTTGGGACCGACGACCGCGGTTATGCCCACGGGAAAATCGAGCTCGGCGGCGTCGGCGAACGACTTGAAGCCGCGGATCTCCAGCTTGGAAAGCTTCCACACGATGCACGAACCCCCGGTTCGTGCCTCCCCGAACTCGAATCAGACGGGGCGACGGCTGCGGACATCGCCCGGGAACGCCCCTGGAGGCCGCAGTGTAACACCCTCCACCGGCCCGGGTAAACGCGTCATCCACAACCTGTTGGGGGAATTCGGGCCGCCGGCCACCATATTTTGCGGTAGGCTTGCAGCGCTCCGCCGCCGTTCACGCACACACCGATCCAGGGACCGAGACGATGGTGACGCCGGAACCGGTCTTGTCGGTCATGATGCCGGTCTACAACGAGCGCTCGACGCTGAAGGAAATCGTCCAGCAGGTCCTGGCGTCGCCCTGGGTCGGCCAGCTGGTGATCGTCGACGACTGCTCCCAGGATGGCACCGTCGAGCTGCTGGGCGACGAGATCGCCGGCCTCGACGCGCGGGTCGACGTCCATTTCCACGAGGTCAACAAGGGCAAGGGCGCGGCGATCCAGACCGCCCGCGAGCACCTTTCGCAGCCGTTCTGCATCATCCAGGACGCCGACCTCGAGTACGACCCGAGCGAGTACGGGCGCTTGCTGGAGCCGCTGCTCGACGGCCACGCCGACGTGGTGTACGGCTCCCGCTTCCGCGGCGACGTGCGCCGCGTCCTCTTCTTCTGGCACACGGTCGGCAATCGCTTCCTGACCCTGTTCTCGAACGCCTGTACCAACCTCAACCTCAGCGACATGGAGACCTGCTACAAGGCCTTCCGCACCGAGCTGTTTCAGTCGATCCCGCTGCGCTCGCAACGCTTCGGCTTCGAGCCCGAGATCACCGCCAAGCTGGCGCGGCGCGGCGTGCGGATCTACGAGGTGCCGATCTCGTACCACGGCCGCACGTACAAGGAAGGCAAGAAGATCAGCTGGAAGGACGGCTTCAGCGCCGTCTGGGTGATCACCCGCGAGCGGCTGATGGGGGGCCGCGACCTGTCGCACGTCCACCGCACGCTCGACAGCATCGCCCCGCTGCACCGCTACCATCGCTTCCTCTGGGACGCGGTGGCCGACCATGCCGGCGACCGCATCCTCGAGGCCGGCTCGGGGATCGGCAACATCTCGCAGTTCTTCCTGCAGCGCCCGCACGTCTGGCTCACCGACGTCGACGAGACCTTCCTGCGCAACCTCCGCAGCCGTTTCGAGAGCCGCCCCAACGTCGAGGTCCGCCGGCTCGACCTCACCCGACCGCTGGGCCCCGACAACTGCGAGGACCTGCGGGGCCGCGCCGATACCGCCGTGGCCTTCAACGTCGTCGAGCACCTCGAGGACGACCTGCAGGCGTTCCGGACGCTCGCCGAGGCGCTGGAGCCCGGCGGCCATCTGCTGGTCGTCATTCCCGCCGGCCCGGCCCTCTACGGCGCCCTCGACGAGGAGCTCGGGCACATCCGCCGCTACCGGCGCGCCGACCTCGAGGCCGTCATCGCGGAGGCGGGCTTCGACATCGTCTCCACCACCCGCGCCAACGCCATCGGCGCCCTCGGCTGGTGGCTCAACGGCCGCCTCCTCCGCCGCCGCCACATCCCCCGCTTCCAGGCCCGCTTCAACAACCTGCTGGTGCCGCTGCTGCGCGTCGAGCGCGCCCTGCGCGTCCCGTTCGGCCTGTCGCTGGTTGTCGTGGCGCGGCGGCGGGAGGACGGCTTGACCGTGTAGCTTTCCGGAGCAACTCCTTCAAGGAGACGCCTCCCGTGCAACCTCTCACCGCAACCAGGCCCATCACACTTCCACCACGGCCTGCTAAGGGCGTCACGCAGCGCATCGTGGGCGCCGGCGGTCGACAGCGGGCTGGCGGCGATGTTGCACCCTCCTCCAAGCGAAGGAGAAAACGCCGTAAGCCATAGCATCTTTTGAACTTAGAGCCGCTCGGCGAGGGTTTCGCGGTGGCCTCCGAGGTATTGACGGCGTCTGTCGCATACAGCTAGGCTCTGCGAGAGGTTCTCCGATTTGAATCTCTCTCACCTCAGGTCGTGGTGTTGCGGCCGCCAGCGGGCGCAGATGGTGACCTGTGAACCACCCTAGGCACCCTTGACAGCGCGAACCCAGCCGACCACGACCACGGACCTCGATGTCGCGCCGGACGTTCGCGACTACCTGGTGGTCGACGAGTTTCTGCGCAGCCTCATCGGCTCGCGGGCCCTCAAGACCGCCCTCGAGCTCGGCGTTATCGACACCCTGGAGCAAGGGCCCGCCGATCTTGCAGGCCTCGCCACGAGCATCCGGAGCGACACCGCGGGAATCCGGCTGCTCATCGACTTGCTCGCCGCCGAGGGGGTTGTCGAGGAAAGCGCCGGAACGGTGCGGCTGACGCCGCGCTTCGCCGGCGCCCTCCAGTACCGGGAGCTGCTCGAGCGCAAGCTCGATTTCGTGGGCCTCGTCCTGCTCGACTTCGTCGATCGCTTCAACGCGCTGATCGTCGATCCGGGCCGCTTCATGCGCGAGGCGCAGCTGTTTCGCCTGTTCGACTACCGGCGCGCCAGCGACATGAGCGCCGAAAATTATGCGTGGACCAAGGTATGGATGCGGCTGACGACCGCGCTAACCCGGCACGAAGCCGAAGCCTGCCTCCGTTACCACGACTTCAGCCGCTACCGGAGCATGCTGGACATCGGCGGCAACAGCGGCGAGTTCGCGCTGCGGGCGTGCAAGGCCCATCCCCAGCTGCGGGCGAGCATCATGGACCTCCCGGTGGTCTGCGAGTTCGGGCAAGATCACGTGCTCGCGGAGCCCGAGCGCGAGCGCATCTCGTTCATCGCCGGCAGCGCGCTGGAGAAGCAGCTCCCCTCAGGCTGCGACCTGATCACCTTCAAGTCCATGCTGCACGACTGGCCGGACGCCGAGGCGCGCCGTTTCATCGACCGGGCCGCCGAGGCCCTCGAGCCGGGCGGCACGCTGTTGATCTTCGAGCGAGGGCCGCTCGATCTCCGCGCCGGTCCGCTACCGCTGTCGGCGCTGCCGATGTTGATGTTCGCGCGCTCCTTCCGCTCCCCCGGCCTCTACGAGAGCGCCCTCACCGCCCGCGCCTTCACCGATATCGAGATTCGCGAAGTGCCGCTCGACACGCCGTTTTTTATCGTGACGGCGAACAAACCGGGGGCTTGAGCAGATGACGCGCGCCGCGGGCACCTCGGGAGGCGCAGCTGGCGCCGCCCGTTCCCGCCCTTCCCACGTCCAGCCCTTCGATCACGACGACTACGTCGAGCTGACCATGCACTTCAAGTGCAACCTCAAGTGCGTCCACTGCATGATCGAGGACACGATGGACTGGCTCGAGCCCGAGAGCGTCGAGCGCCTCCAGGAGGTGTGTGACTACAACGTCGAGCACCGGCGCTGGAAGGGAGTGATCTTCACCGGGTCCGAGGTGACGCTGCGTCCCGACCTGCCGGACTGGGCCCGCACGGCTCGCGCCCACGGCTTCGAGCACGTGCGCATCCAGACGCACGGCATGCGGCTCGCCAACGCCAGCTACTGTCGCGAGCTGGTCGACGCCGGCATCGACGAGTACTTCGTCAGCGTCACCGCCGCTGATGCCGTAACTCACGATGAAATAACGGAAATTCCCGGATCCTTCGAGAAGACCATGGGCGGCCTGGAGAACCTCGAGGCGTTCGACGCGGTGACGACGCTCACCAATACGGTGATCACGCAGCGCAGCTACCGGCAGCTTCCCGGCGTCGTCGAGCGCCTCGCCCATCTGCGGCGGCTGGCGCGCATGGACTTCTGGAACTTCTGGCCGATGAGCGAGACCGACGAAAAGGACCTCATCGCCAATCATCTCGACGTGCTGCCCTTCCTGCGCCGCGCCATCGCCAGGGCCAAGGAGCTCGGCCGCGCCGTCGAGGTGAAGAACTTCCCCGAGTGCCTGCTCGCCGACGACTCCGATGCGCTCAACAACGACCAGCCCAAGCTCGTCATCGACCCGGCCTTCTGGCCCGAGTTCATGCGCAACGGGTTCAACCAGTGCGTGCACCGCGAGATCTGCGGCGCCAAGCGGTGCCTCGGCCTCAACACCGCGTACGTCCGCAAGTTCGGCTGGCACGAGGAGGCCCTGGTGCCGCTGCCGTTGGGCGGACCCGGCGGCGAATGAACAAGGTCGTCGCCGACGCCGTCCGCGTCTTCATCCGCCCCGAGGGCATCGTCCTGGAGTTCGGCCACGGTCCCGACGGCGAGGGCGAAGGCGAGGGCGATATCGTCATCGAGCCGCTGAAACGGCTGGTCCTGCCGCCGGCGACGCTCCGCAGGCTGGGAATGGCGCTCGCCGAGGAGCTGCGGGTGCCCATGCCCGCCGTCGGCCCACCGCCTTCCGACAGGGTGGCCAGGGCGCCGGCAAGCCGACAGCCGCCGGTGGTTGCCGTCGCGGCGCCCGCCGGCACCGTCCGAGCGCGAGCCGGCGCCATCGCGGCGCCCGCCGGTGCCGTCCCCGCGCGAGCCGGCGCCGTCACAGCGCCCGCCGGGACCGTTCGCGCGAAGCCGGCGCTCGAGGCCCTGCTCGATCCGACGCGCGAGATGCCCTCGTCGCGGGCCCAGCCGAGCCGCGCCGCCGAAGACGCCAACCGCCTGTTCCGCCTGGTATCCGGCGCCGGCGTGCCGTTCGTGTACGAACGCTCCTTTCGCATGCGCGAGGGCGAGCTGCTCGCGAACCGCTACCTGTTGAGCGCCGGCCGCCAAGCGGAGCGCGGCGAGACGGACAAGCCGCTGGCCGGCGTCTTTCGCCAGCTCGACATGCCCGGCGAGTTCCTCGAAGCGGCGGAACGCAACCTGCCGCTGGCCCGTTGCGTCCACTTCGGTTTCGAGGCTGACGCCCGCAGCCATTTGCTCAAGGTCTACCTCGAGGTCGCCGCGAAGGGCGATGGAATCGACGCCGTCGAGGGGGCCTGGCGCCCCGCCGACGACGCCGTGCTCGAGCACATCGCCTACAAGTGGAACCCCGCGAAGCACGAGGAGCGGGTGATCGGCCAGTATCTGCACTGGCCGGCGTTGTCCGCCGCCGCCATCCTCGGCCGCGTCCGCGAGGTCTACGAAGGCGCGGAATCTCAAGAGTCGCTGCAGATCGCGGAGGGCGTGGTGCAACTGGCCGCGGGGCGTATGCCGGAGGAGGATATCCACTACTTGGAGATCGAGGAGGCCGGCGGCCCGCGACGCTCGTTCAGCATCAACTTCTACGACGCCGGCCTCACCCTGACCGACCTGTATCCCTTCCTGTCGCGCATGCGCCGCCGGTTCGGCGTCGCCCCCGGCCAGTTCCAGGCCCTTTACGACCAGATCAAGGAGCGCAAGTTCGGCCACCTGGCCGGCGGTCTGCATCGCAACGGCAAGGACTTTTTCAACGTCTACTACGGGCCGCAGTTCTTCGACGAGGGGCAGTGGCGCAACGTCGCCTCCCGAGAAGGGCTCCGCTGAGCCCGGCCGCACGACGGATGAACGTCGCCGATCGCTTCGAGTACGCCACCCCGAACGACCCGTACCGCAACTACTGCCTGTGGCAGTACTCGCCGGTGGCGCCGGCCGAGGACAAGTTCCGCGCCGTCAACCTGCTGTTTCACGCCTTCGACGTGGCGGGGATCGACGAGCGGGCGTTCGCCTTCGTCGAGGCCATCCGCTCCGAGATCGGCATGTTCCGCACCGTCTGGGGCACCAAGCTCATCGACGGGCGCCTGGCCTGGGAGTTCTATTTCTACGACTACGCCCGGCGCGACAGGGAGGTCTCGATCAGCAAGGTGCTGCGAGCCACGGCGCCCTTCACTTCTTGCCCGGTGCGGGTGAACGAGCGCCTCAACTACTTCATGTTCTCGATCGACGTGGACGAGGCGCTGGTCACCGGCCGGCGCCCGCTGGACACCGTCCACATGTACGTCGGCAACCCGGGGAGCACGGTGTCGTCGGGCATTTGCTACGCCCTGCGCGCCGACGAGACCGAGCTCGAGAACCTCTACTACTTCTTCGACGCCAAGACCATGCTCCAGGCGGCGGCGGACAAGATCGGCGATTCCGCCTGGGTGGACGAGACCCGGCTGCCGATGGACCGGCTGTTGTGGCCGGAGCTGTGCGATTGCCAGACGATCTGCGTCGCCAACAAGCAACACAACGACACCGTCTACTTCGCCGGCGTCGACGTCGACCAGCTGCTGTTCTTCTTCGACCGCATCCGCTACCCGCCGGCGATCGTCGACTTCGTGCGCAGCAACCGCGACAACCTCGACCACCTCCTCTACGACGTCGGCTTCGACTATCGGACGCGGGGCGTCGAGGTCGAGATCATCAAGAGCGGCTTCTACGGGACCTTTTGATTGAGCTACCTCGTCGCGGTCTCGGCCCCTGTCGGTGGGGGTAAATCGTCGCTGGTGAGCGGGCTTTCGGAGCGCATGAGCGACGCCGCCGCGATCTACTTCGACAGCTACGAAACGCTTACCCGGCGCCCGATCGAGGAGATCCGCCGCTGGATGGAGGCCGGCGCCGACATCCAGAACCTGGTCATTCCGGGGCTGCCCGAGGACATCGATAGGTTGCGTGGCGGAGAGGCCGTCGTCGACCCGCTGACGGGCAGGCAGGTCGCACCGGCGAAGTACATTCTCTTCGAGACCCCGTTCGCGCGCCTGCACGCGGCGACCGGCGCCCACATCGACCTGGCGATCTGGATCGACACGCCGCTCGACGTCGCGCTGGCGCGCAACATCCGCGAGCTCACCGACAGGCCCGAGATGCAACGCGACTTCGTGCCCTGGCTGCGCGCCTACCTGGACAGTTACCTGCGGGTGGTTCACGACCTGCTGCGCATGCAACAGGAGGCCGTCGGCGCCGCCGCGGACCTGGTGCTCGACGGGCAGGAGCCCCTGGACACCAACCTGCGCCGGGCGGAAGAGGAGATCCTCAGCCGGCTTCCATGACGAGAATCACGCAGCGTTCCCGAAGGCTCACCCCAGCCGAGCTGGCCGCGTAGGGGCTGAGGATGATCCGTTCAGCAAGGCGGACGCTCATATCCTGCTGGTGCTCGTTGGTCCTGCCTTGGCCAGCTCAAACCCTCCTGATTCGCCGTAGGCTCAGTCGAGGTCGCCGGACCCGGGGCGCGCTTTCCTCTTCAGCCAGCCGCTGCCGCTGTCGGCGACGCCGGCCTGGGCGCGCTCCAGCAGACGGCACACGGCGCCGAGCGCCCCGGTCGAGGCGATCTTGCCGGGACCGCTGCCGCCGTCGGCGTCGCGTCCCTCGGGAGCGCGGGCGCCGTCGGCCTCGGAGGCGACGTTGCCGTTGAAGAATGAGGTCGGCAGCTCTTCCCAATAGGTGAACTCGCCGGCGGCCGGCGCTTGTGCGCCAGAAGCCGTCGCATCCGCTGCACCGGCCGTGCCAGCCTCGGAGGCTGTTCTCGCGGCGACCTCATTGCCGACCGCTTCGTCAGGCCCCACGGGTCCGCCCGTGAGCTCCGGATGTGCCAGTGCGACACCGTTGCCG
>DASWHK010000013.1:0-5682 GCA_036398215.1 Acidobacteriota bacterium | reverse complement strand
TCCGCAGCGACCAGCCGCAGCATCTCGGCCCACGCCGCCGGGTCGCCGTCGTCGATCAGGACGCCGGCGCCGCCGAGCGTCTCGGGCACGGCGGCGGCGCGCCGGGCGACGATCGGCACGCCGGAGCTCATTGCCTCGAGCAGCGGCGCGCAAAAGCCCTCGTGGGCGCTGGTGCAGACGTAGGCGGTGGCGGCGCGATAGTAGCTGATCAGGCCGGCGAGCGAGACCTTGCCGGTGAAGCGCACCCGCTCGTCGAGCTGCAGGTCGCCGTGCAGCTCGATGAGCGCGTCGAGATAGGGCTCGAGGCCGCGGGTGCCGCCGACGATCAGGAAGCGGGCCTCGGGGCTGACGTAGCGAAGGTAGTAGGCGGCGATCTTGAGGAACTCCTCGATGCGCTTGTTGGGGGCCACCCGACCGACGGTGATGAAGGTCGGCATCGGCGTGCGGGCCAGCTCCACCTCGAGCACCGGGTCCCCGGGGCCCGAGAGCCGCCCCAGATCGATCGGCAAAGGTAGGGTCGCCGTCTTCCGGAAGCCTGTCTCGACGAGGTCGCGGGTGTTGTACTCGGACACCCCGATCGCCAGGTCGACGATGCCGGATCTCGCCAGGGCCCCGAGCTGCCGGCGGCCGAGAGCGGTCAGCCGCGCGATCTGGGGGCAGTGGGCGACGAGCAGCTCGGGCGGCGTCAGGTTGTGGTAGACGATCAGCCGCCTGCCGGGCCGGGAGGCGAGCAGCTCGCCGAGCGGCGACGGCACGTTGAAGTGGAGAATGGTGGTGTCGCCGGCGTCGCCGGCGGGCAGGTCTTCGAGCGCCTCGACGCGCTCGCCGAGCGCCGCGTCGATGCTGGGCGCGAACACCTCGGCCGGGTAGCCGGAGGCACGCAGCCGGCCGGCCAGCGCCAGCGCCGCGTCGCCGGTGGCGTCGCCGTCGTGGGCGGCGGCCAGCAGCTGGTCGATGCGCGGCGGCTTCATGGTCCGCTAGCCCGCCCGCCGCAGAACGGCGGTGAGAAATGCGGGCTAGCCGCCTTTCCATCGCGGGCGGGTAGGAGGGTTGCGGCCACCGCCTTGCGCGCCACCGTTCGACTACGCCAGTCCCGCCCGGCTCAGGCCCCGCATCAGCTCGCCGACGAGCCGGTCCCGGTCGAGGCACTCCAGCGCCCGGCGCTGGCGGGCCAGCAGCCGCTCGCGAAGGCGGGCGTCGGTGAGCACCTGGTGGACGGTTTCGGCGAACAGCGCGGGGTCCTTGTCGCTGAGCAAGAGCACTCCACGGCCGGTCGAGTAGGGGATTGCCGCCGCTGAGTATGCCACCACCGGAAGGTCCCGATACATGGCCTCGAAGACCGGCACGCAAAAGCCCTCGTGCTCGGAGGCGCAGACGAAGCAGTCGGCGACCCGATAGTAGGCGTTGAGCTCGGCCTGACTGACGTGGCCGGTAAAATGAACGTCGTCGAGGCCGAGCTCGCCGGCCAGCGCCTGCAGGGCGTCGAAGTAGAGGACGAAGCTGCGGTACTCGCCGACGACGATCAGGCGGCTGCGGTGGTCGATGCAGCGGCGATAGTAGGCGTAGGCGCGCAGCAGGTCCTCGATTCGCTTGTTCGGCACGCAGCGGCCGACGAACAGCAGGTTGGTGCGCCCGTCGTCGAAGCGGTCGAGCACCAGCGGATCGGCCGGGTCGTCGAGCCGCGCCAGGTCGATGATGAGCGGCAGCACGCCGGTCGGCGCGAAGCCGAGCTCCTCGAGCTCCTGGCGGTTGTACTCGGAGTCGCCCAGCGCCAGCGCCGCGCGGCCGGCGAGCGCCGCCAGCTCGAGGCGCCCGCGCTGGCAGTCACGGGCGATACCCAGCGCGTAGGGCGCGAACCACTCGGCCGGGGTGATGTTGTGGTAGATCAGCACCATGCGGTCGTCGATCTCGCGGGCCAGCGCCGAGACCTTGGAGCCGAGCGAGAAGTGCAGCAGCACGACGTTGTCGGGATGGCTGACCTCGCGGTACTCCTGGTAGGGACGGACCTCGCCGGCCATGCGGGCGTCGACCAGCTCGACGAAGACGTCGGACTCGTAGCCGGCGTCGCGCAGCGCGTCGCGGACGGTGAAGATCTCGCCGCCGATCGCGTCGCCGTAGGCCGCCGAGACCGAGAGCTGATGGATCGCCTTGGGGCGGGCCGGGGCGGCGACCGCTACAACGCTCGCCGGACTCGCGGCCGGCGTGGTCCGCACGGCGCTCATCGGTTGCCGGTGTCCGAGACGCCCACCGCGTCGCCGGTCTTCGCCGGCGTCGCCTGGTCCGGGACGGGCCGTCCCTCCTCTGCGGCGAGGGCTTCGAGGATGCGCTCGTACTTGTGCTCGATCACCGGCCACCGATAGTTGTCGTCGAAG
This sequence comes from Acidobacteriota bacterium, assembly GCA_036398215.1. GTDB lineage: Bacteria > Acidobacteriota > UBA890 > UBA890 > UBA890 > DASWHK01. Next base: position 3,310 of record DASWHK010000013.1, on the reverse strand, counting down.
TAGCGGCGGCCGCCGTCGCCGCAGGCCGCCCGCAGCCGCTCGTCGGCCAGCAACAACATGAGGGCGGCGGCGAACTCCTCACCGTCGGCATAGTAGAGGCCGCCGCCGCTGCGCTCCACCTGGCCGCGCAGCACCGCGCAATGGGCATTGACCAGCACCGGCCTGCCGAGGGCCCAGGCCTCGAGCAGGACCATCGACAGGCTCTCGTAGAACGACGGCATCACCAGCAGGGAGGCCGCCGCCAGCGCGTCGAACTTCTGCTGCTCGTCGATGGCGCCGAGGTGGCGGATCAGGGGGTGGTCGGGGATCTCCAGCACGGCCTGCCCCGCCAGCACCAGTAGCGGCGGGGAGGCGCCGCGCTCGACGAACCGCTCGACGGCGCGGGCGTGGTAGTCGAAGAGCTGCCGGCAGCCCTTGTTGGCGTCGATGCGGCCGACGTAGAGGATGAAGGGGCCGTCGATCCCGGTGGCGCGGCGGAAGCGCGCGCCGTCGCTGTTGCGGCGGAACCCCGGCGACCGCGCGCCGGCGGCCGGAGGCTCGAGGATGCCGACCCCGACAACGTCGCCGGCGACGCCTTCGGCGCCGCTCTTCTCGACGATCATGTCGCGTTCCTCGTGGGAGTTGAAGACGATGGCGCGGGCGCCCCGGAAGACCGGGTGGAAGATCGGCAGGTCGATCGCGGGATCGGGCTCCGCAGTCGGCACCAGCACGGCGCGGCCGGTGGCGGCGCTCATCGCGTGATAGGTGGTCCAGTAGCGGTAGGAGAAGCAGATCCAGTAGTCGAAGCTCTCCCGGTAGCGGCCGATCCAGTCGCGCATAGCCGGGCTGTAGGGGCCCTGCTCGTCGAGCCATGCATGGGCTTCGCGCTCCTCGTGGGCGCGAAAGAAGACGCGCTCCTGCAGGCGCCCGAAGCGCTCCAGGTCGCGGGCGCGGCGCACCGGGAAGCGCCAGACCGGGATGTCGTTGACGCAGTCGAGGCCGGCCGGATACGCGTTCGCCCAGGTCAGGTAATCCTCGGCGCACGTGGTGACGACCTCGACCTGGTGGCGGGCGGCCAGGTGCTCGCCGATCAAGCGGCAGTGGAGCTCCGCGCCGCCGCGAATCTCGAGGCCATATCGTTGCACGACAAGCGCCAGGCGCATCTCGACGACCCGTCCGTGTCAGCTACCGCCGTGACCGCCGTCCGGCGGGCGCCTCGCCTCCAGCTTCTCGAGGCGCCCGGCCAGCTCGTCGAGCCGCTGATCGAGCTCGGCGTTGCGTCGGAGCAGCTCGTCGAGGGCGTCGGCGATACCCAGGTTGATCTTGAACTGCTTGTACAACGGCAGCTCGAGGTTGGCGAACAGCTTGACGACGGGGCGGGCGAGTCGCCGGATGAAGGAGAGGACCGATCCGCCGGGCCGCCGGGAGGCGATCAGGTCCTCCGGAGTCACGTTCCAGCTTCCCTGCAGCCGCAGCTCCTGCTGCAGCGCGTACGGGCGCTGGTCGTCGAGATCGACCGCGGCGCGGACCCGAGCCCGCACCCGCTCGTCGATCGCCTCGGGCAGCACCTCGGCGACCGATGGCCGCTGGCGGGTCCGCCGGCGGATCTGCGCCACGAGATCGGCAACATCGAGGTTGTCGTAGTCGATCTGGTAGTCGTCAGCGCGCATGTTCTCGACCGGAACGGGCCATGCCCGCGGCGTCGGCAGGCCATGATGAACGCGTGGCGGCGAGCAGCCGGCAGGCGCTCAGTTGCCGGCTCCCCGCATCTCTTCGGGCACCTGCAGGCGCCCGGACCGGTAACGGGCCTCGAGGAACTGCCCCCACTCGGTGCGTTCGAAGGAGCGGATGCGGCTGCGCCCGACCGTCGGATACCACATCCAGTCGTGGTAGACATTGGAGGCGAACGGTGCCCAGACCACCAGCGGCGAGTGCAGCAACAGTCGCTCGAGCGAGCGCAGCGGCCCGAGCCGCAGCATCTGGTCCCCCCAGATCACCAACGACTTCCGGGTGGTAAAGCCGTAGTCGACGCCACCGATGTCCTCGCCGACGATCTCGATGTCGTGGGGGTCGGCGACGCCCAGGCCGCGCTCGTGCGCCATCCGCAGGAACGGGATCTCCATCGGGTCGAAGCCCATCATCTTCGCCGAGATGGCGTCGATCGCCACCGAGTCGGCGGAGGCGAGGATCCGGTTGCCGATGTACGGGATCATCGTGCGCGGCCCGGCGCCGTCGCCGCAGACGGTTCCATCCATGACCGCGAAGGTCGCCGGGTGCAGCTGCCGCTCCATGATCAACAGGTCGACCAGCACCTCGTGGATGTACTTGTGGGCGTAATGGCGGACCTCCTTGAGCAACCCCCCGAAGGCGTTCTTCACCGCCCCGGTCATGATCGAGTGGCCGTGCGTCTTCATCGTCGGCAGGTGGATGACCTGGCGGCCGATGTAGGGCTCGGGGACCTCGATCCCCTCCGGGAAGATGTCGTTGAGCTTGAGCAGCTCGTCGCCGAAGTCGTAGACGGTCCATTTCACGTCGGTGAGGGGCTGAAACGGGACGCCGTAGGCCTCGAGGATCGGCAGCCAGCTGTTGAGGCGCGCCCCCTTCATCGGATCGGTGACGACGGTCTTGTTCTCCACCGCGGTCAGCCGATCGCGCGAGAACCCGGCGGCGTGGAGGCCGCGCAGCAGCCCCTCGAGCTGCCACGGCTGCGACGAGCAGGCCGGGAAGTACTTGGTCCACGACAGGTTCAGCTTGATGAGCGTATCGGTGTCGCGGTCCATGCTGGCGGCGAAATCGGCCAGCTCGAGCACCTTCTGGTAGTCGTCCAGCACGCTGGCAGGGGTCGTGGAGACCACGCCGACCACGGCGCGGCCGAGGTTGCGCGGCCGCTGCAGGCGTTCCTGGGGTTGGATCTCGGTGCTCATCGGGGGCCCGTTTGTCGCTGCGTTGAAGCTTCGGCCGGCCGGGGCGGGTGTGGGGCCGTCAGTCTGGATAGTTTATCAGCCCATGGCGGGCTTCTGGTGCCTCCGGCGCGGCGGCCTCCCGGCGCGAGCCTCGTATCTATCGACCTCGCCCTCCCCTCCGCGCCCTCGCGACGAACGGCGATGAGGAACGCGGCCTGGCCTCATCGAGGAGCAGCGCCGCCGCCAGCCGTAGGGCAGGCAAACATCGTCGTGCTCAGGGGAGGGAGTCCCTAACGGAAATACAGCAGCACGACGACGACCAGCCCCCAGAGGGCGACGGTGATCAGCAACGGCCGGTCGGCCATCAGGGCGAGCGAGGGGTCGCCGGCGATCTGGTCGCGCTGTACCAACGCCAGGTAACGGAACAG
>DASWHK010000012.1:0-22712 GCA_036398215.1 Acidobacteriota bacterium | reverse complement strand
GTAGAGCCCGCCCTTGCCGACCAGCAGGCCGCGGGCCTTGGTTTCTTCCATGATCTGCTTGGCGGCGTCGGCCGCGGGCTCCTTGGTATCGCGATCGACGACGAGCTCCAGCGCCTGCATGAGCCCCATCCCACGCACGTCGCCGATGATCGGAAAGCGCTCGCGCAGCTCCTCGAGACGCTGGCGCAGGTGGGCGCCGACGGCGGCGGCGTTGTCGAGGAGATCCTCCTCCTCGATCACCGTGATCGAGGCGTGCGATGCCACGCACGACATCGGGTTGCCGCCGAACGTCGAGATGCTGAGGCCGCCGCCGAACTCGTCGGCAATGTCGGCGCGGGCCACGGTGGCCCCCAGCGGCGCGCCGTTGGCGATGCCCTTGGCCATCGTCATGATGTCGGGCTCGACCCCCCAGTGCTCGATGCCGAACCACGCCCCACCTGTGCGCCCGAAGCCGGTCTGCACCTCGTCGGCGATGAACAGCCCGCCATGCCGGCGGATGATCTCGACCGCGATCGGGAAGTACTCCGGGGGCGGCACGATGAAACCGCCGGCGCCCATGATCGTCTCGGCCAGGAACCCGGCGATCACCCCGGGCGTCGTCGTCGCCACCACCTCCTCGATGTCCTCGGCGCAGGCGACGCCGCAATCCGGGTAGGTGAGCTTGAACGGGCAGCGGTAGCAGTAGGGCGCCGGGGCGTGAACCACCGAGGCGATCTGGTTGGACTGCATCTTCCACACCGACTGGCCCGACAACGAGCGGGCCACCGAGGACCGGCCGCTGTAGGAGTGGCGCAGGGCGACGATCGTCTGCGCGCCGGTGGCGAGCTGGGCCAGCAGCACGGCGGTCTCGTTGGCTTCCGTGCCGCTGTTTGTGAAGTACGTCTTGCTGAGCTCGCCGGGGGTGATCTGGGCGAGCTTCTCGGCGAGCTCGACGATCGGCGCCGTCGGATAGAGGGTCGAGACGTGTTGCAGCGTTTCGGCCTGCTCCTGGATGGCGCGGGTCACGCGCGGGTGACAGTGCCCGACGTTGACGGTGACGATGCCGGCGAAGAAGTCGAGATACTCGCGGCCGTCGAAGTCGTAGAGATGAACTCCGCGACCCCGCTGCAGCGGCAACGGCGTCTCGTAGTAGTTGAAGACGGCGTCGAACAAGTAGCGGCGGTGCTTGTCGACGATCTCGCCGGTCCGGCTCTTCTGCGCCTTCTCGCTCATCGCTCCCTCCCAGACGGTGGTTCGCCCGGCGCGATCCTACCTCAGTACAGGTGACCGGCGCAGGACGGGGCCGCCCCGGCGAGGCGGCGAGCGTCAGGTGTACACGAAGCCTTCGGTTCCGTAGAAGGGATCGTCGCGCAGCGTCGAGTGCGCGTACAGGCGATAGCCGCGCCAGGCACCAACGGCGGCCAGCACCGCGTCGAGGGCGCTTCCCGTGCCGTCGTCGAGGATGCGGTTGCGCGCCCCGCGGGCCGCGGGACGGACGAGGCCGTCGTCGATCAGCGAGCGGAGGATGCGGCGCCGTCCGGCGACCTCCGCCGCGCCGCTTCCCCGGTATCCCCGGGGCGGATAGCCGAGCGCCACGAGGACCGCTGGGGGGCGGACCTCCATCAGGTAGACGTGCGGCGCCTTCCCCGACGCGGCGCGGTTGAACGGCAGCTTCTCGGCCGCCGGCTCCGGCAATCGATCGAAGGGCAGCACGGCGATCTCGGGCGTCTCCCGCAACGGCCGCAGGATGCCGGTCAAGCCGTGGAAGGTCTGCTTGTAGATGCGACGGTCGTACGGAGACAGCCGCGTCGCGGCCTCCTCGTCGGTGCGCCGCCACAGTTGCCGGCCGCCGCCGGCTTCCAGGGCGCGCCGGCGCAGCTCGCCGGCTCCCGGGAGTCGGGCCACAGCCTCGACCAGTCGGCTCCAGCCGCCTTCCCCCGGCGGGGTCAACGCCTCGGCAATGGTCCGGGGAAGCGAGAACGGGAAGTCGAAGCCCCAGGCGGAGCGCGGCGACTCGAGCACCTTGGTCACCAGCGATCGCAGCGCCGGCTGCAGGTCCACCGCACCGCCCGGCAGATCACAGAGGCGATCGACGCTCTCGATCCGGACGCCGTCGGCTCCCGGGTGGCCCCGGCACACCCAGATGCGACGGCCGGCATCGCGCGCGGCGCTGACGTCGACGCCGAAGACGCGGCGGGGGTTGATCGGTACCGGGCTCATCGCCTCTCAATGCTGGCGGATTCGGGCCGTCGCCGCACCCACCGGCGGCATCGCCACCGGCGGGGCATTTCCTTCGCGCGGGCGAGCGAGCTAGCGAACGAAGACCGTCTCGGCGTAGCCCAGGAGCGCCTGCGCTGCGGGATTTCCCTCTCCCAGCAGCCGCCCGATCTCGAGCGTGCCGGTGAGCTTGAGGTCGAACTCCAGCGGCAAGACCGCCGCGAGCAGCCCGCGCAGCTCGGTCGCGGCGACCCGCCGCCGCCCGGCGCTGCGCAATCCACGATATACGACGATGAAATCGACCCGCTCCAGGCGCGGCTCCTCCACCAACGCGGCGCCGTACAGATAAAGGCCTTCGATCCACTCGAGCTCGCCGATCTGCGGGCTGATCAGGCCGAGGCGGGCGCGGATCTCCTTCAGCGGCAGCCCCGGCTCTTCGGGCTCGGTGGCCTCCGGCTGCTTGGCGGCGGCCTTCTTGGATCCCGTCTTCTTGCTCGCGGCCTTCTTGGTGGCGGCCTTCTTGGCCGCCGCCTTCTTGGTGGCAGCCGTGCCCGCGGGGGCCTTCTTCTTGATCGCCGGCGCCTTCTTGGCGACCTTCTTCTTCGCCTTCTTGGCGACCTTCTTCGCCTTCTTGGCGACCCTCTTCTTCGCCTTCTTGGCGACCTTCTTGGCCTTCTTCTTGGCTGTCTTCTTCTTCGTGGCCGACTTCTTGGCCTTCTTCTTGGCGCTCCTCGCCTTGGCTGCCGACTGCTTGGCCTTCTTGGCGGCCTTCTTCTTGGTCACCCGCTTGCGGGTCCTCTTGGCCACCTTCTTCTTGCGAGCCGGCTTCTTCCTCGCGGGTTTCTTCTTGGCCACCTTCTTCTTGCGAGCCGGATTCTTCCTCGCGGGTTTCTTCTTGGTCGCCTTCTTCTTGCGGCCCGACCGCGTCTTGGCGGCCTTCTTCTTGGTGGCTTTCTTGCGCGTGGGGGCCCTCCGGGAAGCCTTGTTGCGGGTCCGTTTGGCTCCCCCGGCTTTTTTCTTCGATTTCTTGGATTTCGTGGCCCGGGAGGCCCCCGAACGGCTCGACCGCTTGGCAGCCTTGCCCGGTCCGGAGCCCGAAGATTTCCGCTTTGTTTTCGCCCTAGTTCGCACTTTCCTCTGACTTTTCGACTTTTGAAGGCTACCTACAGCGGCGCGTTTTCGCCTCGTTGTGCGCTTCGGCATCGCGGATCACCCACCCCAGGTGCAACCGGAACCCCTCAGCGGTTCGTTATCTCGCCCGGAGCGCCGCAAGTCAATAGCCCCTTCGGCTTCCCGCCACGGGCGCCACAGCGGCCGCGACGACCCGGCGAGCCGTTTCGGGCGGGCGAAGCGCCCGCGGCCGATGACCGCCCGGGATAGGATGTCGGCCGATGAGCATTCGCGAGCGGCTCGCGTTCCTGTCCCAATGGCGCGCGGATTTCGAGCACACGGGCGCCGTCCAGCCCTCGTCTCGGCATCTGGCCCATGCGATGACCGAGCCGCTTCGCCGCCGCCGGCCGGATCGGGGCGGACGGCCGGTGCGGATCCTGGAGATCGGCCCGGGGACCGGGGCCGTCACCCGGGCGATCGCCACCCTCATGGGGGCCGGCGACCGGCTCGAGTGCTACGAGATCAACCCTCGCTTCGCGAGCTTCCTGCGGCGCCAGGTCCAGGAGGACCCGCTGCTGTCACCGGTCGCCGACCACATCGCCATCCACAACGCTCCCGCCCAGGAGCTCGCCGACGGCCAGCCGTTCGACTTCGCGATCTGCAGCGCGCCGCTCAACAACTTCGACGCCGCCACCATCGACGCGATCCTGGGGACGACGCTCGGCGCCCTGGCGAACGGGGGCACGTTGACCTTCTTCGAGTACCTGCTGCTGCCGGAGGTCCGCCGCCTGGCGACCCGCGGAGCCGGCCGGCGGCGGCTGGCCGCCGCCCAGGAAGCGAAGCAGCGGTGGCTGTCTCGCCATGGCCGCGGCTCCACGGTGGTGCTGCGCAACCTGCCGCCCGCCCGCGTCCGCGAGCTGGTTGCCAGGGGCTCGGCAACTCCTCCGAGACAGGCGGCCTCTCGAACCGACCCGGCCTGAGAGGTCTTCGCGCATTCCCCTTCGGAAAGGGTGGGAGATATCCCACGTCCTGGGTCAGCCGGCGAGCCGCTCGAGGAGACGATCGATGTCGGCGGCGGTATTCCAGACCCCGGGCGACACCCGGATGCCGCCCTCGCGCAGACCGAGGCAGATCCCCGCCTGCCGGCAGCGGTCGTAGGCCTCGCGGGTGCGGCTGGGGTCGTCGGAAACGATCCGCAGGATCGGCGACCGGCGGCCGGGCTCCAGCGAGCTCTCGGTGCGGAAGCCGCGGGGCAGACCTTCCAGGAACCGGTCGAGCAGCGCCAGCGTGTGGGCGAAGATCGCCTCGGCGCCGATGCCACCGAGGAGCTCGAGCGACGCGGCCATCGGGGCGCAGTTGAAGAACGACGCCGTCTCCGGGGCATCCCAGCGGGTCGCCCCGGGCCGGAACGCCACCTCCAGGTCGGTCAGCCGGTTGAAGTCCTCGGCTCCGATGACCGAGGTCCAGTTGAGCACCGGTACCGGCAACCGCTCGACCCACTCGGGGTTCACGTAGAACAAGCCGCTCCCGTACGGGGAGCACATCCACTTGTACCCGGCCGCCGTGACGATCGCGGCGCCGCAGGCGGAGGCGTCGAACGGCACCGCCCCCACCCCCTGCGAGGCGTCGATCAGGAAGGCGACGCCGCGGGCGGCGCACAGCTCGCCGATCGTCTCGACGTCGGCGCGGAACCCGGTGGCGAAGTTCACCCAACCGACGGCGACGACGCGGGTCGTCGGCCGCAGCGCCGCGGCGATGCGCTCGGCGCCCAGGCCGCCCTCGGTCGAGACCACGGTGAGCTCCACCCCACGGGCGCGCAGCGCTTGCCAGGGCAGATAGTTGGCCGGGAACTCGCCCGCCGGAATCACCACGTGGTCGCCGGGCCGCCAGTCGAGGCCGCCGGCGAGCAGTCCGATGCCGGCGGAAGCGCCGGTGGTCACCGCGATGTCGGCGGGGTCACAGCCGAAAAACGGCGCCGCCGCCCGCCGCACCCGGTCGGGAAGGGCGAAGTAGATCGCGTCGTCGATCACCGAGGGGTCGCGCTTCCAGTCGAGCGCCTCGCGGACCGCGGCGGCGGCGACGCGGGGAAGCGGCCCCTGGGTGGCACCGTTGAGGTAGATCGTCTCGCCGAGGTCGAACTCCCGGCTCCAGCCGCTCACCCGATCACCACCCCCGGGCCCGTCAACTCAGCCGTCAGCAACAATGCCGCGACGAGGGCGAGAAACAGGCACGCGATCACCACCCCGTCAACTCAGCTCGGCGGGATAGGCGTCGCAGATCGCCTGCCAGGCGTCTTCGGCGCTGTCGACGTACACGACGATCTCCAGGTCCTGCGCGGCGATCTTGCCGTGCTCGACCAGGAAGTCGAAGTCGAGCACCCGCCTCCAGTAGTCCTTGCCGACCATGATGATCGGCATGGGCTCCATCTTCCCGGTCTGGATCAGCGTCAGCGCGTCGAACAGCTCGTCGAGCGTCCCGAAGCCGCCCGGGAAGATCACCAACGCCTTGGCGCGCAGCAGGAAATGCATCTTACGGAGGGCGAAGTAGTGAAAGGAGAAGCAGAGGTCGGGGGTGATGTAGGGGTTGGGCACCTGCTCGCAAGGGATCTGGATGTTGAGGCCGATCGACTTGGCCCCGACGTCGTCGGCGCCGCGGTTGGCCGCTTCCATGATTCCGGGCCCACCCCCGGTGGTGATCACGAACTTGCGCATGCCGCGCGCCTGGCAGTGCTCCGAGACCAGGCGGGAAAAGAGCCTGGCCATGTCGTAGTAGGTGTCGCCTTCGACGACCCGGGCGCTGCCGAACACGACGATCGTCGAGACGATCCCCTGCTCCTGCTGCAGGAGCTCCGGCTTCAGCAGCTCGAGCTGCAGACGGACGGGCCGCAGCTCGTCGCGGTGCAGGAAATCGACGTCCTCGAATGCCAGCCGATGCGACGGCAGCTTCTTGAGCCACTCGGCCTGCTCCTGGGGTGTGCGCTTCATTCGGTGCTCCTTGCCGGCGGTTGATCTCCGAATGCTAGCAGCCCGTGGTCGCTGGTTGGGCCGCGCCGGCGGCCGCGTTATGCTCCGGCGTCGATCGACCCACTGACCTCCAGTCCTTCCCACCGGACGCCGCCTTGAAGCACACGATCGTCGACAAGGCCAGGCTGCTGAGCGAAGTTCCGCTGCTGTCGGGGGTTCCGACCGAGGTGCTCGCCGATCTGGCGGCGCTGAGCGAAGTCGAGAGCCGCCCGGACGGCGACGTGCTCTTCGTCGAGGGCGATCCGGCCGACGCCTTCTACGTGATCGTCGAAGGCTCGGTGCGGGCGTCGATCGGCGACTCCTTGGTGGGACGCGCCGGCGCGGGCATGGAGATCGGAGCCCTCGCCGTCCTCGACGAGCGCCCGCGCCTGTTCACCGCGACCACCGAAGCGCCGGCGATCGTGTTGCGGATCGACGGCGAGGATTTCCTCTACCTGCTCGAGCAACAGCCGCGCCTTGCCCGCGGCGTCATTCGTCACCTGGCATCGCAGATGCGATCTGCCCCCGGGCATGCCGAGGCGGACCCGAGCAGCCCGTGAGCTGGCCGATCCGCCCATCCGAGCGGCCGCTTGCAGCGGGGCTGGCCGCCTACTACTTCCTCATCGTCGGCGCCCTGTACCTGATGAAGCCGGCCCGCAACGCGCTCTTCCTCGACGGTCCGGGCGCCGACCGCCTCCCCTGGGTGTATATCGGCACAGCGCTGGTGACCTGGGGTGTCATCGTCGGCTACATGCGCGTCGCCGAGCGCCTCGAGCTGCATTCGACGGTTTCCGTCACCTTGCTGGCGGCGGTGGCCGGCATCGCCGGCTTCTGGCTGTGGATGCGGTTGGCCGGCCCGAGCTCCGCCCCGTCGGTGGTCTTCTACGTCTGGGTCAAGGTCTACGGCGTCTTGCTGCCGTCGCAGTTCTGGCTCCTCACCGAGGAGTCCCTCGACCCGCGGCAGGCGAAGCGGTTGTTCGCGCCGATCGGCGCCGCAGGGATCCTCGGCGGCATTGTCGGCAGCGCCGCGGCCGGTTGGCTGGCCGCGCCGCTCGGTACCCGCTCTTTGCTGCTGATCGCCGCCGGCGTGGTGATCGCCGCGCTGTTGGTCTTCCGCACCGGGCTGCGGCGGGTGGCGGCGGAGCGCCGCGCGGCGTGGCGCGATCGTTGGCAAGGGAGCCCGGAGGCCCGCCCCCGGTCGAGCGATGTCCCCGACGGCCGCGCCGACGGCCCGGGCCAGGACCCGGAGCGACATGGCCGGACGCTGATCCTGACCATCGCCGCGATCCTGGTCCTGGCGACGACCGCCCATACGATCGTCGACTGGCAGTTCAACAAGGCCGCGGAGATCGCGATCACGGACAGCGATGCCAGGACGGCCTTCTTCGGCCGCTTCTTCATGGTCCTCAACGCCGTGACGCTGGCCGTTCAGTTGCTGGCCACCGGCTTCGTCCTCCGCTTCTTCGGCGTCGGTGTCGCGCTGGCGGCTCTGCCGGTGGCGTTCGCCGCGGGGGCGATCGGCATCCTGGCGCGCCCCGGCCTGTGGACCGCCAGCCTCGCCCGCGGGGCCGAAGATGCGCTGCGCTACTCCATCGACCAGTCCGGACGAGAGCTCCTGTTCTTGCCGGTTCCGGCGGAAGATCGCCGGCGCTTCAAGCCGCGCATCGACCTGATCGCCACCCGGGTGGCCAACGGCGCGGCGGGGGTCCTGGTGCTGCTGGCGATCTGGTTGCTCGACGATCCCCTTCGTTACCTGAGCCTCCTGTCGCTTGGCCTCGTGGCCGTCTGGGCGCTGCTGGTCGTCGGCGCCCGGCGGCATTACGCGCGCATGCTCCAGCACATGCTCCGCGTCCGCGACCTGGCCGTCAGCGTTTCCACTCGCTCGCGCCTCGACACCAACGCCCTGGAGGCGATCCGCCAGGGGCTCCTGAGCGACGACCCAGACACCGTGCAGACCGCCGTCGGCCTGGCGGCGAGCACCGACCCGGCGGCCTTCGCCGAAGAGCTGCGGCGCCTGCTGCGCACCTCGGAGGAAAGCGACCAGAAGGCGGCGGCATTCCATCTGCTCGCCGAGGTCCGCGATCGCTCGGCACTCCAGGAGGCGCTCGCCAGCCTCGACGGAACGAGCCGCGAGCTGAGCGCCGAGGCGCTCGCCTACGCGCTCGCCGCCGGTGACCCGGAGGCCGGCGCCCGGATCGAAGGGTTCCTCGCCGGCGACGATCCGATCATTGCCATCGCCGCGGCCGACCGCCTGCTGTATCAGAGCGACGCGGCCCATCAGGAACGGGGCATGGACATCTTGAGCCAGGCGGCCGGGATCGAGGGGAGCCAGGCGCTCGAGCTCCGGTTGGCGGTCACGGAGGTCGTGGGCCGGCACCCGGAGGTCGCGGCGCTGGTCCCGCTTCTCGCCCGCTTGCTCGACGACCAGGCCCCGCAGGTCGTACGCGCCGCCCTCACCGCCTGCACTACCTACCGCAGCGGTGAGCTGATCCTGCCGATTTGCGGGGCCGGGCTCGAGCGCCGCCTTCAGGGGATGGCCTTGCGAGCCCTGCGGGCGATGGGCGTCCGGGTGGTCGGGCCGCTCACCGGGATGCTCGCCGATCCGCGCAACCCCCGGGAGCTGCGCTCGTTCGCCGCCCGCGCCCTGGGACGCCTGGGGGGCAGCGAGGCCACCGCCGGTTTGCTCGCCGGGCTCGTTGCCGACGACCGCAAGGTGCGCGCGGCCACCCTCAAGGCGCTCAACTATATGCGCCGGCGGGGCGAGAAGCCGAGCATCGGGCGCCGCGAGGAGGCGGCGGTGATCCGCATCGAGTGGCTCGACTACCTGGCGCTCCACCGCCTGGCGGCGGCGCTGGAGACCCCCGCCACCGAAACGCCGACCGCCTTCGTCGCCACGGTCGTCGACGAGCGCCTCCACGAGGCCGAGGAGCGCCTGTTTCGCGCCCTGGGGCTGCGCCACCCCATCCAGGCGGTGTTCTTCGCATACCGCGGCCTGGGCACCGGCGAGCCGCTGGCCCGCGCCCACGCCATCGAGCTCGTCGACAGCGTCGTCGAGACGCCGGAGCGCCGCACGCTGGTCCGCTTGCTCGAAGCCGAGGGACGCCGCGACAGGGGCCGGATCGCCGCCGCCGAGCTCGGCCGCCCGATACCGGAGCCGGAGGCTGCCCTGGTCGAGCTGCTCGACCCCGGCGACCCCTGGCTGGCCGCCTGCGCGATCCACGCTCTCGGGCGCGGCCGGCTCGGCGCCATCTCGCCCGGCCTGCGCCTCGACCTGCTGGCGCACGGCTACGGGCCGCTCGACGAGCTGATGGCCGACGAAGGGCGTGACCCGAAGGTTCCTGACCTCGACGCGGTATGACGCGAAGTCAACGAAAAGCTCGCGGCGGCGCGCGCCCACTTCGCGATCCGTCGCGAAGTTCGGGATAGAATTGCGCCCGGAGGGCCACGATGCCGACCAGCACCGTCGAGGACTATCTCAAGCAGATCTACCAGGCGCAGCAGACCTCTTCCGGCGCCCTGATCCCGACCGGCCAGGTCGCCGCCGCTCTCGGCGTCGCGCCGGGAACCGCGACGGCAATGGTCAAGACGCTGGCCGACTCCGGGCTGGTCGAGTACGAGCCCTACAGCGGCGTCAAGCTCACCGCCGCCGGCGAGAAGCTGGCCACCCACGTGCTGCGCCGCCACCGCCTCCTCGAGCTCTTCCTGGTCGAGGTGATGGGCATGGACTGGAGCGAGGTGCACGGCGAAGCCGAGCTGCTCGAGCATGCCGTCACCGAGCGCCTCCTCGAGCGGATCGATGACATGCTCGGCAGCCCCGAGGTCGACCCCCACGGCGATCCGATCCCGACGGCAGGCGGCGAGGTCGCCAGCACCGACCACGCCACACTGACCACCTGCCCGGTCGGCGAAGCCATGGTGCTGGTGCGCATCACCGACCAGGGAAGCGACTTCCTGCGGCTCGTCGAGCGCGTCGGGCTGGTTCCCGGCGTCGCGGTGCGGGTCGAGGCGCGCGACGAGCAGGCCGATACGGTCGCCATCCGGCCGCAGGGGGGCGAGCCGGTAAGCCTGGGCTTCGGCGCCGCCGCCAAGATCCAGGTCGCCCCCGCCGGCTAGTGTACTGGGCCAGTCATTTCAACGAGTTACTGCCGTTAGCCAGTCTCGGGCGGGGTAGTCAGGGAGCGCGTCGGAGGACTAGGATAGGTGGATGCCGACGGTTCTCCCGTCTGGTCCCTATCGCTTGTTCTCCTATTCGGCCGATCGGGGCGAGCCGCCGCACATCCACGTGGAGCGGGATCGCAACCGCGCCAAGTTCTGGCTTGATCCGGTTCGTCTCCACGGTAGCGGCGGCTTTCACAGGCCGGAGCTCCGGCGAATCGAGAGGCTTGTGGCGGATAACGCAGAATCGCTGTTACGAGGATGGCATGAGTTTTTCGGCAACAAGGACGACGGCTGACGTGCTGGCGCAGGAAGTCCAGGTGACCAACGAAGCGCTGGTGGTGGAGCTCGTGGACGGGAGGACCGTGAGTGTGCCAGTGTCCTGGTATCCGCGGCTTCTCCACGGGTCGATTGAGGAAAGAAACGACTGGCGCCTGATCGGACGGGGCGAAGGGGTCCATTGGCCGCAACTCGACGAAGACATCAGCGTCGACGATCTCCTCGCGGGACGAGGTTCGGGCGAGACTCAGGATTCTCTTCGTCGCTGGCTCGATTCCCGGCGCAAGGCTGGCTAACCCGCCGCAGGAGCTGCCGAGCGCTCCGCGCTCGCAGCTCAGCGGCCAATCGTTAGGCGGCAGGGAGAGAACTAATGCCTCACGTCCGGGGCGGTTTGTTGTTTAGTCTTCTACTGGTGCTAACATCTACCGTTATCGCGCTGGTAGTGCGCCTCTCGGGCTCGTCGATTGCGTTTTTCCCGTGGCTATTCATGGTCGGCGGTGGCGCATCTTTGCTGATCCTTTCGCTGCTACGGGCGATCCCCGGCGTGCGTCTGCCGGCATGGATTGGAGTCAAGCATCCAATACCGGACGCGCTGTTGGGCACTGCCTTTGTCCTTATTGCAGTGAGCGAGTCGTCCACGGAGCCCTACGGATCGGCTATCGGGATCCTGAGCCTGCTCGCGCTTCTGCTGAGCATCGTGTTGAGTCGGGTCTTGGGAGAGGGTAGCAGTACCTCCGACAATCGGCGGATGTAGGTCAGCGCCGCCTAACACGGCCTGCTAGCTCTCGCCGAACATCTGGCGGGCGGTTTCGAGGAGATCGTCGAGCCCCGTCGCCGCGTCCCGCAGGTGGATGCGCAGGACCCGCCGTCCCCGCTCCTGCAACGCCTTGAGGTCGCCGAGCGCCTGGGCGCGGGCGAGGGTCGCGAAGCTGTAGCCGTGGCCGGAACAGTCGAGGTCCTCGGCATCGTCGGCGGTGATCTGCACGAACAACCCGTGGGCCGGCCCACCCTTGTGCAACTGCCCGGTGGAGTGCAGGAACCCCGGGCCCCAGCCCAGGGTCGTCGCCACCCCCAGGCGGGATACCAACAGCCGCCGGAGGCTCGCCAGGCTCGCCCGGCTGCGCCCATCGCCGGCGATGAACGCCTGCAAGCCGATGTAGTCGGGAAGCTCGGCGCGACCGAGGTGGGCGGCGAGCCAGCTGCCGAGGCCGTCGCCGCGCTGGCGTGAGGCGAGCTCGGCGTCGCGCTCGAGATCGGCGAATACCGCCCACCCGGCGCCCGCGTCCAGCGGCGCCCGATCGGCCACCGGCTCGCCCTCCTGCTGCGCGGCCAGCAGCGCGGCCGTCCGCTCCTTGGAGTCCTGGACGTCGGGCTCGTCGTAGGGGTTGATCCCCATCAGCGCGCCGGCGACCCCGATGGCGACCTGCCAACGGAACAGCTCCGCCCCGATCTCGTGGCGGTCCCTCAGGACGAAGCGCAGCACCGGGTGGCCGTCCGCCTCCAGCGCCTCGAGCAGCGCCTCGTGCGCGTCGCCCGCGTCGCCGGCCAGGCGCAGCCCGACGAACAGCCGATCGTCGCCGTAGTCGGACGCCGGCGCCGCCGGCTCGTCCACCACAGGTACCAGTCCGACGCCGTCCTTGCCCGTGCTCTCGGCCACCAGCTGCTCCGCCCAGGCGGCGAACGGCGCCACCGGCTCGCCGCACAGGAAGGTCAGCTTGTCGCGGCCGCCGGCCCAGGCGCCGTGCAGGGCGTGGCCCAGCCGCGCGCCCGGATTGGCGGCGAGCTCGACCTCGGGCGAGCAGGCGACGGCCATGCTCCAGGCCGACTCCAGGACGGCGCCGGCGTCGATGCCCATCAAGGCCATCGGCAACACCCCGAAGTGGGAGAGCGCCGAGAAGCGGCCGCCGACGTCGGGCGGCGCCAGCCAGAGGTGCTGGAAGCCGCGCTCGTGGGCGACCTGCTCCAAGGGCGTCCCCGGGTCGGTGATCGCCACGAAGCGCTCACCGGGGCTCTCCAGCATCGGGGTGGTCTGCGCGTAGAAATGATCGGCGAGCGCGCGAGTCTCGATGGTGGTCCCGGACTTGCTGGCGACCACGAACAACGTCCGCGCCAGGTCGATGCGCCCGGCGACACGGCGTATCTCGGCCGGCAGCGTGCTGTCGAGCACCTTGAAGTAGGCGGCGCCGAAGATCCGCCGGCAGGCGTCGGCGAAGACGCTGCTGCCGCCCATGCCGAGCAGCACGACGTCCTCGACGTCGCTGTCCCTGACCCGGCGCGCGAAGCGCAGCGCCGGCTCGCACTCGACCCGCATGGAGTCGACGATGTCCAGCCAGCCGAGGCGGTTGCGGATCAGCTCCTGGGTGGCCTGCTCGCCGCCCCACAAAGACGCGTCCTTGTCCCACAAACGCCGGATCGGGCCCGGATCGCCGTCGCTGAGCCCGCCGCTGAGCCCGCCGACGGGCCCGTCGCTGGGCCCGCCGCTGGGCCCGCCGCCGAGCCCGGCGACGAGCCCCGCGGGCACCTCGGCGCCGGCGTTGATCCAGGGCGCCCCGCTGCGGGCGGCGGCGAGGGCATCTCGCGGATCGGCGGCGAGGGCCTCGGCGGCGGCCTCCAGGACGATGACCAGGGCGTCGTAGGCATCGGTCTGATCGGCGGCGACGCGGTCTTCGAGCTCGCGGCCGACCGCCTCGATGTCGATGCCGAAGCTCTCCAGCTCGCCGAGGAACTCGGCGGCCTCGTCGACCCACTGCCCGAGGGTCGCGTCGACCACGCCGCGGTCGCGAAAGGCCCGCAACGAGACCAGCGACATCGATACCGCGGTGTCGGGGCCGATCAAGCTCTCCACGTAGCGGGCGTCGCGGGCCCGCGGATCGTGGGTGGCGACGTCCGTCCACAGCAGCCGCATCATGCGGGGGCCGTCGGCGCGCCGCTCGGGGCCCAGCCCGCGATCGAGGACCTGCCGTTGCCGGCGGCAGCCGACCTTGGCGACCGCGACGGCACCGTTGCCCAGCAGCGATTCGGCGCTGCTGGTGTCGCCCTCGCTCTCGCGAATCCGCTCGCGCAGCGCGTCGTCGATGGCGATCTCCAGGGGCGCCAGGCCGAAGGAGACCAGCGCCGCGAGATCGCCGGCCCCGGCGCCCGATGCGAGGTGGCGCCTGGCGCCGTTGACGAACGCCTGGGCGGCGCGCGCCAGCCCCGAGACGGTGAACACGGGCCCGACGTGGACGTGGAAGCCGTCGGCGGTCATCGTCTCGAGCACCGCGAAGGCCGACCCGGTGGGCGGCACCCGGACCATGACGTTGCGGCGCTCGATCGCGCGCATCATCCGGAGAACGGCCCGGGTCAGCTCGTCGGCATCCTCGGCGAACTGCGGCAGCACGTCGATGCTGACGTAGCCGTCGCGACCGGCGCTGCTCTCGTACACGCCGGCGAGCGCGTCGGCGGCGAGCCGGGCCTCCTCGGCGAGCAGCCCCTCGACCACCTCCTCGATGTCCTCGCCGGCGGCAAGACGCTCGAGGACCGGGCGATACTCGGCTCCCCGCGCGACCGCGGCGGCCAGCACCCCGAGGTCCGACTCGATGCCGCTGACCGCGCTCGTCGCGATCAGCTCGTCGAGCGCTCCGGACTCGACCAGGCGGCGGCGCAGGTGGCGCACCCAGACGCCCTGGCCCCGATCGCGTAGCTTCCACAGGGGGTGGTCAGCCATCGCACGAAGTACGAGCCCGGGGACGAGCGCTGGCTGTTGTGGCCGGTGCAGCGTGACGACCAGGAAGCGATGGCCACCCTCCCCGCCTGCGGAGCACTGAAGGAGCGGTTGGCATCCTCTGCCAGCTCAGGAATCGAGCAGCGCGCGGGCGCGGGCCATGATGTTGTCGGGGGTGAAGCCGAACTTCTCCATGTTGGTGGCGCCCGGAGCCGAGGCGCCGTAGCGGTCGATCGCAATCACCTCGCCTGCCGGCCCCACGTAGCGGTGCCAGCCGAAAGAAGACGCCGCCTCGACGGCCAACCGCGTCTCGACGGCCGGGGGCAGCACCCGGTCCCGATAGGCGCGGTCCTGCTCCTCGAAGAGCTCCCACGAGGGCATGGACACCAGCCGGGCCCCGACCCCGGCGTCCGCCAGCCGTTGCCAGGCCAACAGGGCCGCGTGGACCTCGGATCCGGTAGCCATCAGGATGATCTCGGGCCGCTCCGCGTCGCTGCTGTCGGCCAGCACGTAGGCGCCGCGCGCCAGGTTCTCGGCGCCGGCGATCTCGGCGACGATGCTCGACAGGATCGGCAGCTTCTGGCGGCTCAGCACCAGCGCCGTCGGACCGCTCCGGCGCGCCACGGCAAGCCGCCACGCGGCGCTCGTCTCGTTGGCGTCGGCCGGGCGGATGACGGTCAGGTTCGGCATCGCGCGCAGCGCCGCGAGATGCTCGATCGGCTGGTGCGTGGGGCCGTCCTCACCGAGCCCGATGCTATCGTGCGTGTAGACGTAGATGACCTGCTGCCCCATCAGGGCGGCGAGCCGCACCGCCGGACGCATGTAATCGGAGAAGATCAGGAAGGTGCCGCCGTAGGGGATCGAGCCGCCGTGCAGCGCCATGCCGTTGAGAATCGCGCCCATGCCGTGCTCGCGGACCCCGAAGCGGAGGTTGCGGGCCTGGTAGGCACCGCGGCCGAGATCGGGCTCGCCGTCGATCAGGGTGTTGTTGGACCCCGACAGGTCCGCCGAGCCGCCGATCAGCTCCGGCAGCCGCGCGGCCAGGGCGTTGAGCGCCTTGCCGGAGGCCGCCCGCGTCGCCATCGGCGGGGCGCCGGCGTCGAAGGCCGGCAACGCCGCGTCCCAGCCCTCCGGCAGCTCGCCGGCCAGCCGCCGCCGCAGCTCGGCGGCGAGCCCGGGATGCGCGTCCTGGTAGGCGGCAAACCGCTCCTCCCACTCGGCCTCCACCTGCTCGCCGCGGGCAACCGCCTCGCCGAAGTGCGCGGCGACCTCCTCCGGCACCGCGAAGCCGGCGTCGGCCGGCCACCCGAGGTTCTCCTTGGTGAGCCTCACCTCTTCCTCGCCCAGCGGCTCGCCGTGCGCCTTCTCGGAGTCCTGCCGGTTCGGGCTGCCGTAGCCGATGTGGGTGCGGACGCGAATGAGCGTCGGCCTTTCGATCTCCTCGCCGGCCGCCGCCAGGGCGTCGCCGATGGCGTCGAGGTCGTTGCCGTCGGCGACCCGCAGCGTCTGCCAACCGTACGCCGCGTAGCGCTTCTCGACGTCCTCGCTGAAGGTCAGCACGGTGGCGCCGTCGATTGTGATGCGGTTGTCGTCGTACAGGACGGTCAGCTTGTGCAGACCCAGGTGGCCGGCGAGCGAGGCCGCCTCAGACTGCACGCCCTCCATGATGTCGCCGTCGCTGGCGATCACGTAGGTGCGATGGTCGATGATCTCGTGGCCCGGCCGGTTGAACCTCGCCGCCAGGTGGGCCTCGGCGAGCGCCATGCCGACGGCGTTGCCGAACCCCTGACCCAGCGGCCCGGTGGTGGTCTCGACGCCCGGCGTATCGCCATACTCCGGGTGTCCCGGCGTGGCGCTGCCCCACTGTCGGAACGCCTTGATATCGTCCATCGACAGGTCGTAGCCGCTCAGATGTAGCAGCGCGTACAGCAGCATCGAGCCGTGGCCGGCGGACAGGACGAAGCGGTCGCGGTCGACCCAGGCCGGATTGCGGGGATTGAAGCGCAGGAGCCGCGTCCACAGCACGTAGGCCATCGGCGCCGCGCCCATGGGCATGCCGGGGTGGCCGGACGCGGCCTTTTGTACGGCGTCGGCCGCCAGCGTGCGGATAGTATTGATCGACAGTGTGTCGATGTCCTGGGCGACTCGCGACGGGTTTGCTGACATGAAGACTCCGAGGACAGGGCGGGTCGAATCCGGATTGAGGCGATCGGTCGGCGACCCGCGGGGGGCCGCCGCAGGCTGGCCGCGCCGTAAGCTTGCGGTTCGGCCCGTGCGGAGTCAAACCGCCCATGCCGTCGGGCTGGCCCTGATGCTGCTGGCCGCCGCCTCCGCCTGCGACCTGCTGCCGCCGCGGCAGGGGCCGTCGCGGCTCGACTACGAGGTTGCTTTCATCGACGGCGGCGGCCGCCTTCGCGTCGAGGTGACCGTCATCGACGGGCCGCGGCCGGCGGCCTGGGTGGGCTTCGGAGTCAGTCCGTTGGGCGCCGAGTCGGTCTCCCGCGCCATCGTCAACGTCAGCGCCCGGGCCGCTGGCGGCGCCGCGCTGCCGATCCGCAAGGTCGGCGAGGACGCCTATCGGGTCGATATCGGCGACGGCGGCGGGCCCTGGGTCCTCGGCTACGAGGCAGAGATCGGCTCGCCGCCGGCCGCCTATTATCACCGCGCCAGCAATGCATCGCCTGACCACCTGATGCTCGTCGGCGTCGACATCTGGGCGCGCTTCTACGACTTCGCGGCGCCGGTCGACGCGCCGCCGGCGGATCGCCCCCTCGACGACGTCGAGTCCGCCCGGGTGCGGTTCGACCTCGCCGGCCTGCCGCCGGGATGGACGGTCGTCTCGGCGGCGCCCGAGCGCGTCCTCAACGAGTTCGAGCTCGACGAGCATCCCGCCCGCAGCGCCTTCGCGATCGGCCCCTATCGGCTGTTCGACATCGATCGAGACCTCGGGCTGCGGGCCGCCGTCCACAGCGATTGGCACCTGGCCCGCGATCGCATCATCGGCTACTCGCAGCAACTGGCGCGCGTCCAGGCCCGCCAGCTCGGCCGCCCGCCGGGCGGCCCCGTGCTGATGATCTTCACCCCGTTTCCCGCCGCCGTCCGGCCGCCCGACGGCGCGCGAACCGCCGGCATGGCGTGGGACCGCACCCTGTTGCTGTACGGCGGCCTGGCGCGCGCCGCCCCCCATGACAGCGGCCGGCTCGGCGAGATGATCGCCGTCTTCCTCGGCCACGAGCTCTTCCATCTCTATGTACCGTGGGGGCTGCCGATCACCCGGCCGCTGTCATGGCTGTCCGAGGGCTGGGCCGAGCACGTCGGCCGCAGCTCGGCGGTGGCGGCGGGGATCTTGAGCGCCGGGGGCGCCGAGCGCAGCCTGCGGGATGCCTACGAGCGCTACCGCCAGATGGGCGGCGCTCGCGCCGGCTCGCTGCAGAACGCCAGCGAGTCGGGCGAAGAGCTGCGCGAGCTGCTGTACCTGCGCGGCGAGCTGGTCTTCCGGATCCTCTCGCTGGAGTGGGAGGAGGCCGGCAAGCCGGGCACCTTCAACGGGGTCCTGTGGAGCCGCCTGCAAACCGAGTACGACGGCGAGCACCCGCTGGAGCCCGAGGCGGTCAGCCGCGTCCTGAGCGCGATGGTCAATCCGCTGACCGTGCGGCGAATCGTCGACGGCGCCGCCGCCATCACGCTCCCCGAGCTGGCGCTGGGACGACGTTGAGCACGCCGTCGAGCCGCCGGCATCGGGCCGCGCTGATCGTCGCGGTCGCCGCCCTGCCTCGCCGGCTCCCCGCCGCGCTGATCGCCGCGGTCGCCGCCCTGCCTCTCGCCTGCGCGCCGATCGGCGGCCGCCAGCTCGACGAGCCGCCTGGCGAGCAGTCGACACCGCGCGGCGAGGACGAATCGGAGGCGCTGTTCACCTTCTACCCCGACCTGGCGCCCGTGGCGATCGGCTCGGCCGTCCCCGAGGTCGAGCTCGAGGACGCCGACGGCCGCCCCTTCCGGCTCGCCACCCATCGCGGCACGGCCCTGGTGGTGACGTTCTTCGAGAGCCGCAGCCCCAATCCCGGGCTTTGCCCGGAGATCCTGCAACGCCTCGTCGAGCTGCACGCCACGATGCACCCCGAGCTGCTCGCCGCCGTCAGGCTGCTCGCCGTGAGCGTCGATCCCGTGTTCGACACCGCCGAAGTGCTCCGCGCCCACGCCACCAGCATCGGCGCCACCGGCGGAAGCTGGCTCTTCCTGCGCGGCGACCCGGAAGCCGTGGCCCGCTTCGCCGGCGGCTTCGGCGTGGTCATGTGGCGGCGCGCCGACGGCTCCGTCGGCCACACGCTCAACACCCTGGTGATCGACCCCGACGGCCGCCTCGCCGACCAGTTCCCCGGCCTCGACGGCTGGTCGACCGCCGACCTGCTAGCCGCCGTCAGCGCCGCGGCCCGCTAGCGTCCTGAGTCAGGACACTGACAGGCCCCGGAGTTCTCCCGGAGCGTCCGAGCGGACAAGAAGCACTGGACGACGCCGAGAGCTAACCGGGCATCGTCGGCGCTATGGGTCCCCGCGGAAGGCAGCGCGTCATTCGTTACGCCGGCCGAGGGGCCCGGAGACACGCGAGCGCCTCTCGCGGGGACCCATAGCGCCTCCTCCACCCTCTGCACCGTCTCTGCAAGTTCCGACCGGCGGACGAACGCGCCAACCACGCGGCGGCGTCACTCCGTGCCGATTGGGTCACCTTGCCGGCGGCCCGATGGGTGCCCGGTCCGCCAGCCGTGGACGGGCCGAGCCCCGATTGACATCGCCAACGCCGCCACCCCGGCGACACGCTGAACGCTCGGCTGGCGGACCGACCACCCCCGGTCCGAGGTCAGAGCGTCCGGACCCGGCGGCCGCGTGCGCGAGCGCTGCCCTGATCCCGTCGCGCGTGAGGCGCGGATGCGCGGCAAGCAGATTCACACCCGCGCTAATCACCACCCCCTGTCACCCGGAAGCAGTGGCGGCCTGCTACGTGGCTCTCTGGCCATTACCACGACCGGACTTCCACCGGTTAGTCATCAGGACCTTTCACGGCACCAGCGCGGTGTTAGCCCTTAAGCCGTGAACGCCACTTCTTCGGATCCCGGGCCCCATGCATGCACGCTACGAAGATCACTTGCTGACCGGCGATCCGATAGTACAGTCCGTACGGAAATCGCTCCAAGAGTATCCGTCGTGCATCGCGATGGACGATCGTGTAGGCTTCCGGAAAGGCGAGCACCGACTCGATGGCCACGTCAATCGCCGCCAGGAGCTCCTCTCCCAGTCCGGGTTGCTGCTCCTCGTACCACAGATACGCAGCCTGTATGTCAAGTAGTGCGGCTGGCCGAAACCCGGCCTACCTCAACCGGATCCGCCACGGAGCCGCTGCTTGACCTCGTCCCACGGGATCGTTTCAGCCTCCCCACGGTCGAGCTCATCAAGGCGGCGGTCAAGTTCCTTCCGCTGCGCCTCAGTCAGCGGGACAGTCTCCGGCTGTCTGCGGAGGCTTTCCCACAGCTCCTCGATCAGCTGCAGACGGTCCTCTGGCGACAACTTCTCGATTTCAATTGCCGAGCTGCCCATGGGGCCATCCTACCCTTCGTGAGGCGACCTCGACAAGTGGCCCCTTCTGATGGCTAACGGTCCGCATCAGGCGCGGCGGGGGCACCCCCGACGTGCCGCCCCCACCGCTCCCGACCCGCCCGCCGTCGCCTGCATGCGGTGGTTATCCACCACACTGATCAACGGACGCAACGTACTCTGCCGGGAAGTCGAGAATGGTGAGAACACGCTGAAGCCGCGCCGCATATTCAGAGTTTCGTTCATGAGGCTGCGGTGCTTCACGCAGGTTGTAGCACAAGGCCGGCGCGGGCGTTCCCTCCAGAGGCTGGGCGAGTATCGCTTCCGGCCGATACTGTTCAAGCCCTGGAGCGGCGTAGAGCCGGTCGAGCTCTGAGCGCGTGAGAGCAAAGAGCATACCGTAGGCGCGAGCTCCGGGGGACGGAATCAGCGTGGCACGCTGGCCGATACGTAACGCAAAATCCTCGACATAGGCGCGCCGCGGGTTGATTGGTTCCACGCCGGTCTGGCGAAGGATCTCGTGGTCCATGAATAGCCCATAGAAGAAGCCATCAATTCGGCGATCACTCATCTACGTTCACCTCTGTGTGCATAACGCTCAGCATCAGCGGCGGCGCGCAGCGCCCGGGCCTGGGACCGAGGTCCTGGTTTCCACCCCCCGCCACATCAAACCGTACGTGAGGTTCTCCCTCATACGGCTTTCCGACAGTTAGCCGTCGCGGTTCTACGACGGCTCGACGGTCACTGGCGATCGTTCCGACGTACCGCGCGCACCGAGCGTCACCACCGGATGCCCTGAGTCCGCTTGCGCTGCACGAGCCCGCCGACAGAACTCGCGGATGTCTCGGTCGTGCCGCGGACAAAAGAGCAGTCCCCACGTGTGCGATCGAGCTCCTGCCACCCGCAACGTCCAGCCCGCACTCAACGCGTACTCCACGGCCCCTCGGATGTGCTTGCCAACGATCGCTCATACCTTGGTCAACTCCAGCAGCTTGCTCTGCGGGTTGGAGACATAGTTCGCGAAGAAGTCGGCCCCGTGTTCCGCGAGACCCTCCGCACTAATGAAGGGATCGTGCCAATCCGGCGTGAAACCGACGCGGCGCGCAATGTCATCGAGAAAGCCACGCTCCCATCGCCGAAGCTCGAGCGTCAATTCCCGCTCTTTCTCGAAGCCCCCTGGGTGAAACTGCAGAAGGCCGCCGTTGCCGGGCTGTGCGTCCGAGAAGTAGTAGCCGAACTTGCGCTTGGAATCCTGCGGGTCGTGTTTGGCCAGATCGAACTCGGGGTTGGCGATCATGGTGACGAAGCGGCAATTGGGCCGGAGCAGCGCGTGGATCCGCCGAAGCGCTGCCTCGATTTCCTCCGTACTCTGCAGGTAGTGCAGCAGGTGGATCGCCGTGACGACGTCGAAGCGGCGCTCCAGCTCGAGCGTGGTGACGTCCCCGACGCGGTATTCGATGCCCAGGGGTTCGCGGACCTCGGCGGCTTCCGCCTGCCGAATCAACATCGGGGACAGATCGACGCCCATAACAGGGTCGGCGCCGCCGTCTCTGCGGAAGCGCCGCGTGTAGAAGCCGTTCCCGCAAGCCAGGTCGAGCAGCGACTTCCCCCGGATCTCCCCGAGCGTCCGGAAGATCACCGGATCCTGGCAGTGTCGGTGGTACAACGCCATCCGCGCCATGCCCTCTTCGAAGATCGACGCGGTCTCGTCGTACTGCTCCCGGACGCCGTCGTGGCCGTGGCCGTTTGCGCCTCGCCGTTCCATCTCCTGTTGTTCTCCGTCAGCGCCCGGCCTCAGCCCGCTCCAAGAACTGCGTCGCCTTCGTCCAGCAACTGCCAGCCGTCGACGGTGTCGCGTGCCCGATTCCCGTGGTGGGATTCCGCGGCTGGCTAACGGTGGGCCGCTCAGCCGCGAACGGCAACGGAAAATCACACCGATGATGGGAGGCAAGGGCGAGATGAAGCGCGTCGCCCAGCGGGTCGCGTGTTATGCCGCTGGCCCCACGCCCGCGGCGTCTATTTCCACGCGTGCCGCCTGCAGGCCCGCGCTGCGAACGTCTGCGATCGCCGTCCGAATTGCGTCCTCAAGAGAAGGCGCTTCGCGATGAAAGTCCAGCGTCAGGACGCCCTCGCAGGTACCCGGTGTCGCATCGTCACATCCTGCGGAAAACAGGGTATTTGCTACATCCTCCGTAAGTTCCACTTGATCCGCAATCACCAAACTGAAATCGTACTTGGTCATGCTGTCCTCTCTCGCTCGATCTCGCTCATCTCTGGTGCGGGCAGCGAGTGACTGCTCTACGAATGTCCCGTGCGTGGTCCTCGGGACTGCACGGCGTAGAATACACTGCCCTCCTGCACCCCGACCGGTCGTGCCGCGGACAAAAGAGCAGCCCCCACGTGTGCGATCGAGCTCCTGCCACCCGCAACGTCCAGCCCGCACTCAAGGCGTACTCCACAGCCCCTCGGATGTGCTTGTTTGGGTGGTTGGCCACGTCGCTATATTATCACTCGAGCCTGATGGCAACGATGGATAGACATCGGGATGCGCACGTGGCGGCATAACACCGCGGATAAGCTGCGAAACGCGACTCACTACCCTCTCGGCTCATACCGCATCGCCACCGCCCCCGAGCCGAACTCCAGCCAGCCCACGAGCTTCAAGTCGACACGCTTCGATA
>DASWHK010000011.1:0-11669 GCA_036398215.1 Acidobacteriota bacterium | reverse complement strand
GAGGCGACCCCCGGGCGGCCGCCGCAGACCTACCGGCTCACCTCCGCCGGGGCGAAGGCGGTGGAGAGCGAGGCCCAGCGCCACCGCGACCTCGCCGCCCTCGTCCTCGGGCCGCGCGTTGCCGGCAAGGTCGGGGGGCGGTAGGGCCGCGCCCCCGCCCGCTTTGTCCACGGTGTGCCTGGCTGCCCCGGGACAGGGGACCCCGACGCTAGCCGGCGGCCATCCTCCTCGCGGTGATCAGCTTGGCGGCCAGCAGCGCGGCCGTGAGCAGGCCGGTTACCAGGACGGCGTGGGCGGTGAGAGGCGCCAGCAGGATCAGGCCGGAGAAGACCGGGATGAAGAACAGGCGCATCGGACCGTCGCTGCCGGGCCGCACGTGCAAGGCCCAGAGGCTGATCAGGAAGACCGCCACCGGCACCGCCACCGCGGCGCCGGCGCCGTACGGGCCGATCGCCGTATCACCCGTTCGCTGGTCGACCGCCACCGCGATCCCGGCGCCTACCGCGGCCGCCGAGGCGTAGATCGGCAGGTGGCCGTAGCCCCAGACGAACGCCGTTCGCAGCGAGTCGCGCAGGTCGCGCTGCGGGCGGGCGAAGTACAGCCACCAGAGGGAGAAGACGATCAGGATCCCTCCGCCGCTGATCGAGGCGAGATCGCCGTTGGCGGTCTCGCCCTCCGCGGCGGTGCGGATCGCCACCGACGCCGCCAGGATCGACTCACCGAGGACGATGATCGTGAACAAGGCGTAGCGCTCGACGATGTGGTCGCAGTGCCACGGCGTCGCGCCGGCCTGCTCGGCCCAGATCGGCACCAGCAGCTCGCCGGCGGCGAGCAGGAAGAAGCCCGGCACGTACCATTGCGGCGGCACGAACAGCAGCCCCACCCAGCCCGCCTGGCAGATGCCGATGCCGAGCGCGTAGCGGTGGGCCGTGCGACGGCGCGGCGGATCGCCGCGGCCGGCCCGCAGCCACTGGCTCACCATCGCCGCCCGCATCACCACATAGCCGAGCGTCGGCACGGTGAAGTCCAGCGTGTCGAAGGACCTGGATACGCCGGCGGCCAGGACCAGCGCGCCGCTTAGTTGCACGAAGACGAGCAGCCGGTAGGCGACGTCGTCGTTGTCGTAAGCCGAGGCGAACCAGGTGAAGTTCATCCAGGCCCACCAGATGGCGAAGAACACCATCCCGTAGCTGAGCAGGCCCTGCGCCGCGTGGTCGTCGGCGATCGCGTGGTGGAATCGGCCCGCCGCCTGGGCGATGGCCACCACGAACACCAGGTCGAAGAACAGCTCCAGCGGCGTCGCGGTGCGATGCGCTTGATCGGGCGACCGCGCCACCATCGGCTTGATCAGGCTGTGGCGCCGCGCCTCCGACTGCAATGGCTGGTTGGACATCGCGCCAGAAGCCCCGTTGTCAACGCGAGGGCGCGGGCGGCAGCGCGTAGTACTCCTGGTACCTGTACCCCAGCGCCTCGAGGTCGACCTGCGAGCGCGGCGTCAGGTCGCCGAACACGGCGGTCGACTGATAGCGCGCCAGGCAGAACGGGTACATCCAGTCGTCGAGGCGCATTCCCGGCACCGGCTCCTCGTCGACGTCGTGGGCGGTCATCATCACGTGCTCGCGGTCGACCACGGGGGGAAACGACTGGCCGGGGCCCGGGTCGTCGGTATCGAAGGGGCAGCGCGCCTCGCCGCCCTGGGGGGCGTAGTTGTCGACCCCCGGGTAGCGCTGCTGCCACGACGCCCAGATCCGATCGACGTTGGCGTGATGGAGGAAGAAGATCGGGTCGTTGGGCGAGACGTCGAGCGGCTCCATCGTCCCCTGGCTGATGATGAACTGGTCCGGCCCGGTCGCCCGCCGGAAGATCCCGCCGACCCAGTCGTGCACGATGTTGTGCATCGTCTGCCGATCGGGGTCCATCTTGCCGGTCGCCGGGTCGATCACGAACCCCTCGAGGGTGTTGCGGAAGCTGCCGTTGCTGTTGACGCCCCACGGGTTGGTATCGAAGATTGGCACCTGCAGCGTGTTGTTGACCTCGACGATCGTCGGCAGCAGGACTCGGTAGCTTTCGCCCGTGTCGATCCCCAGCGCCCGCACCAGATACTTCTCGTGCGTCATCGCCCGGGTGGCGGGGTCGTAGGGAAGGATGTTGAGCTGCCAGACGTCGCGGTTGAACGGCCCCTCGGTCACCGCGTAGCCGTCTTTCGCCCTGCCGCCGGGCCCCATGAAGTCGACGCTGAAGACCGCCGCCGTGCTGGCCGGGTCGGTCCAGTCCCAGTAGGGGAGCGCCAGGCTCGGGTCGCCGCTGACCTCGCACAGCCCGTTCTCGTACAGCCACAGCAGCTTCCGATGCCAGGGCGGAAACGCCGGGTTGTGGTGGGCGATCCCCCCGCCGCCCTGCGCCTTCGACACCACCACCGCCAACTGGTGCCAGCGCACGAACTGGTCGTAGTAGGTGTAGCGGGGGTCGTACGGCGACGGCGTCGCCTTCAGCCCATGAATCGCCGCGACCAACCTCGCCTTCTCCTCGGCGCTCAGGTCCTTGACGTCTTGGCGGACCCGCGGGCTCTCGCAGAAGCCTTCCGCCGCCTCTTGCCGGGCCGGCGCAACGAGCGCCGTCGAAACAGCCCGCGACGACACGAGTATTGGCGAAGTACGTGCCGTTGAAGAATGCGTCGCCTCGGCGCCCGCCGGACCGAACGCGCCAAAGCCCAGAATCAACCCTGCCAGCAACGTGAAAGCCTGGATCATTGCTGTCCTCCTGGCTGATGGTTCGTGGATTCTAGCCGATGCGCAGCGGACCAACGAGCAGACCGAGGAGTCCTAGCTCGTCCGCTATCGGCTGGTCGAGCCGTTCGATTAGGTAGGTCACGGCGTCCTGGCACGCCGTCGCCGTTCGTCGTAGGCTGGAGCGGCCGCTCGGGAAGGAACGCACCCTGCATGGTAGACGCTGCCGGCAACTCTCCCCGCATCGCAGCGCCCACTCCAGAGGCCGCGATGACGTTCCTGTTTCGCTGCGGGCAGCGGCGGCACGTCGTGTCGATCCTCATCGCGCTGGCCGCAACGTCCGTGATCGCCGGCTGCGCGACCAGCGCCTCCGACGACGGCGGCGACGCCTGGGTTGGCACGATCACAACCGAGGGCGACGTCACCACGGTCGTCAACGAGAGCGGCTCGGTCTGGGGCGGACGGGCCACGCTGGTCGAGGAGGCCTCGATCGGCGTCGACGCCGGCGAGGATCCCTACATGTTCGGCCAGGTGACCAGCGTCTGGGCGACGGGCGACGAGATCTACGTGGTCGATGAGGACGTCCCGGCGGTTCGCGTCTACGATCGCTCGGGAACCTGGCTGCGGGACATCGGGGGCCCCGGCCAGGGGCCCGGTGAGTATCAACGACCTTATCGCGTTGCCCGCCGCGCCGACGGCACGATCTTCGTGTCGGAGCGCGGCGGGGTGATGAGGATCCTCGTGTACGACGCGAGCGGCGAGTACCTCGATACGTGGACCTGGACGGCGTCGGTGTTCCTGATTCGGCAACAGATGGTGGTCACCCACGATGGCACGCCGTATCTCGAGGCGATCGAGCTCGAGCGGGGGGTCCCTACCGAGGAAGAGAGCCGCTACGGAATGCAGGCCGGGGGCCCGGAGGGCAAGGTCGGTGCGTTCCGCGAGTTCCCTCGGCTCGATGTCCCCGACCCGTCGCTCACTTACATGGACGGTCGGATGGTGACGCTGCTGCCCTTCGCGCCGGTGACGCGACGAACGATGCTGCCGTCCGGCGCGCTGGTCTACGGCGTCGGCACCGAGTACCGGATCACGATCGAGAGCATCGACGGCGCCAAGACCATCGTCGAGCGGCGCTACGAGCCGGTGGCGATCCTCCCCGAGGAACGTGCCGCGCACGAGCACTTTCTCACGGCGCGGATCCGGAGTAGCGATCCGGGCTGGACCTGGAGCGGGCGCCCCATCCCGGAGCACAAGCCCGCCTTCGAGGCGATCTATCCGGCGCGGGACGACCGCCTGCTGCTCTCCCGCAAGGGGACGGGCTTGCGCATTGGCGACCCGGACTGTGCCGAAGACCCAACCCCCGACGACTTCCTCGCCGCCCAGCGCGAGAACCGGACGCTGTCGGTATGCTGGCGCGACCCCCTCATCTGGGACGTCTTC
The DNA here is from genome assembly GCA_036398215.1 of Acidobacteriota bacterium. Classification (GTDB taxonomy): domain Bacteria; phylum Acidobacteriota; class UBA890; order UBA890; family UBA890; genus DASWHK01. The sequence goes on along the minus strand of DASWHK010000011.1, from coordinate 7,503 downwards.
GGCCCCGATGGCCGCTACCTCGGCGAGCTCGAGGTCCCCGACGTGCCGGTCGTCGCCGATCCGTTCTTGGACGGCGACACCCTCGTGCTCGCGGTCGAGGACGAGGCGGGCATCATCCGGGTGAAGCGGTACCGGGTCGAGCTGCCCGAATGAGACCGCGTGATCGCAGCGAAGGCGCCCCGGTCCTGCCAAGACCGCCCGATAACACCGTCTTGTTGTCGCTGCATGCGTTGCATGCTGCGTGCATGAAGAGCCTTTCCTTCAGGATCCCGCAGGCGCTAGCCGAGCGCGTCGCCGAGCGCACCCGACGCTGGCAGAAGAGCGACAGCGAGGTCTATCGGCAGATCATCGACGACCCTCGCCGCCTGCGCCGAGCCCCGCCAGACCGCCTCTGACTCCAGCCAATGGGTCGGCACCATCACCACCGAGGGCGACGTCACGACGGTCGTCAACGAGAGCGGCTCGGGGTGGCGCGGGACGGCGACGCTCGTCGAGGAGGCGTCGATCGGCGTCGGCGCCGGCGACGAGCACTCCGGGTCGACAGCCCACTGGGCTGGGTCGCCCCACCGTTCGTCCGCGGCAATCTCTGGCTGATCCGGACCGAGGACGCGACGACAGCGAACGACGCCGTAGACGCGGACGAATCACGTGATCTCCAGCCGGGCGGGCCCTTCGAGGACCTCGCCGATGAGCGCGGCGCGGTGTTCGCTCCTGGCGAGGTCCGCGATGAGCTCGTCGGTGGCGGCAGGAGGCACCGCCACGAGCAGACCCCCCGAGGTCTGGGGGTCGAACCGCAGCTGGCGGTCGCGGCGTGTACTGCCTGCGCGCGTCGACGACGGCGAGGTCACCGAGATCAACCTCACAGCCGATCAGCAAGATTCGATCTGCGACTGCTGTCGCATCGACGTCGACGCGCGGCCGGATGACCGAGTGGTGATCGCCTTCCGCAACACCCGCGCGGGTGCGTCGAAGGCGCGCGAGCTCCAGCGGTTGACGCACGGCCCGCCACGGCATACTTAGGGCTCGCGCAAGAATAGGTGCCGCATTCGTCCGCCAAGGCGGAATCCTCACTTCGTTGCGCTCCTTGCGACATACTGCCGGTATGCCTCAGTCGCGCGCCTTGTGAGGATTCCGCCTTGGCGCCCTCGGTGCAGGCACTTATTCTCGCGCGAGCCCTAAGCGGCTGTTACGTCACCGGGAGGATCGATCTTGTTCAAGCGCCCCGTCTTTTGGCTCGTGGCCGTCGTCGTTTGCGTGCTCTCCTCGGCCTTCTCAATCGCCTACTTCCCGCGCGCCTTCCCACTGGTATCGCTGGACATCCGCATGGACCGGGAGGCGGCGCTGGCCGCCGCCGGCGAGCTCGCCGAGCGCCACGGGTGGGGCCCCGAGGGCTATAGCCAGGCGGCCTCATTCGGCCTCGAGCCGCAGGTGCAGGAGTTCATCGAGCTGGAGGGCGGCGGCCGCGAGGCGTTTCGCGAGGCGCTGGCGCGCGACGACTTCCATCCCTACCGCTGGCGGGTCCGCCACTTTCGCGAGATGGAGCGCAACGAGACGCTGGTCACGTTCGCACCGGGCGGCGCGCCCTATGGCTTCCGCGAGCAGCTCGCCGAAGACGCCCCGGGCGCCGCCCTCGACGGCGAGGCGGCGCTGGCGATCGCCGAGCGCTCCGCTACCGGCGACTGGGACATCGACCTCGCCGAATACACCCGCATCGAGAGCTCCCAGGAGGCGCAGCCCGGCGGCCGCATGGACCACACCTTCGTCTACGAGCGCAACGGCGTCAGCTTCGGGGAAGGCCGGCTGCGGCTGCGGCTGGTGGTCGGCGGCGACGCCCTCACCGAGCTCACCCGTTACCTCGAGATCCCCGAGGCCTTCGCGCGCCGCTACGCCGAGATGCGCTCGACCAACGATGTGATCGGCGCCATGGCGCAGATCGTCGCCTTTCTCGGCTACATCTTCGGGGGCTGCGCGGTGGCCCTGTTCTTCCTCTTCCGCGACCGCTGGGTGCTGTGGAAGAGGCCGCTGATGTGGGGTCTGTTCGTCGCCTTTCTGCAGATGCTGGTCGTCTTCAATCAGCTCCCCCTCGCCTGGATGGGGTACGACACGGCGCTGTCGAGCACCAACTTCATGCTCCAGCAGATCGGCCTGGCGCTGCTCATCTTCCTGGTGCTCGCCGGCCTGTTCACGGCCACGTTCATGGCCGCCGAGAGCATGACCCGGCGCGCCTTCCCCCAGCATGTCCAGCTCTGGCGGGTGTGGTCCCCCGGGGTCGCCAACACGCCGACGATCGCCGGGCAGACGGCCATCGGCTACCTGCTGCTGGGCGTCTTCTTCGCCTACGAGGTGTTCCTCTACTTCGTCGCCCAGAACTGGCTCGGCTGGTGGTCGCCGACCTCGAACCTGGCCGAGCCCGACCTGCTGGCGACGTACTTTCCCTGGCTGACCGCCGTCGCGGTCTCCTTCCAGGCGGGCTTCTGGGAGGAATGCCTGTTCCGCGCCGTGCCGATCGCCGGCGCGGCGCTGCTCGGCAAGCGCTACGGAAGGCCGGGCCTGTGGATCGCTGCCGCCTTCATCGTCCAGGCGCTGGTATTCGGCGCCGGCCATGCTCCCTATCCTTCGCAGCCGGCCTACGCGCGGGTGGTCGAGCTGATCATCCCCTCGCTCGGCTTCGGCCTCATCTACCTGTACATGGGGCTGTTGCCGGGGATCGTCCTGCACTACGCCTTCGACGTGATCTGGTTCGCGATGCCGCTATTCGCGGTCTCGGCGCCGGGGGCGTGGATCGACCGCACCATTCTCATCGTCCTGGCGCTGGCTCCCGTGGCCATCGTGCTGGTGCGCTTCGCCCGCGCCGGCGGCTGGGCCGAGGTCCCCGCCGCTGCTCTCAACGGCGCCTGGCAGCCGCCGCCAGTTTCTGCAAAGGTCGACGAGGCGCCGGCGGCGGTGCCGGTGGGCACCATGGGCCCGGCGGCGCTGCGTCTCTTGCCGGTAGCGGGCATCGTCGGCCTCGTGCTGTGGTTCGCCTTCGGCCGATTCGAAACCATGGCGACGCCGATCGAGGCCGGCCGGGCCGAGGCGATCGCCGCCGCCCGCCAGGAGCTGCAACGGCGCAACATCGAGCTGTCACCTGAGTGGCGGACGCTGGCGTCGGTGGCCACGACCGCTGTCGACCAGCAACATCGCTTCGTCTGGCAGGAGGGCGGCGCCGACGCCTTCAGCGAGCTGCGCGGCGACTACCTGCGCGTCCCTCGCTGGGCGGTGCGCTTCGCGCGCTTCCGGGGCGACGTCGCCGAGCGCGCCGAGGAGTACGGCGTCGTGGTCGATGGCGACGGTGAGGTGTTCCGCTTCATCCACACGCTCCCCGAAGCGCGGCCGGGCGCCGACCTGGGCGAGGAGGAAGCCCGCCAGATCGCCGGGCGCGAAGTGCGAGCGAGCTTCGGCCTCGCCTTCGGCGATCCCAGCGAGCCGGGCGCCGTGCGCGAGATCTCCGCGGAAACGTTCAAGCGGCCGGAGCGCCGCGACTGGGTCTTCACCTTCGAGGATCCCGCCGCGTATTCGCTCGAGCGCGGCTCGGCGCGCGTCCGCGTCGACATCGCCGGCGACGAGGTCACCCAATCACAGCGTTTCGTCTACGTTCCTGAGGAGTGGGCGCGCGCCGACCGCGACCGCCAGGTCGTTCCCGACGCGCTCGGCATCGTCACCGGCATCATCGGGGCGCTGGTGGTCCTCGGCGGCGCCGTCGCCGGTGGCATGGCATGGGCCCGCGGCCGCTTCTCGGCCAAGACCTTCACGGTGGTGCTGCTCGCGCTCCTCGGTATCGGCGTCTTCGAGTTCGTCAACGGCTGGCCGGCGGTCATGGCGGGCCTCTCGAACGCCATGCCGATCGGCGCCCAGGTCGTCATCTTGATCGCCGGCATCTCGATCGCGGTGGTGGCCATCGCCGTCGCCGTCGCCCTGCTGGCCGGATGGTTGCATCGATTGCAGTGGGACTCCGGCGTGCAGTCGCCCACCCTCGCCCGCTCGCTGTGGGTGGGCGCGGCGCTGGGCCTCTTCGTGGCCGGTCTGCGGGCGGCGCTGGCGGCGGCCGGGCCGTCGATGGCGCCGCCGTGGGGCTCGTACGACACCGCCGACGCCTTCCTGCCGTGGCTGGGAACCGTGCAGTCGCCGCTCACCGGCTACGTGACCACGACGCTTTTCCTGCTGCTTGTCTTCACCTTCGTCGGCCGGCGTACGGGCGCCTGGAGCCGGCGCACCGGCATCTACTCGGCGCTGCTGCTGCTGCTCGGCCTGATGGCAACGGCGAACTCGCCCGCCGCGGTGTGGATGTGGGCCCTCTCGGGTCTGCTGGTCGGAGCGGCGATCATCATCGGCTACCGCTTCGTCCTCCGTTACGACCTCACCGTGTTGCCGGCGGCCGTCGCCGCCGCCGTGATCCTCGGCCAGATCCGGCAAGGCGTCCTCGGCAGCCATCCCGCCGCCCTCAGCGGCGGCATCGGCGCCGCCGTGGTCATCGCCGCCATCGCGATCCTCTGGACCTGGCAGCTACGCCGCGGTTGTGAAACGACGGCGAGCTCGGCTGCCACGGTGGCCGCTGCAGCGTGTCGTTGACTTCGACGATGGTCGGCGCTGCAGCAGTCGTGGCGCGAGGTTCGTGAGATGGGCGCCGGGCTGTCCGCGAAGCTGAACCGTCAGCTCGAGGAGGCGGGGCCGTGAGGCCCCGGCGGCCGCCGCGCTGGGCGGAGGGGTTGATCGCATTTTTCCTGCATCCGGAAGAGCGAGAGTTCGCTTTGGGAGACCTCACCCAGGAGTACCTCGAACGTCGGCGGCGGGGGTGGCTGTCGGCGCGCGGCTGGTACTGGTCCGAGGCGGCGCGAACGTTGCTGGGCCGCGGCGGTCGCCGACACAACGGGAGCAAGGCGCCGGAGGGTGGCGCTCCCGAGCAGCAGCATCGTCCACCCGGCCTCTTTGACACGGTGTCTCGCGACGTGCGGTATGCCCTGCGCTCGTTCGCTCGGGCACCCGGGTTCACGGCAGCGGCCCTCGTCACGCTGGCGCTGGGGATCGGCGCCGCCACCGCCGTGTTCAGCCTCGCCGACGGCGTCCTGTTCCGCCCGCTTCGCAGCCTTGCGCAAGCCGAGGACCTCGCACTCGTCCAGCCCTGCGCCCCGCCCACATCCCGCGACTCCTGTCCGAACTTCGGCCTCACCTACCCGAACCTGCGTGAGGTGGTGCCGCGGTTGCGAATGATCTCCGGCCTGGCCGGATACATCCGTTCGGGTACGGTGGAGCTCCTCGAAGAAGAAGGCGCTCCTCGAGCCGTCCGCCCCCTGTATGTGACGGCGTCGTATTTCGACGTGCTCCGAACCCAGCCGGTGTTGGGCCGGGCATTCACCGAGGAAGAGGACGATCCGTCTGGCGGTGCCCCGCTGGTCGTGATCAGCCACCGGCTGTGGCGAGCGTTGTTCAACGGCGTGCCCGATGTACTCGGGCAAGATCTGCGGGTCAACGAGCGCCGGCTCACCGTGATCGGCGTGATGCCCCGCAGCTTTCATGGCGTCCAACGTTCCTCTTTCGATTTGTGGCTGCCGGCGTCAACACTCCTGTGGATCAACCGCAGCTCGGGCGACCTCAGCGACCGCGGTTCCAGCGGTGCAGACTTTGGCCAGTTCATCGTGCGGCGCGAGCCGGGTGTGCGCTGGGAGGAAGTGAAAGCAGAGCTCGACTCGTTCAACGTGTGGCTGGCCGAGCAGTACCCGGCGGAGAACCAGCATCTTGGAAACGTGACCTTCCGTATCTCGCCGGACTTCTTGGATCGGTGGGCGCAGGCATCCGGCATGTTCATGGCGCTGTTCAGCGTCGTCGGCCTCATCCTGCTGATCGCGTGCTCGAACGTCGCCGGCTTGTTGGTCATCAAGGGGCTACGCCGGCGCGGCGAGGTGGCGGTTCGCAAGGCGCTCGGCGCGAGTCGCTCACGACTGCTGCGCCAGCACCTGACCGAGGGCCTCATTTTGTGGCTCGGCGGGGGTGCCGCCGGTACCCTGCTCACCTTCACGCTCGTTCGGGTCGCCGAGGCGCGCGCCCCGATGTCGGAGCTGGAGTTCCCGATGGATCTGCGCGTCCTGGCGTTCACGGCGATGCTCTCTCTGGTCGTCGGCTTGACGTTCGCTGCGCTGCCGGCGCTCGGCGCGGCGCGAGTCGACGCCGCGACGTGGTTGAGACAGGCGGCTCCGTCGGCGAGCGGCGGCCGCCGCTGGGTGCGTTCGGGGCTGAGCGTCGCTCAGCTCGCGGCGACGCTGACGCTTCTCGTCGGTGCTCTGCTGATGGCACGCACCGTGAAGGGCCTCACCGACATCGACCTCGGCTTTGAGCCGGCCGACGTGTTGGTCATCCAGGTCCGCCTGGGGGAGCAGCGTCCCACCGACGCGTCCAGGTTGCAGTTCTACGAGGAGATGGCACGGCGTCTGCGAGCCGACGGCCGCGTGATCCATGCGTCTTGGGCGCTGATGATCCCGTTCACGAGTGGTGGCTTGATGGCCCCAGCGATCGTCGCCGGCGAGGACGAATCCGCCGCGAAGGAGGGGCGGATGACCTACGTGGGGCCGGGGTACTTCGAGGTGCTGCGGACGCCGATCCTCGCCGGCCGGCCGTTCACCGATGAAGAGATCCTCGCGACCGTGCCGAATGAAGTCGTCATTCTCGGCGAATCCCTGGCGCGGAGTCTCTTCGGTGAAGCTGATCCGCTCGGAAGGCTCGTGCGGTTTCCGCGCAGCCGCGACCCGGAGCGCATCTACCGCGTCGTCGGCGTTGCCGGAGACGTACGGTTCTCGCCCTCCAGCCTGACCAGGGCCGCCGATCCGATGTCCTACCTGCCGTTCGGCGCCTTCGGGCAGGTTCCCGGCAACGCTACATTCATCGTGCGGGCTCGGCCTGGAGCCGACGACGTCGCGCGGGTCATCCGCTCAACGGTGGCGACGCTCGATGAAGACGTACCGGTGACCGGATTGCAGTCGTACTCGGACCTGGTAACGCGTTTCTATGGCAGCTCGGTCACGCTCGCCTTGCTCACCGGCGCGATGTCGTTGTTCGCAGCGTTTCTCGCCGCGGTCGGCCTGTACGGAGTCGTCGGTGTCGCGGCCGCCGAGCGCGTCCACGAATTCGGGATCCGTGTTGCCCTGGGCGCCGATCGGCGCGCGATGGTAAGACTCGTGACCAAAGAGGCGATCGGTGTCGTGTTGCCCGGGTTGCTCTTGGGCCTGATCGGGGCTTTCGCGTTGGGAGTCGTGATCGAGGGCTTCCTCTATGGCGTTTCACGGCTCGACCCCCTGTCGTGGGCTCTCGCCACGCTCTTGCTCGCGCTCGTGACCGCGTTCGCGGTCGCCGCGCCCGTCCGCCGCGCCACCAGGGTCGATCCCATCGAAGTGCTGCGCGCGGGCTGAGTGTGGTCCAGCTCCCGGTGGTTCGGAACCGCCGACCGGAGGCGCTGGCGGCCCCATAGAGCGGCCT
>DASWHK010000010.1:0-31264 GCA_036398215.1 Acidobacteriota bacterium | reverse complement strand
GCGCTGGCTTCTTCCTCTTCATCAGATCGCTTTCGAGGCTCGAACGGAACGTTGAACCCGATCCGACCCGAGCGAGCGAACCGGCGGGCTGATTCTCGACGGCGACCCAATGCTACAACGCCAGTGCGGCCGGCCTGCCTCCACGCTCCCGTCTCTGCGAAGCTGCTCGCGGGGTGATCGCTAACCGCCGCCGGCGCCAGGCGCCTGAGAGACCAGGCGTCGCTGTTATTCCCGTGAGCATCTGCGGAAATCGGAAACCCGTGGCCGTCTCCAAGGTGGAGGAGGGTAGACGGTCCCGAGTGCTACGCTGGATGCCGAGCTGAGGAGGTGATGCACGATGGTGACCAAGGCGCGGCTGCGGGCTCGGGACCTCTGGGCCATGGGCGAGGGCGACGTCCGCCGAGAGCTCGTGGCCGGCGAGATCATCGAGATGGCGCCTGTCGGCGGACTGCACGGAAAGATCACGCTGCAGGTCGCGCTTCGCCTCGCCGACTACGTGAAACGACGGGGCGCGGGCGAGGTCGTGGCGGGTGACGTGGGTTTCGTGCTGGCGCTTCCTGAGGACCCGGAGCGGGTGCGCGCGCCTGACGTAGCGTTCATCTCGACGGAACGGCTTCCCGAAGGAGGCCTTCCGCAAGGGTTCTTCCATGGCGCGCCTGACCTGGCGGTCGAGGTTCTATCCCCGAACGACCCTCCTGGGGACGTTCAGCAGAAGGTCCGAGACTACCTCGACGCCGGCGCACAGCTCGTCTGGCTGGTTGCTCCTCGAGCGCGAACGGTGACCGTCTACCGCGCCGACGGCTCGGCACGGCTCCTGCGCGAGACCGATCAGCTCGACGGGGAGGACCTGCTCCCAGGGCTGACGATCCCCGTCGCCGAGCTGCTCGGATAGCTTCCCCCGGCGCGAAGCGTTCGGAGCTTGTCCCGCAGGTCCTGCGTCGGCGCCCGACACCTTCAACATCGATCCAGCGGGCCTGGTCGCTGGTCTTGAGCGTCGGGGCGCTCGCTCGAGGCCTCGCTGCCAGCCGCTGCCTCGGGACTCGTCGGCCCCCGTGGCCGTCTCATAGTGTCGAGGGACGAATCGCTGCTTCTTGGCCATGGGAACGGGATCATGCAATGCTATGGATGCGCGACGCCCGAAGGGTGTGGAGGCAACAAGCGAAACCAGGAGGTGCGCGATGAGGCCCGGGTTGGCACAGCGACGCTTCACCGCGGAGGAGTTCCACCAGATGGGCGGGGCGGGGATCCTCGACGAGGACGACCGCGTCGAGCTCGTCAACGGCCGGATCATCGAGATGGCGGCGATTGGTAGCCACCACGCCGCCTGTGTCGCCCGCCTGACCCGGCTCATGCAGCAGCGCGGCGACGAGGTCATCGTCTGGGTCCAGAACCCACTGCGATTGGATCCACACACAGAGCTCGTGCCCGACGTTGCGCTCTTGCGGCCGAGAGACGACTTCTATGCGGGCGCCCACCCCGGTCCCGGCGACGTCCTGTTGCTCATCGAGGTCGCGGATTCCACGCTGGAGTACGACCGTCAGGTCAAGATCCCCTTGTACGGTGGGGCCTGCGTGCCCGAGGCGTGGCTCGTGGACCTGCCGCACCGGCGCATCGAGGTCTTCCGGTGCCCAGCGGCGGGAAAGGGATACGAGGAGATCGTCGAGCACGGCGCCGGCGATGCGGTCGGATCCGACGCCATCCCCGGCTTGATTCTGAGGGCGGCGGAGATCCTCGGTTAGGCGGCCCGGGAACTTCCGGTTAGGCGCGAGGCGCGGTGCCTTCCGCGAGCCAGGCAGCGCGACCGCCAACTCTTCTCGCGGATCGCCCGCCCGCCTCGCGCAGTTGCGGGCATCCAGGTGTTAGCCTCTGCCCAGTCCCGCGTGAATGGCGCATCTGGAAGCGCCGACGAAGGCTGAGAGATCGCATGATCGATTCCGACGCAATCGCCCAGTTGCGGAAAGATGGGACGGCCACCGCCCGGCGCCCGGCGCCGATCCCGTTCATCGATCTGGCCGCCCAGCGGGCCCGTATCGGTGACCGGATCGACGCGGCCATCGCCCGGGTGCTGGAGCACGGCCGGTTCATCCTCGGCCCGGAGGTGGCGGCGTTCGAGGGGGAGCTGGCGGCCTTTTGCGGCGCCGGGCACGCGATTGGCTGCGCCAACGGCACGGATGCCCTCGTATTGGCCCTCATGGGGCTCCGGATCGGCCCAGGAGACGGGGTCCTGGTGCCGGCCTTCACCTTCTCCGCCTCGGCGGAGAGCGTCGTTCTGGCGGGCGCTGTGCCGGTCTTCGTCGAGGTCTTGCCCGATACGTTCAACGTCGATCCGGCCGGCCTGGTGGCCGGGCTGCAGGCGGCGCGCGCCGCCGGCCTGAGGCCGCGCGCCCTGATGGCCGTCGACCTGTTCGGCCAGCCCGCCGACTACGACCCGATCGTCGGCTTTTGCGCCGAGAACGGCCTGCTGCTGATCGACGACGCCGCCCAGGGCTTCGGCGGCAGCTACCAGGGCGCCCGCATCGGCACGCTGGCGACGGTGACCACCACCAGCTTCTTCCCCTCCAAGCCGCTGGCCTGCTACGGCGACGGCGGCGCCATCCTCACCGACGACGCCGACCTCGCCGACCTGCTCCGCTCCCTGCGCGTCCACGGCAAGGGCGCCGACAAGTACGACAACGTGCGCATCGGCATGAACTCCCGGCTCGACACGCTGCAGGCCGCCATCCTGCTCGAGAAGCTCGCCATCTTCGCCGAAGAGCTGGAGCTGCGGCAAGCGGTCGCGCATCGATACACCGACGCTTTCGTTGCTCTCGAGGGAGGACGACCGGAACGAGGCGAACGATCGGCCGAAAGCGACATCGCGGACGGAGCCGCGTCGGGCGACATCATCCCGCCGCGGGTGATCGACGGCGCGGTCTCGTCATGGGCCCTCTACACCGTGCGCATCCCGAACGGCCGCCGCGACGCCGTCCGCGACCATCTCGCCAAGCAGGGAATCCCCTCCGTCGTCTACTACCCGAAGGCCCTGCACCGCCAGCCGGCCTACCAGGGCTACCCCGCGGCTGCGGAGCTGGGCGCCGCCGAGGCACTATGTGAGCAGGTGTTGAGCCTGCCGATGCATCCGTATCTCGAGGAGGAGGTGCAGGCCGGCATCGTCGCGGCGGTCGCGAGCGCGGTTACTGCCGGCTGATCCGCCGCGGCAAGCGCGCACGACCCGACATTGCGTCGGCGCTCATCCGCCGCGTTCGACCAGGGGAATGACAACTGCTGCCATGTTCGGCCACATGACGACCTGCGCATCTCCGACGCCATGACGACCGCACGACGGGTACAGCCGGCATGAAGCACATCGTCCACGTCGTCGGCGCCCGGCCGAACTTCATGAAGGTGGCGCCCGTCGAGGCCGCTCTGTCGCGTCGTGGCGGCATCCGCCAGACCATCGTGCACACCGGCCAGCACTACGACGCCAACATGTCGGAGGTCTTCTTCCGCCAGCTCGGCATCCCGGAGCCGGACATCAACCTCGAGGTGGGATCGGGCTCGCACGCCCTGCAGACCGCCGAGATCATGAAGAGGTTCGAAGGCCCGGTGCTCGAGCTGCGCCCCGACCTGGTGCTGGTGTACGGCGACGTCAACTCGACGGTCGCCGCGTCGCTGGTCTCCGCCAAGCTGGGCGTCGCCGTCGGCCACGTTGAGGCCGGCCTGCGCTCGCGCGACTGGAGCATGCCGGAGGAGATCAACCGGGTGGTCACCGACCGGCTCGCCGACCTGCTGTTCACCCCGTCGGCCGACGGCGACGAGAACCTCCTGGCCGAGGGCGTGCCCCCGGAGCGCATCCACCGGGTGGGCAACGTCATGATCGACACGCTCGTGCGGCTGCTGCCCATGGCAGAGCAGAGCGATGCGCGCGCCGCCCTGGGCCTCGACGACACGCTGTTCGGCGTCGTCACCCTGCATCGCCCGGCCAACGTCGACGGCGTCGAGGCGCTGACCCGCATCCTGGCCACCCTCGACGACCTCTCCGCCCGGCTGCCGCTCGTCTTCCCCGTCCATCCGCGCACCCGCGAGCAGGTGGCGGCCGCCGGCTTCGAGGCCTCCAACCTGAGGCTCGTCGAGCCGCTCGGCTACGTCGACTTCCTCGCCCTGCAACGCGCCGCGACCCTGGTGATCACCGACTCCGGCGGCGTCCAGGAGGAGACCACCTACCTGGGCGTGCCGTGCTTCACCGTGCGCCCCAACACCGAGCGCCCAATCACCATCGAGCAGGGCACCAACGAGCTGGTCGGCAACGACATGGACAAGCTGCGCGCCGGCGTCGACCGCGTCCTCGACGGGCAGCGCCGCGCCTCGAGCGTGCCGGAGCTGTGGGACGGCAAGGCGGCTGAGCGGATCGCGGCGATCTTGACGGATTGGGCTGGATCGACGCCGCGGGGCTGAAGCTTGACTACGTGGCCGCTCGACATCGTCTGCTCCGGCAAGGCCGTCTAACTCTAACCACAAGAGACAGGAGAGTTGGCTTTTCGGATCGCAGCTTGATGGCATATTATGCCAATCAGGCTAACCCAGACTGTGGAGATAACTCGTCATGCCGACGCGCAACGTCGTCCTCACGGATCACCAGGAGAAGCTGATCGAGGGGCTCGTGGCATCGGGCCGCTATCAGAACGCCAGCGAAGTGCTGCGCGAGGGCCTCCGCCTCATCGAAGCTCGTGACGCAGAGGAGCGGGCCCGGCTGGAGGCACTACGGAGGGCCGTTCAGGTCGGTATCGACGATATGCAGGCGGGACGTCTCCGCAGCTTCGATACGCCCGCCGACTTGCGCCGTCATCTCGAGGCCGTGACGGCGGCCGCGCTGGGCAAGGAAGCAGGTATCGCGCGCCGATCGTGAACGCGGGGAAGGGCCCCTGGCGGGTAAGCCTTGCGGCTGCCGCCGAAGCGGATTTCGCCGAGATCCTGTACTGGACCGCTGAGCGTTTCGGGCGAGCTCAGGCGGAAGCCTACGCTGAAACCCTCTGGGCCGCGCTCGATGCGCTGACCGAGGGACCCTCCATTCTCGGCGCCAAGCCGCGCAACGACATCGCCCCAGGGATTCATACGCTTCACGTCGCGCGTTCGGGGCGCAAAGGGAGCCATTTCGTGGTCTTCCGCCCTCGCCGCGAAAGGGGCCGTGAAGTCATCCACGTCCTGCGGATCCTCCACGATGCCATGGATCTGCACAGCCACGTCCCCTGACGCAGGGCAGCGTGACGCCCCTGGCCTTTCCGGGCGAGGCGATCGACATCGAGGATATCCTCGGCTTGGCGCCGAGCGATTCCCCAGGCGACATCTGAAGAGGGCCGAGGACCCCGGAACAGTTCGATGGGGGTGAACAGGTTCGAGGATCGACGAAATCCTCGGGCCTTGGCCACCCGTCGGTGGAGATCGGCGGGCAAGCGCGCGTTGAATCAGCCCGAGAAAGGGCCATTCGGCTTTTCTCCGCGACTCCCTCCGAGAACACCTTCACCCGTTTCGCCGGATCTCCGCCGCGCGCTCTGCGCGGATGCGGACGATCCGTCGGAAAGTGTCGCTCCGTGGCCGTCTACTCTGATTGGCGGGCACTGCGGCTGGCCCGCGTTGTTTCGCGAATCGGGGGCGGGGGTTCCGGCGGCGCCGATTGGGGGGATAGTCTCGGATGCAGGGCACAGGAGAGGCACGAGGTCATGGGCACACGATCAGCCGAAGCCGGCAGCAAGCAGATCGGCGGCGCCGGGCAGGGCGCGCTGCTGAGCAGGCGTCGCTTCAACGTCGACGAGTACTACGCCATGGCGCGCGCCGGCATCCTCACCGAGGACGAGCGCGTCGAGCTGCTCGATGGTGAGGTCGTCGTGATGACTCCCATCGGCGTCCGGCACCAGGCTTGTGTGGATCGATTGAACCGCCGCGTGTTCTCTCGGCGCTTCGATGATCGCGCCGTCGTGCGGGTGCAGGGCCCCGTTCGCCTCGATGGGCACTCGGAGCCCGAGCCTGACGTCGCCCTCCTGAGGCTTCCGCTGGAGCGCTACTACGTTGCTCATCCGACGCCGGAGGACGTGTTGCTCATCGTCGAAGTGGCCGATACCTCGCTGCAGCGCGACCGCCGCGGCAAGGTACCGCTTTACGCGAGCGCCGGGATCGCCGAGGTCTGGATCGTCAACGTCGAGGCAAGGGAGATCGAGGTCTACCGGCAGCCCTCAGGCGACCGCTACACCAAGGTCCAGCACCTGCGCGACGGCAAGGTTACGCCCCTCGCCTTCCCGGATGAGACGATCGACATCGAGGATATCCTCGGCCCGGCGCCGAGCGATCTCCCCGGCGTGGCTCCCGGCGGGTGAAGCAAGCGTAGCGTCGGCGCGTGGACTTCGTTTCGGAAGGCCTGACGCCCGGTCACGATCTCGAACGCTTTCGCTGCAGGATCCCGCAGCTCGACGACTGAAGGTCGACGTGTGGAAACAACCCGTCGTTCAAGCCGTGTCGAGGTCCTCGCCGACCTTCTCCCGCAGCGCTTCGATCACCCACTCGTTCATCGAGGCGCCGCTTGCGGCAGCCGCCTTCGCCACGCGGCGATGCAGATCGGCGGGCAGGCGAACGTTGAATCGCCCGGAGAAGGGACGATCCGGCTGCTCGCCGCGACGTTTGCACACGGCCAGGTAGTGATCGACCGCCCTGGTCATCGAGGCTTTGAGCTCCTTGACCGAAGAGCCTTCGAAGTAGATTTGGTCGCGTAGATCCACGACGTGCCCGGTGAAGGCCTCGATCTCTGGATCGTACTCGAAAACCCCGCCGTAGCCTTTGTATTCGATCATCCTGGGCTCCGTACCGGCATTGTCCTCAGAGGTGCCCCAGCCTCTCCAAGTAGACTTTGACGCGCTTTACGAGACCTCTCCCGCACTCCTTGCGCGAGTGCGGTCGATCCACGGTGAGCTTCACGCCGTCGATTATGAAGGTCGCCGTCGAGCCCGCCGCCTCATGCACTTCCGCACCGCAATGGCCGATGAGCAAGGCCTCGACATCCGACCAGTGCGTCGCGCCATTGATGCGGACGCCAGCGTGCGTTGCTGTATCGTTATTGCTACAATTCCAAAGGAGTTGTCGGGTGCCCACGATCGCACGGGACGGCGAGTTTCGGTTCGTCATCCACACCCGCGAGCTCCCCTTCGAACCTCCCCATGTCCACGTATCATTCGGGGACGACGAGATCCGTATCGAATTGGTCTCAGGCATGTTCATGGAACACCCACCGGAGGGGAAGCGGCGCCCGTTGCTCGAGGCCTTTCGGCGCCACGCCGACCTGATTCGAAAGACCTGGGAGGATATTCACGGACCGCTTCCCGGAGGAGGGACCGAGCCATGACGACGAATGTCGTGTACGTGCGCGGGGCAGAGCGAATGGTCACCGCAGCCCGGCTTGCGGCCGACGGGTTGTACGTGAGGTTCGCGGATGATCGGGAAGGCGTCATACCTCTCCGGGAGCTGAAGCTCCCGGACGCCCCTGAACGCGTGACGGTCCCTCGGCCCCACGTGATCCTGATCCACCTCTCCGAGGGAGGCGTGGAGGAGATTCCCTGGGACTTTGCGCGTCACTTCGTCGATGCTGGATATCGCGAGCGTTCCGAACAGGCCGCAGTCCGCGGACGTGAGGTCTTCGCTGAACGGTTGCGTACGCTGCGGTCGGAAGCGGGTATGACGCAGCATGATCTCTCGCATCGCTCGGGAGTGAGCCGCGTGACCATCGCGCGACTCGAGTCCGGGGTGCAGCTTCCTCGCTACAAGACCCTCGCCGAGCTGGCGAAAGGCCTCGGTCTCCCGATCGAGACATTGATCGCAGGGCCGGGCGCTCGACATCTCTGAGCCGGGTTTTTCGCGGTCATGGCCGTCTACTCCGATCAGGGGCCGCCGACAGTCGGCCCGAGTCGCTTCGCGAAGCCGATGCTACGGTTCCGCCGCCGTCGATCGGGGGATATCCTGGGATGGAGAGCGCAAGAGAGGCACGAGGTCATGAGAAGATCGGCCGTAGCCGGCAGCGAGCAAGCTGGCGACGCAGGGCAGGGCGCGCTGCTGACCAGGCGACGCTTCAACGTCGACGAGTACTACGCCATGGCGCGCGCCGGGATCCTCGCCGAGGACGAGCGCGTCGAGTTGCTCGATGGTGAGGTCGTCGTGATGACCCCCATCGGCATCCGACACGCAGACTGTGTGCGTCGGTTGATCGACACGTTCTCTCGCCGCTTCGCGCGTCGTGCCATCCTCCAGGTGCAGAACCCAGTTCGCCTCGACGGGTACTCGGAGCCGGAGCCCGACGTCGCTCTCCTGAGGCCTCCGCTGGATCGTTACGCCGGCGCCCACCCAAAGCCCGAGGACGTGCTGCTCATCGTCGAAGTGGCCGATACCTCGCTGACAGGTGATCGCGCCCTCAAGTTGCCGCGCTACGCCGTCGCCGGAATCGCCGAGGTCTGGATCGTCAACGTGGAGGAACGAGAGGTCGAAGTCTACAGCCAGCCCTCGGGCACCCGCTACGCTGACGTCCAGCACCTCCGCGAGGGCAGCGTGACGCCCCTGGCCTTTCCGGGCGAGGCGATCGACATCGAGGATATCCTCGGCCCGGTACCGAGCGATCCCCCGGCCGACGTCTGATGATCACGCTCAAGGCAGATTTCAACCGCAGGAATGACGATCGAAGATCCGGCTCCCGCTCACATCTCGTGCAGCTCGGGATCGACCCGAGGCGGCAGGCGGCGGCGCAGGCGGCTGATGCGGCTCCCCGGCGCGGCCGGCGCTCCGTCTTCGAGGCCGCCCATGAGGGGATCCTCCTCGAGGGCGTCGCCGAACTCCTCCTCCAAGGCATCGGGGTCCTCGCCGGCCTCCATGCGCGACAGCATCTCCTGCATCGCGTCGCCCACCGGCATGCCGGTCGCCTGGAACATGCGGCGCATGAGCTGGGCCGCCTGGCGCGGGTCGCTCTCGTCGATGTTCTCCGCGTTGGCGCCGAGCTCGGCCATGGCGCGCTCGAGCGCCGCCTCGTCGACGTTGGCTAGCGGGTCGGGTGCATCGGGCCTCTCGAGGCCGCGCGAGACGGCGAACGTCGAGGGGCGCCGGCTCAGCCTCGCGCGACCGCACCTCGGGCAGGCGGGGCGGCGTGTGGTATCGACGCGGCGGGACAGGAACCGGTAGATGCGGTGGCAGTCACGGCAGTAGAACTCGTAGATCGGCATCGCCTGAGTCCTGGAGATGATCGGCAATCTTACCT
Organism: Acidobacteriota bacterium; assembly: GCA_036398215.1. Taxonomy (GTDB): domain Bacteria; phylum Acidobacteriota; class UBA890; order UBA890; family UBA890; genus DASWHK01. Next base: position 22,005 of record DASWHK010000010.1, on the reverse strand, counting down.
GGGGCTTTTGCGCCACGGGAAAGCCCCAGTCTGAGCAGGGAGGGCGATCCGCAAGTTCCGACATCAGGGGATCTCTCCAGCCATCCCCTGGACCTCCGCATCACCATGACCTCTGGGGTTTGACCGCTCCGACCAGGCGCCGCACAACCCGTGAGCCTAATCCTCGGCACCCGCGCCCTCAACGTTTTGCGTTCCAGCCGGCTCGAAGTCCTCGGCAACCTTCTCTTGGAGCGCTTCGGTAACCCACTCGTTCATCGACTCGCCACTCATTGCCGCGGCCTTCGCAACCCGGCGATGGAGAGCGGGGGGCAAGCGCACGTTGAACCGACCGGAGAAAGGCCGATCCGGTTCCTCACCGCGGCGTTCGCACACGGCGAGATAATGGTCGACCGCCCGGGCCATCGACGCCTTCAGTTCCTCGACCGAAGAGCCCTCGAAATAGATCTGGTCGCGCAGATCCACGACGTGGCCGGCGAAGACTTCGATCTCCGGATCGTACTCGAAAACCCCACTGTAGCCTTTGTACTCGATCATCCTAGCCTCCGTACGGAGGGCGGCGGGTCCCTCCTCAGAGATGGCCTAGCTCCTCCAGGTACGCCTTCACGCGCTTGACGAGACCTCTCCCGCATTCCCTGCGAGGATGAGGTCGGTCGACAGTGAACTTCACGTTGTCGATGACGAAGGTCACCGTTGACCCCGTTCCCTCGTGGACTTCGGCGTCAAGCTGCTTCGTGAGGAGCGCCTCGACATCCGACCAGTGGGTAGCGGCATGGATCCTGGCGATGTTGTCGAGGGTTCGCTGATGCTTCTTTCGCACAATAGTACTACAAACTAGTACCGAGCGGTCCCGGTGTCAAGATCATCTTCTCTGCGGTTCGGCGCGGAATCACGGGCCGGGTGGCCGTCTCACAGAAAGAGAAAGCGAGAACGGAATCAGGTGAGCGGTATACTCGATGGATTCGAGAAGTGGGCAGTGGGCGACGCGCCGGCATGTCACCGAGACCCAGGCGATCGGAGGAGGGGAACGGCATGAGCTTGGAGCACAGCCCCAGCACAGCGCAGCGAGACCAGGCCCCCATGGCGGGGATCGAGGGGCTCATCTCCCGCCGTCGCTTCACCGTGGCCGACTACCACGCCATGGCCCGAGCAGGGATCTTGACCGAAGGCGACCGGGTCGAGCTGCTGGACGGCGAGATCGTCAGGAAGATGACGATCAATAGCCCCCACGCAGCGTGCGTAGACCGCCTTAATCGCCTGTTCGGAAGGCAGCTCTGCGATCGGGCGGTGGTCCGCATCCAGAACCCGATCCAGCTCGACGGCTACTCCGAACCCGAGCCGGACATCTCCCTCCTGCGACCGAAGAGTGACTTCTACGCCGAGGCCCACCCGATGCCCGCGGACGTCCTGTCGTAATCGAGGTCGCCGACGCATCGCTCGGCCGCGATCGCCTCGTGAAGATCCCGCTGTATGCACGGGCCGGGATCCCGGAGGTCTGGATCGTCAACCTGCCGGCGCGCCGCGTCGAGCTCTTCAAGGATCTGGCGTGCGAGCCGAACTCCTCCCACGTTTGGGGGCACCAGCTCCTCCAGGTGCGCCTCGAAGGTTCGCTGCCCCGCCTACGCCTCCGCCGCCGCCGGCTCCCCCGACCGCAAGAACTGCCCCACCACCCGATGTCGGCTCAGCTCGTCAAGCAGCGGTTGGTGCCAGTCGAAGTCGGCCTTGTCGCGGATCAGGTTCATGAGCGAGTCGACGCCGCCGATCCACATGAGCGCCGCCAGGCGCGCGTCGGACATCGAGTCGAAGACCTCGCGCAGCTGCTGGCCGACCCGCAGCTCGGGCTCCAGCAGGTTGCGCCAGGCGGCCTCGTACGAGGCGAGGCCGGCGGCGGTGAGGTCGTCGCGCCGCAGTGCGGCGTCGAGAGTGGCGCCCGCCTCGCGCGCCCCCAGCATGCTGTAGTAGATGCCGCCGTTGCTGGTCGTCTTCACCTGGCCGGCGGCCTCGCCGACGACCAGGACGCGGTCGTCGTGGGTGCGGGCGAGGGTGCCGACGGGTATCGGGCTCAGGCGCACGCGCGCCGTCGACAGATTGAGCCGCCCGGCGAGGTGCTCGGACTCGAGGATGGCGTCGAGGTGGCGGCGGGCGCGGCGCGTCGTGGTGAGCCCGACCTTCACCCAACCGGGCTCCAGGGGGACGGCCCATCCGAAGGATCCGGGCGCCCACTTGCTCCCCACGTAGACCTCCACCCGGTCGATCTTCTTGCTGCGGCAAAGGAGCTGCACGCCCTGGACGAACTCGCGCGGCCCGTCCATGTCGAACGAGCGCAACAGCGCGAGGTGGTAGCCGACGGCGAGAACGATGGCGCGGCCGCGGAAGGCGACGCTCTTGCGGCCGCGCACGCCGTAGGCCTCGACGCTGCCCGGGCCGCGGCTGCCGCCGGCGACGCGCACGCCGGTGATCAGCTCGGCGCCGGCTTCGGCGGCGCGCTCGGCGAGAGCAGCGTCGAACCGGAAGCGGCGCACGACGTGGGCCAGGGTACGGCCGGCGGCGAAGCCGACCTCGCGCCGGTAGGGGCCGCGGAAGGTGACGTCGGCGATGCTGCTGACCACGAGGTCGCGGGGCAGGTCGAAGACCTCGAAGGCCTCCTCGCCGATGATCCCGGTGCAGTTGGCGCAGGCCCCCGGCCGGCTGTCGCGCTCCAGCAGCACGACCTTGTGGCCGCGCCGCGCCAGATACTCGGCGCAGACGCTGCCCGCCGGGCCGGCACCGACGACGATGACGTCCCACTCGGGATCGGAGATCGGGCTGCGCTTCCTGCTCACGAGGATGCCACTGTCGGTGGGCCGATGATCGCCCGCAACGGAAAACCCGGTGGCCCCCCAACCACTAGGCATCCAAGCCTAGCAGGCGGCGACAGTCGCGAAGCAAGCGAAAATCCCACCGATGGCCCCGCCGAAAATAATTCCGGGCCGGCGCGCGTTTCGCGCTCACGAGGCGCCTACCCGTTGCCATGGATAACCACTTCAAGATACTCATGCCCACGTGTTCCTTCACGTGATTAGAGCTTTACTCCCGGGTCTCCGACTCACTATCCTTTGCAGACCAGCCCGCACTTGCCGAGGCGGGGCAGAGGGACCGCGCTGCGGTAGGGCACCGCACAGAGTCGCCGGCCGGCGTTCTCCCGAGATCTGTCGTGCCTAGTGCAGCTCGCTCGGACGCGATCCGATCCGTCCGGCCAAGCAGGAATGACGAGCGTTATCACGTGGCAGACCAGCAAACAGGGAGGCCGATGAGTGCCTCGGGCACCGCGACCGGCACGTCGAGGCCGTCCGCCGGCCGCCCAGCGGGCACCATGACTGCCCAGAGAGGCTCATCGGGCGCCGCGCAGCGGCCCAACGGCGGCGCCGCCGGCGGACAGGTGGCCGCCGAGCGCTCGCCCACGGCGGCGCCGGCCGCCGCCGGCTCCGAGCAGCGACCGCAGCGCCGTCTCACCACCCGCCTCGGTCGCCTGCTGATCGACAACGGCCTGATCACCGAGGACTTGCTCAACAACGCCCTCGCCGATCAAGCCGCCAGCGGCGAGCGCCTCGGCCACTACTTGGTCGAGAAGGGGCTGGTGCAGGAATCCGACCTCGTCCGCTTGCTTTCCGACCAGTATGGCGTTCCGGCCGCCGAGATCGACGACCTCGAGGTCCTCAAGAACCTTCTGGACCTGGTACCGGCGGAGATGGCGCGCCGCTATCTGCTGGTCCCGGTGCAGGTCAACGACCGGGTGCTCGAGGTGGCGATGGTCGATCCGACCGACGTCGTCGCCATGGACGACCTCAAGTTCGCCACCGGGCTGAGGATCCAGCCGATGGTCGCCTCCGAGCGCGCCATCAAGGAGGCGATCGGTCGCCTCTACGGCGACCAGGAGGACTCCCACATCGCCCGGATGATGAGCGACCTGAACACAGAGCTCAACTCGCCCGGCGAGCTGGAGATCGTCGATACCAACGAGAACATCGACCTCGAGCAGCTCTCGCAGGCCTCGGGCGAGGCGCCGGTCATCAAGCTGGTCAACCTGGTGCTCACCGACGCCTTGCGCCGCGGCGCCTCGGACATCCACATCGAGCCCTACGAGAAGCGCCTGCGGGTGCGCTACCGCATCGACGGCATCCTCTACGAGATCATGGACCCGCCCAAGACGATGCAGAACGCGCTCGCCTCGCGCATCAAGATCATGAGCCAGCTCGACATCTCGGAGCGGCGCCGCCCGCAGGACGGCCGCATCAAGCTGCGCGTCCAGCTCGAGGGCCGCCTCCGCGAGCTCGACCTCCGCGTCTCCTCGCTGCCGACGATTTGGGGCGAGAAGATCGTCATGCGCTTGCTCGACCCCGAAGGGCTGATGCTCGACATGACCAAGCTCGGCTTCGAGCCCTGGTCGTTGCAGCGCTTCCAGGAGAACATCAACAAGCCCTTCGGCATCGTGCTGGTCACCGGCCCGACCGGCTCCGGTAAGACGAACACGTTGTACTCGGCGATCGGCAACATCAACGAGCCCGACATCAACATCATGACCGCCGAGGACCCGGTGGAGTTCAACCTGGTGGGCATCAACCAGGTCCAGGTGCGTGAGGAGATCGGCCTGACCTTCGCCGCGGCGCTGCGCTCGTTCCTCCGCCAGGACCCCGACATCGTGCTGGTCGGCGAGATTCGTGACCAGGAGACCGCCGAGATCGCCGTCAAGGCGGCGTTGACCGGCCACCTGGTGCTCTCGACGCTGCACACCAACGACGCGCCCAGCTCGGTGAACCGGCTGATCGACATGGGGCTGGAGCCGTTCCTGATCTCGAGCTCGGTGCAGCTCATCCAGGCGCAGCGGCTGGTGCGCCGGATCTGCTCGAAGTGCCGCGAGCCGGCGCCGTCGGGCACCGAGGCGCTCATCGATATCGGCTTTTCTCCCGAGGACGCCGAGAACATCACCGTCTACCGGCCCATCGGCTGCGGGGAATGCAACGACTCCGGCTACCGCGGCCGCGTCGGCCTGTTCGAGGTCATGCCGATCAGCGACGGCATCCGCGAGATGATCCTCAACCGGGCGCCGACCAGCGAGTTGCGCGCCCAGGCCCGCGCCGAGGGCATGATCACGCTGCGCGAGAGCGGCCTGGCCAAGATCTGGCAGGGGCTGACGACGGTCGACGAGGTGCTGCGCGAGACCGTCGCGTAGCGAGCCGCGTTCATCGCGGCCGCGTATGCCGGCGTGGGACACTGTCGTTCCATGAGCGACGTCCACCGTTTCCTGGTCACCGGCGGGGCCGGCTTCATCGGCTCGCACCTCGTTACCGCGCTGCTGGTGCGCGGCCATGAGGTGGTCGTGCTCGACGATCTTTCGACCGGCAGGAGGGAGAACCTCGAGGCCGCGGTCGCCGCGGCGCTGGAGGCTACCTCGGCGCCCAACGCGCCGGATCGACTCCAGTTCGTCGAGGCCTCGATCCTCGACGCCGGGTCGCTGGCCGAAGCGGTCGACGGCGTCGCCGGGGTCCTGCACCAGGCCGCGATCCCCTCGGTGCCGCGCTCGTTCGCCGACCCCGCGGGCACCATGCGGGCCAACGTCGAGGGCACGACGCTGCTGCTCGAGGCATGCCGCAGGGCCGGGGTGCGGCGCATCGCCATGGCCTCGTCATCGTCGATCTACGGCGATACTCCGGTGTTGCCCAAGGAAGAGAGCATGGAGCCGACGCCGATGTCCCCCTACGCGCTCAGCAAGCTTTCTGCCGAGCAGGTCGGCGGCATCTTCGCTCGCAGCTATGGCCAGCAGGTCTACGCGCTCCGTTACTTCAACGTCTTCGGGCCGCGCCAAGATCCCACCTCGGAGTACTCGGCGGTGATCCCGAAGTTCATCACCCGGATGATGGCCGGCGAGGCGCCGGTGATCTTCGGCGACGGCGGCCAGTCGCGCGACTTCACCTACATCGACGACGTGGTAGCCGCCAACCTGATGGCGCTCGACGCCGGCCGGGAGTCGGCCGGCGAGGCGCCGGGGGGTGGCACCGGCACCCGTCGCGGCGCCGCCGAGGGCAGCGCCACCGAGAGTGACGGCGGCTGCTTCCACGTCGTCAACATCGGCGGCGGCCGCCGCTACACGCTGATCGAGCTGGTGGCGGCGCTCAACGAGATCCTCGGCACCGACCTGACGCCCGAGCACGCCGATCCCCGCCCCGGCGACGTCCGCCACTCGCACGCCGCCATCGACCGCGCCCGCGACGTGCTCGGCTACGCGCCGGCGGTCAGCTTCGAGGAAGGCCTGCGGCGCACGGTCGAGTCGTTTCGCGGCGACTAGCAGCCGGTCTCGGCGACCTTGCCGCCTCCAGACCCTTGCTATGCAACGCTGTTCACAAATAACTAGTGGGGGCCAACTTCGGTCTTTACATGCGTCTTTTGGATTGCATAGGCTAGTGACGCTTCGAGGAGAAGCGTGCCGGGAGCTCTAGGTGGACCGTTTCGGGGCCGACCGCGACCCTGGCCCGCCTCGGCTCGCCCTTGATCCGTCGACCGTTGTCATCGCCCGGAAGGTAGCCCATGCAGCCTTATTCGGAATTCGAGCAGAGGACGGAGATCCGCCAGGAGATCCCCGACATTTCCGACCTCCTGAAGGAGATGATCGCCAAAGGGGCGAGCGACCTTCACCTCACGACCGAGTCGCCGCCGATGATCCGCGTCGACGGTAAGCTGGGGCCGCTGCCCTACAAGGACCTCGACCCGGCCACCACCAAGTCGCTGATGTACTCGGTGATGACCGAGGAGCAGAAGCGGCTGTTCGAGGAGAACCTCGAGCTCGACTTCTCGTTCGGCCTCGCGGGGATGGCCCGTTTCCGCGCCAACGTCTTCGAGCAGCGCAGCGGCGTCGCCGGCGCCCTGCGCGTGGTGCCCTGGCAGATCCCGTCGTTCGAAGAGCTCGGCCTGCCCAAGGTCGTCCAGGACCTCTGCTCCCGGCCGCGCGGCTTGATCCTGGTCACCGGTCCGACCGGCTCGGGTAAGTCGACGACGCTGGCGGCGATGATCAACTACATCAACGAGAACCGCCACGAGCACATCATCACCATCGAGGACCCGATCGAGTTCCTGCACCCGCACAAGAACTGCATCGTCAACCAGCGCGAGCTGCACGCCAACACGCTGTCGTTCCCGGCCGCCATGCGCGCGGCCCTGCGCGAGGACCCCGACATCGTGTTGATCGGTGAGATGCGTGACCGGCAGTCCACCGAGCTGGCGCTGTCGCTGGCCGAGACCGGTCACTTGACCTTCGCGACCCTGCACACGAACAGCGCGGTGTCGTCGATCAACCGCATCATCGACATCTTTCCGGCCGACCAGCAGCAGCAGATCCGCACCCAGTTGTCGTTCGTCCTCGAGGCGGTCATGTCGCAGTCGCTGCTTTCGGCGGCGAAAGGGAGCGGCCGTGTGCTGGCCACCGAGGTCATGATCCCGAACTCGGCCATCCGCAACCTGATGCGCGAGGACAAGGTCCACCAGATCCCCTCGATCATGCAGTCGGGGCAGTCCGAGCACGGAATGATGACCTTCAACCAGGGCCTGGCGAGGCTGGTGCTGCGCGGGAAGATCACCAAGGAGGTGGCGATCGACGCCAGCAGCGACGCCCGCGAGCTGATCCCGATGATCGAGCGCGGCGAGGCGCGCGGCGAGGGACGCCCGCCGCTGCGCTCGCGTCCGGCAGGCCGGGCCCTCTGAGGCCGGCGGGCGGCCCCGAAAGGGGGTAGCGGCGCGGGTACCGGCGGTGCGAGGATTCGAGACAACGGAACGGAGAAAAACGTGAGCAGAACCGAGAATGGGGCCGAGACGCCGAAAGGCGATCGGATCCCGGGGAGCGACAACGATGGCTAGGTTCGAATGGGAGGGCGTCAATCGCTCCGGCCAGTCCGCCTCGGGCGTGATGGTGGCCGACAATGCAGACTCCGTCGGCGCGGCGCTTCGCCGGCAGCGCATCCGCGCCACCAAGATTGCCCCTGCCAAGCAGGGCATGCAGCTCAGCATGTTCAAGCGGAAGATCGACCAGCAGGCGGTCGCCATCTTCACGCGCCAGTTCTCGGTCATGATCGACGCCGGCTTGCCGCTGGTGCAGTGCCTCGAGATCCTCGCCTCGCAGGCCGATGACGCCACCTTCGCCGGGATCCTCGAGAACGTCCGGCGCGATGTCGAGGGCGGCTCGACGCTCGCCGACGCCATGCGCCAGCACACCGCCGCGTTCACCGAGCTGTACTGCAACATGGTGGCGGCCGGCGAGACGGGCGGTATTCTCGACGTCATCCTGCGGCGCCTCGCCGACTACCTGGAAAAGGCGGTCAAGCTGAAGGCCGCCGTGCGCTCGGCGTCGATCTACCCGTCGATCATCATCACGGTGGCGGTGGTCGTGGTGTTCATCATCTTGTGGAAGGTCATTCCGACCTTTGCCAGCTTGTTCCAAGGTCTCGGCGCCCAGCTGCCGCTACCGACGCGGATCGTCGTGGGGGCGTCGAACTTCGTGGCTGCCTACTCGCCGTTCGTCATCGGTGGCATGATCGTCGCCGTCGTCGCCGCCCGGCAGTACTATCAGACCGACACTGGCGAGCGGCTGATCGACGGCGTCGTCTTGAAGCTCCCGGTGATCGGCTTGATCATGCGCAAGATCGCCGTGGCGCGCTTCTGTCGCACCCTCGGCACCCTGGTGGCCTCGGGCGTGCCGATCCTCGATGGCCTGGAGATCACCGCGAAGACCGCCGGCAACCGCGTCGTCAAGGACGCCGTCATGGAGACGCGCAGGAGCATCGAGGCCGGCAAATCGATCGCCAAGCCACTGGAGGCCACCAAGGTGTTCCCGCCGATGGTCACCCAGATGATCTCGGTCGGCGAGGAGACCGGCGCCCTCGATACGATGCTCAGCAAGATCGCCGACTTCTACGAGGACGAGGTCGACACCGCGGTCGACAACCTGATGAGCCTGCTCGAGCCGGTGATGATCGTGTTTCTCGGCGTGGTGATCGGCGGCATCGTCGTTTCGATGTATCTGCCGATGTTCGACCTGATCAACCAGATCTAGAAGCGGGTGCCTCGACGTCCCAAGCGCCGGCGGGTGGGCTGGGCGGCCGCCCGCCGGCGTCTTGCGTCTTGGGCCGGCCGGTCGCGCCGCGACCGCTCCCACGCCCGGCACCCGGCACTGCACCGGGACCCCACCTCGACGCTCGACGGCATCATCGCCCCGACCGTCGAAGATCGCGACGGCCAGCTCCGCTGGCTGCTGCTGCTGCGGGTGGCGATCGCCTCCGCCGTGCTGGTGGCGACGATGTACCTGCAGTTCCTGGTCGGCTCGGCGTTCTCGCTGCGGCCCTTGTTCGCCGTAGTCGGCGCCGTCTACGGGGCGTCGCTGTTGTGGGCGGTGCTGCACTCGCGGCTGCTCGCCTGGCCGCCGTTCGCGGCCCTGCAGCTGTCCATCGACGTGCTGCTGGCGACGCTGCTGATCTACTTCATGGGCGGCGTCGGCTCGGCCTTCGTCGTCCTCTACCTTGTCATCGTGGCGGGCTCCGGCATCCTGTTGAGCCGCCGCGGCGCCAGCTACATCGCCGGCCTCACGGTGGTCTGCTACGGGTTCGTCGGCCTCTCGGCCTACGTTCTCTCGCCAGTCGTCGATCGCCTACCGGAGGCGTTCCAGAGGGCGCTGAGCACCGGCCTTGCCGGCGACCCCGTCGAGGCCACCGAGCTGTACCTGCGGCTGTTCGCCTTGATGCTGGTGACCTCGGCGATGGCCTCCCTGTCGGTCACGATGTCGTCGCGGCTGCGGCGAACCGGCACCCTGCTGCGCACCCGCCAGGCGCAGCTACGCGCCCTCCGGCGGCTGCACGAGCGCATCATCCAGGGGATGGTCAGCGGCCTACTGGCCACTGACGCCGAGGGCACGGTGGTGACCGCCAACAGCGCCGCCGCCGAGATCACCGGCCGCAAGCTCGGCGCCCTGATCGGCCAGCCCGTCTGGAAGGTCTTCGGCGACGACCGGACCTTTCTGGAGCGCATCGAGAAGCGCCTGACCGACAACCGGGTCTACCGGGCCGACCGCTCGATCCAGGTCGCCGACGGCAGCTGGAGGACCATCGGGATGACGGTGGTCCGCCTCGACGAGAAGGAGGAAGAGACTGAGGGGCCGAAGACCGTCTCGGTGTTCATGTTCCGCGACCTGACCGAGATCAAGCGCATGCAGCGCGAGCTGCGCCTCCGCGAGCGGATGTCGGTGCTCGGCCAGATGGCCGGCTCGATCGCCCACGAGATCCGCAACCCGCTGGCCTCGATCTCGGGTTCGTTGCAGTTGTTGAGCCGTAGCAACCTGCGTTCCGATGAACCCAACTCCGAGGAGCTCATCCAGATCGTCGTCCGCGAGTCCGACCGCCTGTCGCGGACCATCGAGGACTTCCTCGAGTACGCCAAGCCGGGGCGCTTCGATCCCGAGGACACCGACCTGCTGGCGTTGGTCAACGACACCGTCAAGCTGCTGCGAAACAGCTCCGAGCTAGGTCCCGACCACGTCCTGACGATCACCGCCGAGCCCGGCCCCCATAACGCCCTCGTCGATCCGGCGCAGATCAAGCAGGTCTTCTGGAACCTGGCGCGCAACGCCATCCAGGCGATGCCCGATGGCGGTACCCTGGAGGTATCCCTGACCAGCAGCAAGAGGGGCATCGACGTGGCGTTCGAGGACACCGGCAGAGGCATGACCTCCGAGGAGATCGAGACCTTCTTTCAGCCCAACGTCACCGGCAGCCAGTCGCAGGGCACCGGGCTGGGCCTGGCGGTGGTGTATCGGATCCTCGACCGCCACGGCGCCCGCATCGAGGTCGACTCCGAGGCCGGCAAGGGCACCCGCTGCCTGCTGACCTTCACCGAGCAGACGGTGGCCGAGCCCGAGGAGCAGCCGACCGTCATCGGTGGCGATCCCGGCCTCGGTCAGCCCGACAGCCCGGCGCCGGCCCGAGGATGAGCCGGGTCCTGATCGTCGACGACGAGCAGAGCATGCGGCAGATGGTGGCGATCGCCCTGCGCCAGGAGGGCCACGAGGTCGTCATCGCCGAGAACGGCAAGGTCGCCTGCCGCGAGCTCGAGGCCAACAAGGTCGACGTCGTGGTCTCCGACATCAAGATGCCGGAGCTCGGCGGGATCGAGCTGCTGCGCTTCGCCCGCGAGCACTGCCCCGACACCGAGGTCATCCTGATGACCGCCTACACCTCGACCGACTCGGCGATCGAGGCGCTGCGCCTGGGCGCCTACGACTACATCAGCAAGCCCTTCGAGATCGACGAGCTCAAGGTCACCGTCCAGCACGCCCTCGAGCGCCGCGAGCTGCGCAACGAGAACCTCTACCTGCGCCGCGAGCTCACCGACCGCCACCGGTCCGGCCAGCTCGTCGGCCGCTCGCCGGGGATGCGGCGGGTCTTCGACCTGATCGAGCGCCTCGCCGACTCGGACATCACCGTGTTGATCACCGGCGAGAGCGGCACCGGAAAGGAGCTCGTCGCCCGCGCCATCCACGACGGCGGGGCGCGCCAGAAGGCCAACTTCGTCACCATCAACTGCGCCGCGATGCCGGCCTCGCTGCTGGAAAGCGAGCTATTCGGCCACGTTCGCGGCGCCTTCACCGGCGCCGATCGCGACAAGCGGGGCCTGTTCGTGGCCGCCGAGGGTGGGACCTTGCTGCTCGACGAGATCGGCGAGATGCCGATGGAGATGCAGCCCAAGCTGCTGCGGGTGCTCGAGGACCACAAGGTCCGTCCGGTCGGCGCCACCGAGGAGATCCCCACCAACGTGCGGGTGCTGGCGGCCACCAACCGCGACTTGCAGGCGGATGCCGTCGGCGGGCGCTTCCGCGAGGACCTCTTCTACCGGCTGAACGTCATCCAGATCGACCTGCCGCCGCTGCGGGAGCGCCGCGAGGACATCCCGCTGCTCGCCGAGCACTTTCTGGAGGGAATCACGGCGGCCGACGGCGCCCACCCGATCGGCGGCTTTTCCCTCGAGGCCAAGCAGCTCATCGAGTCCTACGATTGGCCCGGCAACGTGCGCGAGCTGGAGAACGCCGTGCGCCGGGCCGCCACCCTCGAGACCACCGCGGTCATCCAGGCCGGCAACCTCCCGGAGTCGTTGCGGGGGCTGCCGGAGCAGGCGCTGCGAACCGGCGAGCTGCCGGCGTCCGGCGGCGATGAGGCGGCCTGGGCCGCGATCGCGCGGCAAGCCCCCGGTGAGCCCCCCGGAGACGTCGCCGCCGTCGAGGGTCCGGGCGAGCAGACCCCACCGTCCCTGCCCGCCGGCCCCATCGACCTCGAGGCGCACCTCGAGCAGATCCGCCGCCAGCACATGCTCCGGGCGCTCGCCGAGTGCGGCGGCGTCCAGAAGAAGGCCGCCGCCAGGCTCGGCATGACGTTCCGCTCGTTCCGCTACTACGTCGCGAAGCTCGGTTTGCTCGAGGATTGACAATATCTGTCACTCCGACGGTGACAAATCTCGGCAGCGAGGCTTCGGAACGACGTGCGGCGCGCCGTTATCGGAGTAGAAAGACGCTCCTGGAGTGATCAACAGTGATCATTACTACGTATGAGTCACTTCGAGAAGCTATCGAGCCAATTGGCACGACGATTGCTACCTATTCGTGGCAGACAATTCGGGAGCGAACCTGGCCACCGGGTCCGATGATCAAACGACTTGGGGCTTTTCACAAAAAACCGGGGCAGCACCCGGTGCTAACCAGGGGCATAACCCCGGGAGGCAGACAGCCATGATCAGCAAGCTGAATCGCAAGCTTCGCCGCGATGAGGGCTTCTCCCTCATCGAGCTGCTCATCGTCGTGGCGATCATCGGCATCATCGCCGCGATCGCCGTGCCGCAGCTGATGAACGCAATGGACCGCGGCCGCCAGCGCCGTAGCATGGCGGACATGCGCAACATCGCGACCGCCAACGGCACGATGCGCGTCGACACGGGCGCCTACGCCGCCGCGCTGGCCGACCTTTCGGCCAACGGCTACATGCAGGTGACGCCGGCCACCGATGGTTGGGGCACCGCCTACGTGTACGTCACGGGCGCCGACACCTACACGATCACCAGCCTGGGCTCGGACGGCGCGGCGTTGCCGGCTGCTCCGGTTCCCTGGATCAACGACCCGTACGATCCGGACATCGTCCTGACCGACGGGCAGTTCACGCAAGCTCCGACTGGCCAGTAATCACTTACTAGCCAGTTCCCTTGGGGGCGAAGCCCGGCTCACCCGGCTTCGCCCCCTTGCCTTTTTGGGGGGTTCCCGGGGGCCCCGGAGGTTGGGTGGGGGGCTGGGGCCCCGAAGCTCGGAATGGATTTTGCCTGATGGGCTTCGAACGCGGCGAGTATTGATTACTATCTGGGCGCGATGACGATCCTGAGATTCGAGAACGTCCAGAAGTCGCTCCCCTTCGGCTTCTGGCTGCGCAAGAAAGAGATCCTCCGGGGCGTCTCCCTGTCGGTGCAGCAGGGCGAGATCTACGGCTTTCTCGGCCCCAACGGCGCCGGCAAGACCACCTCGATCAAGTGCCTGCTGGGCTTGCTGTACCCGGACGCCGGCTGGGTCGAGCTTTTCGGCGAGCGCGGCGACCCCGGCCCGACGCTGGCGGCGCGCCGCCGGCTCGGCTACCTCCCCGAGCAGCCGTACTTCTACCCGCACCTCAAGGGACGCGAGCTGCTGGAGTACTTCGGCCGCCTGTTCGGCCAGCGCGGCGCGCCGCTGCGCAAGAAGGCCGCCGAGCTCCTCGAAGAGGTCGGCCTCGCCGGCGAGGGCGAGAAGCTCCTGGGCCAGTACTCCAAAGGGATGCTGCAGCGGCTGGGCGTCGCCCAGGCGCTGATCAACGACCCCGATCTGGTCGTCTTCGACGAGCCCATGACGGGGCTCGATCCGATCGGCCGCCGCCACGTCAAGGAGCTGATCATGGCGGTGAAGGAGCGCGGCGCGACGGTCTTCTTCTCCAGCCACATCCTTTCCGACGCCGAGGCGCTCTGCGATCGGGTCGGGCTGCTGGTCGGCGGTCAGCTCCGCCTGGAGGCGACGCTCGACGACCTGCTCGGCGAGCGCGTCGACTACTGGCAGGCGGCCTGCGAGGGGCTGTCGCCCGACGCGCTCCCCGGCTACACGCCGCGCGCCACGCAGGGAAACATCTGCTTCTACCACCTCGACGACGACCAGGCCGTCGACCGCTGGGTGGACGCCGTCCGCAAGGCGGGCGGCAGCATCTACCGGGTGACGCCGCAACGGGCGACGCTCGAGGATTACTTCGTCGCCACCGTCGGCGAGCAGAGAAGCCCATGATCGACGCGGCCTACTCGATCGCCGTCAACACGTTCAAGGAGGCGGTGCGCGACCGCATCCTGGCGGTCTTCTTCGTGTTCGCGATCCTGTTGATGGCGTCGTCGACGATTCTCTCGTGGCTGACCGTCGGCAGCGAGCTCAAGATCGTCACCGATGTCGGCCTTGCCGCCGAGGCCTTCTTCGCGACTCTGATCGCGGTCTTCGTCGGCATCAACCTGGTGCACAAGGAGGTCGACAAGCGCACCATCTACGCCGTGCTCGCCAAGCCGGTCCCCCGCTGGCTGTTCATCGTCGGCAAGTACCTCGGCCTGATGGCGGTGCTGCTGGTGTCCATCGGTCTGATGTCGGTCTTCTACCTGGGGCTGGTCTGGTGGAAGGGCGGCGTCCTGCCGCTGCACCTGCTCGGGGCGCTGGCACTGAGCGTGCTCGAGGTTTCGGTGATCACCGCCGTGGCGATCGTCTTCTCGTCGTTCGCGCCGCCGATCGAGGCGGCGATCTTCACCGTCGGCATCTGGGCGATCGGCCACATGTCGACGGGGTTCGCGTCGCTGGCCGCCCGCTTGCCCAACGCCGTCGGCCGCGGGATCGGCCTGATCTACTACGTCGTCCCCGACCTCGAGACCTTCAACATCCGCGCCCAGGTCGTGCACGACATGCCGGTCGCCCCCGCGTACTACCTGATGGCCCTTGCCTACGCCGCCGCCTACACGACCGCGATGCTGGCGCTATCAGTGCTCATCTTTCGCCGGCGCGACCTGAAGTGAGGCGCCCTGTGTCGAATGACCCTCGATCGGAGCTCGGATCAGGCAGCCACGAGGACGGGCCTCGCGGCGGCGCGCGAGTGGAACAGCGGGGCGTCACGGCGTCGAATGCCGACGACAAGACTCCTGAGGGATCCGGGCCGGCCGGGCGGATCCAAGGGTCTACGGGCTCGGCGCACCCTCCAGCGAACCGCGGCATGGCCGGTGACCTTCGGGCCAGGCCGGCGCAGCGCGGCGTCGCGGCGGTGCTGGCGCTCTGGCTCACGGTGGTGAGCTGCTTCGCGGTGTGGATCGGCGCCCAGCTTGGTGTCGACCGGATACGTCAGACCTGGCCGCCGGCCTACCCGCTGCTGTTCCTGCCCAACGGCAGGTACCTGTCGGCCGCCAGCCTCGGCTTCCGGGTGCTCCTGGCGGACGTCATCTACCTGTGGAGCATCCAGTACTACGGCCACCACCGGACGCCCGAGGGGCGCAGCTACCTGCGCCACATCTACAACACGATCACCGACCTCGATCCGAACTTCATCGACGCCTACGTGATCGGGGCGCTGGTGATGGCTCAGGACATGAGGGACCCGCAACTGGCCATCGAGCTGCTCGACCGCGGCATCGAGCGCAACCCCCACGAGTGGCGCTTGCCGGTGGAGGCCGGCTGGTACTCGTACCTGAACCTGAAGGACTACGAGGAGGCGGAGCGCTACTACTCGCAGGCCGCCGCCATCCCGGGGGCGCCGCCGTGGGCGGCGCGGCTGCGGGCCCACATGATCGCCGAGCAGGGCAACCTGCTGGCGGCGATGCGGGAATGGGACGCCATCCGGATGGAGGCCGAGGCGCAAGGCGATCCGCAGACGGTGGCGATCGCCGAGCAGCACGTCGGCGATCTCTACAGCCAGCACGTGATCGAGGCGGCCGGGGAGGCCATCGAGCGCTTTCTCGCCGAGCACGGCCGGCGGCCCGAGTCGCTGGCGGTGCTGGTGCGCACCGGCTATCTCACCGATGTCCTGACCGACGACGGGGGCAACCCGATCAACCTCCGCGAGCAACCGTTCCGCTACGACCCGGCGACCGGCGAGGTGATCGATCCGGGCGCCGAGCAGGCCCGGACCTCGCGTTGATGAAGCCGCCGCCAGGGGCCCCTTTGCAACTGGCGCCAGGGGCCTCGTGACGCCGGCGCAGCTCGCCGCAATCGAGCCGTTGGTGCCGTTGCTGGCGACCCAGCCGCAGCTCGCCGCGCTCGAGTGGATGGCGCCGTTGCTGGCGGCCCAGCCGCAGCTCGCCGCGGTTGAGTGGATGGCGCCGTTGCTGGCGGCTCAGCAACCGCCGATGACGCTCGCGGAGTTCTTCGCGCTGGTGCCGCGCGCCTGGCTGGCCGGATTCGCCGCCGTGCTCGGCCTGATCATCGGCTCGTTCCTCAACGCCGTCATCTACCGGCTGCCGCGGGACGTCGCCGTCTCCAAGCCCCGCTCGTTCTGCCCCAGATGCAAGAGCCTGATCCCCTGGTACCGCAACATCCCGCTGGCCTCGTGGGTCATGCTCGGCGGCCGTTGCGCCGACTGCCGCGAGCCGATCTCCGTCCGCTACCCGCTGGTGGAGCTCGGCACCGGAGTTCTGTTCGCCGCCGCCGTCTACCGCTGGGGGATCTCCTGGAGCGCCCTGTCGAGCATCGTCTTCGGCTGCGCAATGCTGGTGCTGGCGCTCGTCGACTACGACTTCAAGATCCTGCCCAACGCGATCACCCTTCCGGGCATCGCTGTCGGCGTGCTGCTGTCGTTCGTCGACCCGCGGCTCGACTGGCTCGACTCGCTGATCGGGGCGCTGGTCGCCGGCGGCCTCCTGTACGGTGTCGCGTGGCTGTACCTGAAGCTGCGGGCGCAGCCGGGCATGGGGATGGGCGACGTCAAGATGATCGCCATGATCGGCGCTTTTCTGGGCTGGAAGGGGGCGCTGCTGACGATCCTGATCGGGTCCTTTATCGGTAGCATCGTGGGGCTCAGCCTGATGAAGCTCAAGGGGCGCGAATGGGACTACGCGCTGCCGTTCGGGACCTTCCTCGCCCTCGCCGCGGTGATCGTCGATTGGGGCGGCGCCGAGCTCCTGGCCTGGTACTGGCGCATCATGGGCCTGGGTGGCTAAAAGTGTGGATCTCTGGCCACAAGCACACAGAAGGAGCGCAGAAAGAGGTGGATTCCCGGCCTCCCGATTGCGACAATGGTGCCATGCTCATCAAGACGGTTTCGTGTTTGCCCAGGTCGCATGACCGCCGCGGCGAGAGCGGCTACTCGCTCATCGAGCTTGCGGTGGTGCTCGTGCTGCTCGGGCTGGTGGTGACGATCGGCATGCCGGCGATGCAGGACTGGTTGGAGCGCTACCGCGTGCGCACGGCGGCGCAAGCCCTGGCCTCCGACATGCAGCTGCAGCGGATGCGCGCGGTGAGCCGCAACCGGCGCTTCTCGATAGCTTTCGACGTGGCGAGCTCGACCTACACCTTGTGGGAGGGCGACCCGGTCAACGGGCTCACGACCCAGATGACCCCGGTGCCCACCACCATGCCGATGGGCGTGACCTTCACCGGCGCCGGCGACCCGGTCGAGGTGACCTGGCAGGGCAACGCCGACTTCGCCGTCTTCCATCCCGACGGCAGCGTCAACGACCGGCTGGCGCAGGACGACACCATCACGCTCACCAACGCGATCGGCGACGCCTTCCGCGTCCTCATCAACCAGGTGACCGGCCGCGTGCAGGTGCTCGAGGGTCCCTGAGGGCGTTCGCCTGATCCCGTTTGCGCAAGGGGGCGGCGTGCTCCCGATCCTCGCGAGTTCCGCCCCCGCTGCACCTCACCCGCGGCCGAATGACCGGTTCCGCCGCGCATTCGTTGCGCCGCGCCGAGATCGCTTTTCGCCTCCGGAAAACGCGCGCCCGTGGCCGTCCCATAGAAGCGGGAGGCGCGAATGTGGAATCGAACGCCGGAAGGCTTCTCGTTGCTGGAAGTCCTGGTTGCCCTCGGGCTGCTGGCCGTTTCCACGCTGGTGATCGCGGAGGCGCTTGGGGCATCCATCGAGTATGCGCGGGCTGCGGATCTGGCCCGTCGCGCAACGGCTGCCGCGGCGACCGTAGCCGACACTGCCAGCGACCGCGTCGTCTATCCCTCCGGATGGAGGGTTGTCGGGGCGCCGGGGGCCGACGGGCTGCCCGGCACCGCCGATGACGGTCTTCCCGAGGAGCCCGGGCCCGCCTGCCGGCGCCGCGTCAGCACGACGCCGGACGCCGGCAGCACGTGGGTCTGGATCGAGGTCACCTGCTGGCCGGAGGCCGGCCCCGAGGGCGGCGGCGCGAACGCCGCCGGATCCCGACCGACGACGATCGTCCTCACGAGGGTCCTCCGGTGAGCGAGCGCGAGAGGTTCGCGCCCCTCGTGCTGCGTGTTTCCAGCGCACCGGCGGGCAAGCTCACGGGCTCAACGGCGCTTCGCTGCAGACGTGCACCAAGCCCCCGCGGTTGCTGGCGGCACGATCGGACCGCGATGAGAGCCGAGGGATTCTCGTTGCTCGAGCTACTGGTGGCGGCGGCATGCACCGGCCTGCTGGCCGCCGGCGTCTTCTCGTTGCTGCTTGCCGGCGCCGGCGCCGGCCGCCGGGGCTGGTCGGTGCTTACCGCCCGCGTCGTCTCGGAGGCGGCGGTTGCCGCGCTGGCCCGCGATGTACGAGAGGCGGGACGCGGCCTGGAGGGGGCCACCGCCGTGCAGCTCGGCGGCGAGCGGATCCCGGCGCTGTCGGCGACTCCCGGCGGCCTGCGGCTGCTGCGCGGCGCCGGCCCGTCGCTCGAGATCAGCGCCCAGGTGGCGGCCTCGACCTATGAGATCATCGGCGCCGCCCGAGTCGCGACCGGCGACCGCATCGTCGGTCTCGATCTGCCGTATCGTCCGGTTGCGGCGCCGCTTCCCGTGGGTACCGCGGTGGCGGCGTTCGAAGGTGCCGGCACGACCCGCCTGGTCGTCGCCTGGAGCGCGGCCGAAATGGCGATGCTCGACGCCTGGGGCGCGCCGCGGGCATTGCTGGTGCTCGAGAGCCGCGAGTACGCGCTGCTGCCCCTCGACGAGGGGCTGCAGCTGCGGCGCCGCGACGAGGGGGGCTCGTGGCAGCCGGTGGCCGACCGTCTCGAGGCGCTCGAGCTCGCCTGGCTGGTGGACGAGGACGGCGATGGTACCCCCGATCGGCGGCTGAGCAGCCCCCCGCCGGGGCGAGAGGCGTCCGTGTGCGCCGTCGAGGTGCGCGCCACCGTGCTTGCGGCCCAAGCCCGCGAGCTGGGCGCCGGCGCCGCCGCCGCGGGCGAGCGCCCGGTCAGCGCCGGGCGCACGGTTCGCGCCGGCCCCTGTCAGGGATGATGATGGCCCCCGCGACGAACGGCGATGGGACATGCGGGCTCGCCGGGCGGCAGGCGGGCAGCGCCTTGCTGCTGGCGGTCGGGGCGACGGCGGCGCTGGGGACGTTGGCGCTGGCTCTGCTGAGCGCTTCGCTGGCCGCCTACGAGATCGCCGCCCTGCAGGGGAGTGGTGCGCAGGCGCGGCTACTCGCCGAGTCGGCGCTCGATCGGGTCGGCGAAGAGGTGGCCCGCGGCCGCCTCGGCCTGCCGGGGGCCGGCGAGACCACGGTCTGGGAGGCGGCGCCGCCGCCGCCCCCGCCGGGGGTTTCCGGGCCGTCCGGCGCCTCCGCCGGGCCGTCCGGCTGCGGCTTCCGCGCCCGGCTGTCGCTGGTTCCGGGGCCGTTCGGGCCCCAGCGGCTGGCGGCCGACGGCATCGAGGCGACGCTCTTCGACGTTCTCGCCGAGGGCTGGTGCGGCCGCGGCTACCACCGCCGAGAGGCGCGCTACGCGCGCCGCGACGACGGCGGCGTTTTGCGGCTCTATTGACCGGGGGACGGCGGCGGCGCCGTGCCCGCCGGTTCGACGCCGCTATGCACGCGTTGCATAATGGGGGCGACAGGCGCCGAGCCGGCGCCTCCTCCTTCTCGCTTCCATTTCGATCGGTACTTTCATGCCCAGCCCTGCAGCAAGCAACGGCCGGATCCGCGTCCTCATCATGGGCGCGGCCGGCCGCGACTTTCACAACTTCAACGTCTACTTCCGCGGCAACGACACCTACGAGGTCGTCGCCTTCACCGCCGCGCAGATCCCCAACATCGACGACCGGCGCTACCCGGCGGAGCTGGCCGGCGACCTGTACCCCGACGGGATCGAGATCCACCCGGAAGAGGACCTCGAAGAGCTGATTCAGGAGCGGCGCGTCCAGCAGGTCGTGTTCGCCTACAGCGACGTCTCGCACGTGTACCTGATGCACATAGGCTCGCGGGTGAACGCCGCCGGCGCCGACTTCCGGTTGATGGGCGCCGACAGCACGATGGTGGCGTCGAGCAAGCCGGTGGTCTCGGTGTGCGCCGTGCGTACCGGCTCCGGCAAGAGCCAGACCACCCGCCGGGTGGTGAAGATCCTCAAGTCGATGGACCAGCGCCTGGTTGTGATTCGCCACCCCATGCCCTACGGCGACCTCGTCGCCCAGAAGGTGCAGCGGTTCGCCACCCTCGAGGACCTCGACAAGCACGACTGCACGATCGAGGAGCGCGAGGAGTACGAGCCGCACATCCAGGCCGGCAATCTCGTCTTCGCCGGCATCGACTACGCCAGGATTCTCGCCGCCGCCGAGCAGGAAGCCGAGGTCATCCTCTGGGACGGCGGCAACAACGACATGCCGTTCTACCGGCCCGACCTGTTTCTGTGCGTCGCCGACCCGCACCGCCCAGGACACGAGCTGCGCTATCATCCCGGCGAGACCAACCTGCGCATGGCGAACCTGGTCGTGCTCAACAAAATGGACACCGCCGACCCGGCGGACGTCGAGACCGTGCGCCGTAACATCGCCATGGCCAATCCCGGCGCCCTCATCGTCGAGTGCGATTCTCCGCTGACGATCGAGGATGCCGGCGGCGCCGCCGCAGAGAATGCGATCCGCGGCCAGCGCGTGCTGTGCGTCGAGGACGGCCCGACGGTGACGCACGGCGAGATGCCCTACGGCGCGGCGCACGTCGCCGCCCGCCGGCATGGCGCCGCCTTGATCGCCGATCCGCGCCCGCACGCGGCGGGGTCGATCCGAGCGACCTTCGAGAAATACCCGCACTGCCGCGAAGTGCTGCCGGCGATGGGCTATGGCGAGGCGCAGATGCGAGAGCTGGAGCGGACGATCGACGCCGTCGATTGCGACCTGGTGCTGGTCGGCACGCCCATCGATCTGGCCCGCACGCTGAAGATCAACAAGCCCGCGCTGCGCGTGCGCTACGAGCTGCGCGAGCGCGAGCCGGGGCAGATCGAAACCGCCATCCGGCGCGTATTGACGTGACGCGGCGCCAAGCGCATCCGAGCCGCGACCGTAAGGGAGCGACCGGCCGGAGCAGCGCCGGTCTCCGCCTCGGATCGTGGCAGGTTGGGACCTGCCCCACGAGCAGGTTGGACCCTGCCAAAAGGCAGGCGAGGACGCCTGCGGTCCACCAACGGAGCAAACGGTGACGAGACGCCGAGCAAACGCCCTATGGGGCCCCATTCCCACCGCGCTGTCGGCGGCGCTGCTCGTCGCGGGCGGCTGCGCCTCCGCGCCCCGTTCGCCGCGGGCGCCCACGCCAGAAACCGTGTCGCTGCTCGGACGGCCGTTGTACGCCCTGTCCGAGGGCGAGCATCCCGACCTGGTTGAGAACCTCGCGCGCGCCCGCCGCGCGCTGGCGGCGGCGCCGGACGACGAGAACGCGTGCATCTGGCACGGGCGGCGGCTGGGCTATCTGTGGAAGATCCACGAGGCGATCGCGGCCTTCTCAAAGGGTATCGAACGGCGCCCTGGCTCGCCGAGGCTGCTGCGCCACC
>DASWHK010000009.1:0-2925 GCA_036398215.1 Acidobacteriota bacterium | reverse complement strand
TCGGCAGTGGCGCAGAACGCTTCGAACAGCGCCTCACGCTCAGCAAGCGGGATCGGGGCAGACTCGAAGACCTCGACACGCACGAGTACGGACCGATACTCGCTGAACAGCGCCTGCGCCAGCAAAGGCACGTCAGTACCCTGCAGACAACGGCGCAACACCCGACGATTGGAGCCTTCGGCACTCATGACTGCACCCACGAAGACATTCGTATCCACGACGATCCTCACGAACCGATGATAGCACGGATGCTATCATTCCCTGGTGCATGTCATGTCTTGCCGGCCATCATTCGCTAAGCTTGATGCCGTCACTACCGACACTCGGGCAACGAGACGTAAGAGGTGCCGAATGGTTCGATCCGTCCTTCGCTCGGCGGCCGTTGTTGTCGCCGGGCTGGCCACCTTCGCCTGCGGCGGCGGGTCCGTGGGCTTTCTCAGCATCGGCACCGGCGGCACCGGCGGCATCTACTACCCGCTCGGCGGGGCGATCGCCTCGCTGCTGTCGACCGCCGATCCCGGCCGCCAGTACACCGCCGAGGTCACCGGCGGGTCGGTGGAGAACATCTCGCGGATCGCCAACGGGCAGATCGACGTCGGCTTCACGATGAGCCCGTCGGCGGTGGCCGGGTACGAGGGCATCGATCGGGATGCGCCCGTCGGGGACCTGCGGATCGTCGCGCCGCTGTATCCCAACCTGACGCACCTGCTGGTCCGCGGCAGCTTGCAGGTCGATTCGCTCGGTGACATGCGCGGCAGGGTGATCTCGGTGGGCTCCGCCGGCAGCGGGACCGAGGAGCTGGCGCGCCACCTGCTGCCCGCCTTCGGCCTCGACTACGACTCGATCGACGCCCGCTTCCTGTCGTTTTCGGAGTCATCGGCGGCGCTCCGCGACGGCGCCATCGACGCGGCGATCATCTCGGTCGGCTACCCGGCCGCCGCGGTCCTCGAGGCCACGACCAACGCCTCCGTGCGCCTGCTGCCGATCACCGGCGAGGGCGCCGCGGAGCTGCAGCGCCGCCATCGCTATTACTACGAGGCGACGATCCCCGCCGGCACCTATCGAGGCCAGGACGAGGACGTCCCGACCGTCGCGGTCATGAACTGGTTGGTGGGCCTCGAGAGCCTAGACGACACGATCGTCGTCAACCTGCTCGACATCATCCGCGACCAACGCCCGGCGCTGGTGCGGGTCAACGACATCGCCCGGCAGATCGACCTCGACGCCCTGAACCGCGCCCCGATCCCCTTGCACCCGGCGGCGCAGCGCTGGCTCGAGGACAATCGCTGAAGCGCCGGATGTTCGCGCCCGGCCGGGTCCTGCTGCTGATGCCGAGCAACACCTACCACGCGGCGGATTTCATCGCCGCCGCCGGCCGCCTCGGTATCGAGGTGAGCGTGGGGACCGACCGCAGCCAGGCGTTCCAGGACCGGCAGCCGGCGGCGACGCTCACGCTCGACTTCACGGACGTGGAGAGCGCGACGGCGGCGATCGGGAACTTCGCGGGCCGCTACCCGCTGCGAGGAGTCGTCGGCGCCGACGACGAGGCGACCGTGCTGGCGGCCTCGGCGGCGGCGGCGCTCGGCCTTCCCCACAACCCGCCCGCCGCGGTGGCGGCAACCCGCGACAAGCCGGCGCTGCGGCGGGCGCTGCACGACGCCGGGCTGCCGTCGCCGGGCTATCGGGTGATCCGGTGGAGGTCGCAATCCGGCCCGGGGGCGCCTGCGAATGCGAACCCCACGGCCGAGCAGGGCTTCGCCGGCACGCCGCTCGAAGACGCGGTGAGCGCCGCCCTCGCGGAGGGCATCGATTTCCCCTGCGTGCTCAAGCCGACGTTCCTGTCGGCGAGCCGCGGCGTGATCCGCGCCGACGACGCGAGGCAATTCCGCGCCGCCGCCGCCCGCATCGACGCCATCCTCGACGATCCCGAGCTGCGCGGCCGCGGCGCCGACGACGAGCGCCGGATCCTGGTCGAGGACTATATCCCCGGCGACGAGATGGCGCTCGACGGGATGCTCGCCGGCGGCGTGCTGCACGTGCTGGCGCTGTTCGACAAGCCCGATCCGCTCGAGGGGCCGTACTTCGAGGAGACGATCTACGTGACGCCGTCGCGCGCCGGCGAGGAGACGCGGCGGCGGATCGGCGAGACGGTCTCGCGGGCTGTCGCCGCCCTCGGCCTTCGCGAGGGCCCGCTGCACGCCGAGCTGCGGGTCAACGACGAGGGCGCCTTCCTCGTCGATCTCGCGGCCCGCTCGATCGGCGGCCTCTGCGCGCGGGTCCTGCGCTTCGGGACCGGCGTGTCGCTCGAGGAGCTGATCCTCCGCCACGCGCTCGGCGAGGACTTCGCGTCCTTCCGGCGCGAACAGGCGGCCGCCGGCGTCATGATGATCCCGATCACCGGCGCCGGCGTTCTGCGCTCGATCGAAGGCCTCGACGCCGCCCGCAATACCCCCGGCATCGACGAGGTCACGATGACCATCAACCGCGGCCAGCGGCTGGTGCCCCTGCCCGAAGGCAACCGCTACCTGGGCTTCATCTTCGCCCGCGACGCCACCCCGGCCGGCGCCGAGGCCGCCCTGCGCCAGGCCCACGCCCGGCTACGCTTCGAGATCGACTAGCGCGCCCGCGCCGGAAGGGTCGACGATGATCAGCAGCCCTGTTTTCGAGAAAGGCCTGCGCCGCTTTACCGCGCCCTGCGGTTGCCGTAACCTTTCATGGATACGGGCTGCGTTGATTCGCGGCCCGCGCCGCCGACCCCCCAACCGTGTGCACCGGGCACCAACTTTTGCGGGCCGGCGCGGAGGAACCCATGAGCCAAGAGACCGAAACCAAGTCGCCACTGCAGGACGCCAAGGTCGACAGCCGGCCGATCGCGTTCACCACCGCCGCGGCGCTGAAGGTCCTCGAGTTCGCCGAGTCCACCGA
>DASWHK010000008.1:0-53900 GCA_036398215.1 Acidobacteriota bacterium | reverse complement strand
GCCGACGACCTGCAGTCCGATCGGCAGGCCGCCGGCAAAGCCGCACGGCAAGCTGAGGGCCGGCAGCCCGGTGAGGTTGAAGGGGCGGGTGAACAGGGTCATCGCCGCGCGCACGTCGAGCGGCCCATCGACGCCCTCGACCTCGCGGGCGTCGAGATTCGGCGCGGTCATCGGCAGAGTCGGTGTCAGCAGGATGTCGACGCTCTGGAACACCTTGCCGAGTCCGTCGGCCAGCCGCGCCCGCAACCTTTGCGCCTGCAGGTAGGCGTGCGCCCCGACCCGCTCGCTGAGGCCGAGAAAGGCGCGGGTCTCGCCGGCATACTTGCCCGGATGCGAGACCAGCGTGCGCCGGTGCACGGCGCCACCCTCCGCCAGGAACAGGGCGATCGCAGCGGGGCCTACCGACGAGATGTCGGTGGGCATCTCGACCTCGACCCGCTGGGCGCCGAGCTCGGCGAGCAAATCGGCTGCCTCACGCACGGCGTTGGCGACCGGCGTGGTGGCGAGCGCCAGGAAGCCCGGCTCCGGTAGGGCGAAGCGGAGGCCGCGGACGCCCTCGCGCAGCGTGGCGCTGAAGTCGCCTCCCGGCAGCTCGGCGCTGGCGCGGTCGAAGGGGTCGTGCCCGGCCATCGCGGTGAGCAGGGAGGCGACGTCCGCCACCCGCCGCCCCATGGGGCCGACGTGGTCGAGGCTCCAGGCGAAGGGTATGACGCCCGTGCGGCTGACGCGGCCGTACGTCGGCTTGAGGCCGACGATGCCGCAGCAGGCCGCCGGGATGCGGATCGAGCCGCCGGTGTCGGTGCCGGTGGCGGCGCTGACGAGGCCGGCGGCGAGCGCCGCCGCCGAGCCCGAGCTGGAGCCCCCGGCCAGACACTCCGGAGCCCAGGGATTGCGAGCCGCCCCGAAGCAAGAGACCGTCCCGGTGGTGCCGGTGGCGAACTCGTGGGTATTGGTCTTGCCGACCAGCAAGGTCCCGGCGTTGCTCAGCCGGCCGACGACCGTGGCGTCGGAGACAGGCACGTAGTGTCTGAGCAGCTCGGAGCCGGCGGTCGTGCGGATCCCGGCGGTGGCGAGGATATCCTTGTGCGCCAGCGGCACGCCGGCCAGCGGCCGCGGTCGCTCGCCGGCGGCCACCACCTCGTCGACGCGGCGCGCTTCCTCGCGGGCCCGTTCGCGGCTCAGCGTCACGAAGGCGTTGATGCGGCCGTCGAAGGCCTCGATGCGGCGCAACGACTGCTCGAGATACACGGCCGCCGATGCATCGCCGGCGTTAACCGACGCGATGATCTCGGCGATGCCGGGGCAGGGGGGAGGAACGGCGGCCTCCTCGGCTCGCGTCGGCACCTCGGCGCCGGTCCCGGGGTCGGCGCGCGGCGGCGCCGTCGCGGCCGGCCGGCCGGCGATCGCCGCCAGATCGATGCCCGGCGGCGGACCGCCGGCCCAGTGGGCAGGCCGGAACGTCGCCGCCGGCTCGGCGTCGCCGAGGTCCAGCTCGTCGAGGCGTACCAGAGCCTCGAGGAGGGCGCGCTGTCCTGGCGAGAGCGTGTCGTCGCGCATCGAGCAGATCACCGGGAGGTTGGTGGCGGCCGTCACCGCGTCTCCGGCCGGCGCCCGAATCCTACCCGATCGCCGCCGCGGACGTGGTCGCGAAGCAGGCTTGCGGGTGAGGCGGTAAGCTTCGCGGGCTAGCAGCCGTGGTGGAAGTGTGCCGCAAGCAAACCCATCACACTTCCATCACCGCCTGCCAGGGCCCGCCCGCGAACCGGCGCTGGCTCGTCGAAAGAGTATTGGCACGGCTCCGATGATCTGGATCCATTTGCGCAGGTTGAGGGCGAGGGACGGCGCCGCCCGGGCGCGGGCCGCCCACTGGCTTTCGCAGCGCGGCAGCGCCCGCGCCGTCGAGCCGCTCGGACGGGCCCTCGGCGATCGCGCCTGGGGCGATCGCTGGGCTGCCGCGGCGGCCCTCGGCAAGCTCGGCAACGGTCGGGGGGTGCCGTTTCTTGCCGAGGCTCTGGTCACCGACCAGGACGTCGACGTGCGTTGCAGCGCCGCCTGGGCGCTGGGCCGGATCGGCGGCAAGACCGTCGTCGAGCCCTTGATCGAAGCTCTCCGGGACGCCGACGATTTCGTTCGCAGGGTCGCCGTCGAGGCGCTTGCCGAGGCAGGCACGCCGGCGGCGCTCGCCGCCCTGAGCCGGGGCCTCTCAGATCGCCATCACGACGTGCGCCTGGCTGTGGTGCGGGCGCTGGGCGCCGCCGGCAACGGCAGGAGCGCCGCCGCCTTGATCGCCGCCCTCGGCGACCGGGAGTGGAGCGTTCGCTCCGCGGCCGCCGACGCGCTCGCCGCCCTCGACGACTCGAGCGCCCTGCCGGCGCTCCGCGAGGCCCTCGCCGGCGGCGATCTGGCGGCGCGCATCGCCGCGGCCGAGGCCCTGGGGCGTATCGGCGACCCCCGCGCCGTCGAGCCGCTGGTGGCGTCGCTGCAGGGTGATCTGCAATGCTGCGACCTGCGATTGCGCCGTAACGTCGCCAAGGCGCTTGGAGAGATCGGCAAGGCGGAGGCGCTCGCGGCTCTCGTCGAGCTGGTCGCCGATCCCCACACCGCCGGGGTGGCGGCCGAGTCGATGGTCAAGGTGTTGCGGCGCGACGGCGCCAGCGCGTCCACGGAAAGATTGCGCCGGGTCTCCCGGCTCGACGGCGTGCAGCAGGTGCCCTGGATGATCGACGAGGCCGAAGAGGCCGCCACAGGCCGGCTGATCGTGCGCGTCGGCCGCGCCTGGGCCGTCGATACGGCCGAGCTCAAGGAGTTGGCATTGGACGAGATGCGGAGGCGCGAGAATGATCGCTAAGCGCGACCTTCACAACGGGTCGCGAAGCGTGCGGGCGCAGGCCGTGACCCGTAGAGAAGGTCGGGCTAGTCGGCGTGCCCCGTTGGGGCATCCGAGAGGATGAGAACAGGGGTCGAGGGCGACCGCGGCCCCGTTTTCAACCGTTTGCCGCGATCTAACCGGCGGGGACCGAACAACGGAGCCGGTGGGTGAGCGAGAAGCTGCACGTTGGTGATGACCTCGGGCTGCAACGTCTGGCCGAAGCGCTGCACGGCACCGCGATTCTGGCCCTCGACTCGGAGTTTTTGACCGAGCGCAACTACTATCCGCGGCTCTGCCTGTTGCAGGTCGGAGCGCCGGGGCTGCTGGCTACCGTCGATCCGCTGGCAGTCAAGGACCTCCGACCGCTGGGGGAGGTGATCGCCGCCGCCGCGGAGCTGGTCGTCCACGCCGGCGCCCAGGACCTGGCCATCCTGCAGCGCCACGTCGGGCCGGTTCCCGAGGCCGTGTTCGACACCCAGATCGCCGCCGCCTTCCTCGGCTACGGCCATTCGATCAGCCACGCGCGCCTTGTCGAGGCTTGCTGCGGGGTGCAGCTGGCACGCTCGCAGGCCTACACCGACTGGGCACGGCGGCCTCTCGACGACAACCAGCTCGAGTACGCCCTGGACGACGTCCGCTACCTGCTGCCGATCCGCGAGCGGCTGGCAGCGGCGCTCGACAAGCGGGGTCGCCGGGACTGGGCGGACGAGGAGCTCGCGGTGGCGCGCCGCGCGGCGCTCACCGAGGTCGAGCCGCGCGAGCAATGGCGACGCTTGTCGGGGTTGCGGGCGACGAAGCCCCGCGAGCTGGCGATCCTCCAGGAGCTGGCGGCCTGGCGCGAGCATGAGGCCCAGCGGCGCGACATCCCCCGACAGCGGGTGGCCCCGGATCGAGTCCTCCTGCAGATCGGCCGCAGCGCGCCGCGGCGCGCCGAGCAGCTCGTCGGCATGCGCGGCCTCCATCCCCGAGAGCAGGAGCGTTCCGGCGAAGCGATCGTGGCGGCCGTCCGCCGCGGTCTCGACCGTCCGGAAGAGACGCTGCCGCGCGCCCCGAGCGGCGGGCGGCGCGGCGAGGACCCGCAGAACGCCGTGGCGGCGGCCCTCGCCGACACCTACCTGAAGACCAAGGCGCGCCAGCTCGACATCGCACCCCAGCTATTGGCGAACCGCAAGGACCTCGAGAGCCTGGTGCGCTCGCTGTCGGCAGGAGAGACGCCCGCGCCGCGCGGCGCCCGGGACGATCGCTCCGGGCCGCCGCCCATCCGCCTGCTCGAGGGTTGGCGGCGGCAGATCGCCGGCGACGACGTGCTGCGCCTGCTCGCCGGTGAGGTGGGTCTGCGCGTCCGCGTCTCCGAAGACGGCGTCGAGCTGATCGTCGAAGAGTGAGGGGGCCTGCCGGGCAGGTGGAGGCCAGCCCGCGCCCGCAGCCGTGACCCCGCAGCTTTGACCCCGCAGTTTTGACCCCGCAGTTTTGACCCGTTGATACGTTCGAGCTAGCCGGCATTTCTCAACAGGCTCCGTAGCGAGCGCGCGCGCGCAGTAGGTGCTTGTTGAGAAGAAATGCGGGCTCTAGCCGCCGCCGGATCCCCCACGCGGCTTGGCCTTGCGGGTCGCGCCGCCGGACCCGGAGGAGCCGCCGGAGCTCGACCCGCCGCCGCTGCTGAACCCGCTGGGGCCGACGCTCGGCTTGCCGCCGGAGGTCGAGGGGCCGGTGACCCCTCCCGACTTGCGGCCGCCGCTGCCGAAGCGGTTGCCGAAGACGCTGCCGCCGCTGCCGCCGTTGTCATCATCGCGGCCGCGCACGGTGGCGTACCCTCGTCCCTTGATGACGCGGCCGCCGTAGAGGCTGCCGGTTGCCGGGACGCTCACGGAAACCCTCGAATACGGGTACCGGTAGTAGGGAGAGCCGTAGCTCGGGCCGTAGTACGAGTAGCCCCAGGGCGTGAACCAGGTGTCGCAGTACCCGTACGGGCCGTACATCGAGCCATAGTAGAGGCCGTAGCAAGAGCCCTGGTACGGGGACACGCCGTACACGCCGTGCCCGCCGCCGTCGCCGGAAGGTTCGGTGTCGACGACAAACTGCTCGGGAAACGACACCGCCACCATCAGGTCGATGAGGTGCTCGTTTACGCCGGCGTCGGCGATACGGAAGAGAGCGTCACGATCCAGGTCGAAGGTCGAGTCGCTCTCGAGGATCGCCGCCTCGACCACCTCGACCGGCATCGCGGCCGTCATCTCGAGCACGTCGTCGAGGTCGAGCTGCCCGCTCACCGCCGCCCGCGCGGTCGCGGCCCGGGCCGCCGCCGCGGCATCCAGCGGCGCGAAGCCGAGCTGCTGAGTGGCAACGTCGTCGAGGCGCTGGTAGTGGCGGATCAAGATCTCGCGATGCGAGCCGCTGTCGAGCGATACCGACTGGACTTCCAGCCAGCGCGAGGGTTCGATGAGCATGCTGAGACCGCTGAGCGAGCGCACGCCGCCCTCCTCGCAGGTGCCCTCCACTCGGCTGTGGATCCGATGGCCATCGGCGGACCACGACGATCGCTGCACGCCGCTGCATCCTTGCTCCTGCAGCGGCCGGTCGCGATCGTCGGCCACCACCGTGTTCGAGCTGATCACCACACCGTCGATATGCGTGGTCAGCGCCACGCCGTTGCCGTCGGGCCGCGGCGCGACGCAGACGACGCGACGCCCGGTGCTCTCGACCTCGCGGTGATCAACGGCGTCGGCCACCAGCTCCCAGCAGCCCATCCACGGCAGCCAGCGGGGCTCGGCGAGGCCCGCCTCCTGCCCGGCGGACCCGGTTGGCGCGGGTCCCGGAGCCGCCATGGCGGTTCCGGCCCAGGACATGGCGAAGACGGCTACGGTGCCGGCCAGGATGCTTCTCCTCAGGGTCTTCATGTGATCTCTCCTCGATTCGCGACGGGCATCAGAAGCGGAACGCGGCTCCTACAGTAACCTGGAAGCCGGCAAGGTCGATAGGCTCGAAGCCGGTGAAGGCGGGTGCCAGCTGGCCCGACGCCCAGCTGTAGCGGCCCTCGAAGTTGACCAGGAAACGGGGGGAGACGGACAGGTCGAGGCCGCCCAGCACGTGGGCGCTGGGCGCCCAGCCTTCGGTGAGAAAGTGGTCGGTGAAGATGGTGAGATCGAAGAAGTCGACGAAATCACCGAACTGCTCGTAGCGCCACCAGGTGAAGCCGCCGCCGCCGCCGACATAGGGTACGACGGTCGACGGCACCCAGGCGTAGTTGCCGACGCCGCGGCCGCGGGAGACGAGGTTGAGGCGCACGCCGGCGGTCAGCGGGGCCTGGCGGAGCCTCGTCTGCTGGACGATCGGGGCGTCGAACTCGTCGACGAAGTCGCGGAACTCGGAGGCCGGCGCCGTGCTGCTGAACTCGAAACCGAACACCACGTCGACACGGTCGTTGACGACGACACCGATATCCATGCCGAACAGCGGCGCGTTGTAGCTGTCGAGGCCGAGCGTCAGCTGCTCGGCGTTGAACGTGTAGATGTCGCTCTCGGCTCGCGGCAGCAGCCACCCTGCCTTGATCACGAAGTACCCCTTGGGGGCCCCGAAGGCAAAGCCCGGGCCGCTCGGGCGCTGTGTCTGCGGCGGGGACGGCTCCGCCGGATCCCCTTGCGCGGGCGCCGCCACGGCGGCCGAGGGCGCGAGGGAGGCGAGCAGCGCGGCGGCAGCGAGCGCCGCGAGAGCGAGAGGAAACCGGGGGTTGCAGCGGGCCGGCCGCGGCCGGGACTGGATCTCGACTCGACGCATGGTCCTCCTCCGAGCTTGGTGACCGGCCCGCGGCCACCGGGTTGAGGAGCGGTTTCCGACCTCTTCCAAGCAATGTACAAGCAATTCACGTGCCGAACCGGTCGATCTGATCGTTTTCACGGCCGAGGCCCGTCAGACGGCCGTTTCGGCGCCTGGCGGTCTTTCCGAGATCGAGACCTTGCGTCCAGCGGTCGACAGAAATACGTCCGTATGAGGACATATCAAATCGTCCGACGTCATGTCGTCATCCGCTCGCTTGTATTCGCTGCAAATCCAAGCAGGTCAAGGCTTTGCGCCGATCGGGCAAGTTGACTTCTTGCGTCTCGCCGGGTAAACTCAAGAATATCCGATGGGTATCGCGCATTTTCTCCAACCCGCACGCGAACCCAACCTCTTGGGGGTGCTTTGCGCTTCAAGCCAGGCGACAAGGTCGTTTATCCGAACCACGGCGTGGGCGAGATCGAGGAGATTCGCTGCCGCAAGATCGCCGGCGCCGAGCAGGATTTCTACCATTTGAAGATCTACGCCAACCAGACCACGGTCATGGTTCCGGTTGGCAACTCGCGCACGGTCGGCCTCCGCAAGCTGTTCGCCAAGAAGCAGATCCTCGAGCTCTTCGCCCATCTTTGCAGCGGTGACATCGACATCTACTCGAACTGGAAGGGTCGCTACAAGGAAAATGCCGAGAAGATGCGCTCCGGCCACCTCTTCGACATGGCCGACGTGCTCAAGAACCTCGAGCACCTCTCCAAGCGCAAGGCGCTCTCGTACCGCGAGAAGCAGATGTACGAGAAGGCCAAGTACCTGATCATCTCGGAGATCGCGATCGTCGAAAAGCAGACCGAGGAAAGAGTCGAAGAGCGCATCGACGAGGCCCTCGAGAAGGCCATCGTCGCCCGTAAGAAGAGGAAGAAGTCGGCGTGAGTCCGAAGCTGGGCCGCTGGAAGGTCTCACTGCTGACCAAGATCTTCGTGGCGATGATCTTGGGGGTCATCCTCGGGCTGGCCCTGCCGGCTGTCTTCCCGCCGGATCCCGCGAACCCGGAAGCCCTCGATGGCGCCGAGTTCGTGATCGTCTATCTCAAGCCGATCGGCGACCTATTCCTGCGCTTGATTCGCATGGTGGTCGTGCCGCTGGTCTTCGCCTCGCTGCTGGTCGGCACCGCGTCGCTGGGCGATCCGAAGAAGCTCGGGCGCATCGGCATGAAGACCATCGGGATCTACCTGGTGACCACGGCGCTGGCGATCACCATCGGTCTGGTGCTGGCCAATGCGGTCCAGCCGGGGTCGAGGATCGACCAGGACACTCGGGACACGCTGATCGCCGCCTATGCGGAGGGCGCCGCCGAGGCGGAGATCTCGATGGGCCAGCGGCCGGGAACGGTCGATACGCTGCTGGCGGTCGTGCCCACCAATCCGGTCGAGTCGCTCGCCCGCGGCGACATGCTGCAGATCATCTTCTTCGCGATGTTCTTCGGCATCGCGCTGACCTTGGTGAAAAACCGGGAGAAGGCCGACCAGATCGTCGGCTTCTTCGACGGGGTCACCGACGCGATGATCGTCGTCGTGCACGTGGTCATGGAGCTGGCTCCTTACGGGGTGCTGGCGCTGATCGCCGCCGCCATCGCCATCTTCGGCGTCCAGGTGCTGCTGTCGCTGCTCATCTACTCGCTCTGCGTCTTCGCCGGCCTGCTCTTGCACATGACGCTGGTGTACTCGACCGCGGTGTGGGTCCTCGGGGGAATGTCGCCGCTCGTCTTCTTCCGCGGCATCCGCCCGGCGCAGGCGATCGCCTTCGCCACCTCGACGAGCAGCGGCACGCTGCCGGTGACCATGGAATGCGCCGAGAAGAACCTCGGGGTTTCCGAGGAGATCTCGTCGTTCGTGCTGCCGCTGGGATCGACGGTCAACATGGACGGTACGGCGCTCTATCAAGGCGTCGCCACGGTGTTCATCGCCCAGGTGTTCGGCTTCGACCTGACGCTCGGCCAACAGCTCACGATCGTGCTGATGGCGACGCTGGCGTCGATCGGGGCCGCCGGCGTGCCCGGCGTCGGCATCATCACGCTGGCGATGGTGCTCGAAACACTCGGCCTACCGCTCGAGGGCATCGCGCTGATCCTCGGCGTCGACCGGATCCTCGACATGATGCGGACGACCGTCAACGTCACCGGCGACGCCGCGGTCGCGGTGATCGTCGCCCGCAGCGAGGGCCTCTTGAGCCCGCCGGCGCCGGGAGCTGCCGAGGCTGCCGTCTCGTCTCAGCCCTGAATCGCGCCGCTTCCAAGGGGTCGCCGCGAGCGCTTTGACCGGCCGTTTCCGGCTCCCTGAGCGGGCGGCTCGCTGCTTTACTCGTAGGGGACCCTCGCCTACCATTGGCGGGTGACGGGCCCCTGCCGATGCCGCCTCCCGTACGGTGAACGAGTCGGTCCTTCCACGAAGCCTGCCAATTAGGGTCCTTCTTCCGGCGGTGTAGCTCAGACTGGTTAGAGCAGGCGGCTCATATCCGCCGAGTCCGGGGTTCAAATCCCTGCACCGCCACTTGCCGGCCAGGGGTCCGCGGCGAGTGGCCGCGGGCCCCCTCCGGCGTTTTCCGGCGCCGGAAAAACGTGGTGGAAACATGATGCGCGCGTTCATCGAAGAGGTCGCCGAGTCCGCCGCCCGCGACGGGCTCTTCACCGGCATCGACCGGCTGCTGGTCGGCTGCAGCGCCGGAGGGGACTCCACCGCACTGCTCGACGTGCTCGTCCGGTTGGCGCCGGACCTCGGAGTGACGCTGGCGGTCGCCCACCTCCACCACGGCTGGCGCGGTGCAGAGGCCGACGCCGACCTCGAGGCGGCGCGCCGGCTGGCGGAGCGGTACGGCTTGCCGTTCTTCGCCGAGCGCGCCGCGCCGACGGCGACGTCCGGCTCGCGCGAGGAGGTGGCCCGCAGCCTCCGGCTGGCATTCTTCGAGCGGCAGGTCGCGGCGTGGCCGGCCGACGCCGTGGCCCTCGGTCACACCGCCGACGATCAGGTGGAGACGATGATTCTGAACCTGGCGCGTGGCACCGGGCGCCGCGGCCTCGGGGGCATGCGGCCGCGGGCCGTGGTCGGCGGCCTGCTGATCGTGCGACCGTTGCTGGAGCGCCGCCGCGCCGAGCTGCGCGACTACGCCCGCTCCCGCGGCCTGGGATGGCGGCAGGACTCCTCGAACCGTGACATCTCGCTGGCCCGCAACCGCCTGCGGCGGCGGCTGCTGGGCGAGCTGCGACAGATCAACCCCGGCGCCGCCGCCAACGCGGCGCGCGCCGCCCGCCTGCTCCGCGACGAGGAGGAGTGGCTGGACGAGATCGCCGCCCGGGCGCTGGCCGGCGTGCGCTGCGAAGAGGAGTTCCCCGGCGGCCTTTGCCTGCGCGCCGACGGACTCGCCGAGCTGCCGCGGCCGCTGCAACGACGCGTCGTGCAGCGGGCCATCGAGGAGGTCCGCGGCCATCGTCGCGGCATCGCCCTGGAGCACGTCGAATGGGTCGTCGCCGGCCTCGAAGGCACGAGCGCCGTGGCACGCGACCTCCCGGGCGTGCGCGTGCGGTGGGAAAAAGGCGGCACGAGGCTCCGCTTTCTGCCGCTCAGCGGAAGAACCCTGGCGCGGCCGGCGCGCGCCGAGTGAACGCTGCGTCGAGCCTCCTCGACGATGGCTCCGGCATCGCCTGCGTCGGCTCTCCTTGCCCTCACCCGCAAGACCCACGCGCCAGACCCATGGGAGTTTCACCACGGGCTCCTAGAACATCGGCTGGCCCCCCAAACGACACGTAGTGTATTCTCTGAATCATGAGCGCAACCATCAAGACTTTGAGCCTGTGGCTGGTGGTGATCGTGATCGCCATCGTGGTGTGGAACGTCTTCAACCACAGCCCCACGCAGATGACGGACGTCACCTTCTCCCAGCACCTCGCCGACGTTCGCGCCGGGGAGGTCTCGAGCGTCACGATCAGCCAGCCTGGCAACTACGTCGAGGGCAAGCGGGCTGACGGTGTGGAGTTCACGACCGTCGCCCCCGACTACGACGCCTACATCGACGCGCTCATCGAGAGCGGCGTCACGGTCGATATCGAGGCCGACAACCAGAGCCCGTACCTGGCAGCCCTGATCTCCTGGGCGCCGATGCTCATCCTCATCGCCGTCTGGATCTTCTTCATGCGCCAGATGCAGTCCGGCGGCAACCGGGCGCTGGCGTTCGGCAAGAGCCGCGCCCGGCTGACCTCCAACCAGGACAAGAAGGTCACCTTCAAGGACGTCGCCGGCATTGACGAGGCCAAGGAAGAGGTCCAGGAGATCATCGAGTTCCTCAAGGAGCCGCAGCGCTTCCAGAGGCTGGGCGGGCGGATCCCCAAGGGCGTCCTGCTCATCGGCCCGCCGGGGACCGGCAAGACGCTGCTCGCCCGGGCCATCGCCGGCGAGGCCAACGTGCCGTTCTTTTCGATCTCCGGCTCCGACTTCGTCGAGATGTTCGTCGGCGTCGGCGCCTCGCGCGTCCGCGACCTCTTCGAGCAGGGCAAGAAGAACGCCCCCTGCATCGTCTTCATCGACGAGATCGACGCCGTCGGTCGCCACCGCGGCGCCGGTCTCGGCGGCGGCCACGACGAGCGCGAGCAGACCCTCAATCAGCTCCTCGTCGAGATGGACGGCTTCGGCAGCAACGAGGGCGTGATCCTGATGGCGGCGACCAACCGCCCCGACGTGCTCGACCCGGCGCTGCTGCGCCCCGGTCGCTTCGACCGCCGCATCATCGTCGATCGTCCCGACGTGCGGGGTCGGCTGGGCATTCTGCGCGTCCATACCCGCAGCACGCCGCTCGACGAGGACGTCGACCTGCAGAAGGTGGCGCGCAGCACCCCGGGCTTCTGCGGCGCCGACCTCGAGAACCTGGTGAACGAGGCCGCCTTGCTGGCCGCCCGCCGCGACCACACCAGGGTGACGATGGACGACTTCGAGCAGGCCAAGGACAAGGTCCTGATGGGCGCCGAGCGCAAGAGCCTGATCATCTCCGACGAGGAGAAGCGGGTCACCGCCTATCACGAGGCCGGGCACGCTCTGGTGGCGCACTTCATGCCGGACGCCGACCCGCTCCACAAGGTCACGATCATCCCCAGGGGCCGCGCCCTCGGCGTCACCCAGCAGCTACCGCTCGACGATCGGCGCAACTACACGCGCACCTATCTGGAGACCCAGGTGACCGTGCTGCTGGGGGGACGCGTCTCCGAGGAGCTGGTGATGCACGAGATGACGACCGGCGCCGGCAACGACCTCGACCGGGTCACCGACATCGCCCGCCGCATGGTCACCGAGTGGGGGATGAGCAAGCAGCTCGGGCCGTTGACCTTCGGCAGCAAGAACGACGAGGTGTTCCTCGGCCGCGACTTCGTGCAGCACAAGGACTACTCCGACGAGACCGCGATCATGATCGACGGCGCGATCAAGAAGATCGTCGACGAGGCCTACACCAAGGCCCACCAGATTCTGTCCGAGCACACCGACGTACTGCACGCCGTCGCCCAGGCGCTGCTGACTCGCGAGTCGCTCGATGGCGAGGAGATCGCCATGCTGGCCAGGGGCAAGGAGCTGCCCGAGGTCAAGCTGCCGGCTGAGGAGTACCCGCAGGACCGCGGCCCGCGCGTCGTTGCCGCCGACACCAAGGCTTCGTCGCGCGACGCGGCCCGCGTGCCGAGCCTCGACGAGGGTCAGCCGGCGGAGGGCTAGTGTCCGAGGCCGGGACAAAAGCCGCCCGGCCATTGCCTTCGGACCTCGCCGAGCGGCTGTTTCCCCACAACGCCCATGTCATCGGCGGCTACGACCCGTTGCCGCTGCCCCTTCCCGACGACAGCCCACGTTTCCACGAGCTGGCGGCGAGCCACGGCGCCTATGCGGTACGGCTCCAGGCGGTTCCCGAAGTCCTGGCCGACCCTTTCTTGCGGGCGCTCGGGCGCGCCGGTGGCGCAGCCCATACTCGACCCCTGGCGGGCGAATCCGCCGTCGACATCGTGGTCTTCGCCAGCCTGCCGCAGATCGAGGCGCTGCGGGCCCAGCTGCTCGCCGCGCCCGACTACCTCTCGCGTCTCGCCGAAGAGGTGATCGCCGTCCTCGGCGCCTACCATCGGCACGCCTTCAAGGTGCGCTGCGGCGGGCGCCTCCTCGAATGTGGCCTCGAGCCGCTCATCATGGGGGTCGTCAACTGCACCGATGACTCGTTTTACGGCGGCAGCCGCGCCATGGGCGAGGCGGCGATCGAGCGCGCCCACGAGATGGTCGAGGAGGGCGCCGCTCTCATTGACGTCGGCGGCGAGTCGACGCGGCCGGGGGGCGAGCCGGTCGCGGCGGAGGTCGAGATCGAGCGCGTGGTTCCGGTCATCGAGCGGCTGGCCGCCGAGCTCGACGTGCCGATCTCGATCGACACCTCCAAGGCGCGGGTGGCGGAGGCGGCGCTGCGCGCCGGAGCGACCGTCGTCAACGACATCCAGGGGCTGGCTGCCGACGCGGAGCTGGCCGGCGTCGTCGCCGACGCCGGCGCCGCGGTCATCCTGATGCACATGCGCGGCTCTCCCGGCACGATGTACGATCAGTCTCGCTACCAGGATCTGGTGGCGGATATCGTCAGGGAGCTGCGCCAGGCGCTGGGCCGGGCCCGCCGGGCCGGGATCGACGCGGAGCTGACCCTCGTCGATCCGGGAATCGGGTTCGCCAAGCGTCCGCAGCAGAACTTCACGCTCCTGCGGCACCTGTCGGCGCTGCGATCGCTGGGGCGGCCGCTCGTCGTCGGCCCCTCCCGCAAATCGTTCGTCGGAGCGCTGCTCGACTTGCCGCCGGAGCAACGTTTGGAGGGCACCGCCGCGGCGGTGGCGGCGGCGATCCTGGCGGGCGCGCACATCGTTCGCGTGCACGACGTCGGGCCCATGAAGCGGGTCGCGGCGGTGGCCGCGGCGATACGTACCGAAGGGGCCGGATCGCGGTGACGAATGTCCTGAACGTCCTGATCGACAGGCTCAGCAACTTCGGCTGGAAGGACGCGGTCGAGGTGGCGATCATCGCCTACCTCTTCTATCGGCTCTTGTTGCTGATCCGCAACACCCGCGCCATGCGGATGGTCTGGGGCCTGGTGGTGCTGGCTCTCTTCGGCCTGATCGTCCGGCTCGCGGGCTTCAGGACCCTCGATTGGCTGCTGGCGAACGTCTACGCGTATGTCGTCATCGCCATCATCGTGTTGTTCCAGAACGAGATCCGGCGGCTGCTGACCAGCCTCGGGCGCACCGCCTACTTCCGCAGCATGCGGCGAGGCGTGCAGACCGATCCCATCGACGACATCGTCACCGCGGTCACCGGCCTGGCCGCCAACCGCCAGGGGGCGATCATCGTGTTCGAGCGCGAGATGTCGCTGGCGCAGTACGCCGAGGCCGGCATCACCCTCGACGCGGCGGTCTCCTACGACTTGCTGGTCTCGATCTTCAATCCGGCGACGCCGCTGCACGACGGCGCCGTGATCATACGGCAGGGGCGGATCACGGCCGCCGCCTGCTTCCTGCCGCTGACGCTCAATCCGCGGCTGTCGCGCGAGCTCGGCTCGCGCCACCGGGCCTCGATCGGTATCACCGAGGAGACCGACGCGGTCGCCGTCGTGGTCTCGGAGGAGACCGGCAAGATCTCGGTCGTGGTCGACGGCCAGCTGACCCGCGGCCTCGACAGCCCGCGGCTGACCCGCAAGCTGCGGGAGCTTCTCGGCCTCATCGAGCCGGAGGCCGACGACGCCGGCGCCCCGGCCCCCGACGCCGTCAGCGGCCGACATGCGGCGGAGGGGCTCGGAAAATGAACAGCTGGTGGCGCATCCTCAAGACCATCGAGCCGCACCCGAGCGAGCACTTCAAGGACAAGGCGATCGCCGTCGGGCTGGCCTTCCTGTTGTGGATGGCGGTCAGCGCCGAGGAAATCGTCCCCGAGTTCTTTACCAACGTTCCGGTCACGTTGATGCGAATCCCGCCGGGGCTGGTCGTTGCCGACGCCTGGGACGACGCGCTCACCATCCGGGTCAGCGGCTCGCCACGCGATCTCCGCGACGTGTCCGCGGGACAACTGAGCCCCATGATCGACCTCTCCGACGCCCGCGCCGGGGAGAA
This sequence comes from Acidobacteriota bacterium, assembly GCA_036398215.1. Classification (GTDB taxonomy): domain Bacteria; phylum Acidobacteriota; class UBA890; order UBA890; family UBA890; genus DASWHK01. The sequence continues at coordinate 39,114 of DASWHK010000008.1, read as the reverse complement.
CATCTTCCCGCTCCTGACCCAGGATTTCTCGGTGCCGCGGGGCATCGAGATCACCCGCATCGAGCCCGAGCAGATCCGCATCGTCCTGGAAAACCGCGCCGAGAAAGAGGTGGAGGTGTCGCCGATCGTCGAAGGCGAGCCCGCCCCCGGCTACGAGGTCGCCGAGCACATGGTCAACCCCGAAAGGGTCGTGCTCAGCGGCCCGGGGTCGCTGCTGGCAACGATCGATCGGGTGCGGACGACCCACGTCGATGTCAGCGGGTGGCGCGAGTCTTTCACCCGGAACGTCAACCTGGTGACCAGCAGCCCGTTCATCGAGCTGCCGGAGCGCCGCACCGTCGAGCTGACGATCGAGATCCGCGAGCAGGCCGTCACCCAGCAGTTCGATGGCGTCCCGGTCGAGGTCGTCAACAGCCGCTACCGCGTGGTCGTCAACCCGGCCGAGCTCAACGTCGTTCTCAGCGGCCCGCCCTCGACCCTCGAGCAGATCAGCGTCGAGAACCTGGTCCTGGTCATCGACGGCGAGGGGCTGCAGCCGCGCGCCGCGGACTATCGACTCGCCCCGGAGCTGCAGTTCGAGCCCGAGGAGCTCGGCGAGTCGCTGGAAGTGATCGCGATCTATCCGCAACGGGAGATCGACGTCCACGTGTACGAGCAGCCCGGCCGCCGATGAGCAACGTCACCGAGAGGGCGAAGCTGTTCGGCACCGACGGCGTCCGCGGCGTCGCCAACATCGAGCCGATGGATGTCGAAACCTGTGTAAGGCTCGGGCGGTCGGCGGCGCACCTCTTCAAGGACGGCAGCCACCGCCACCGCATCCTGATCGGCAAGGACACCCGCCTCTCCGGCTACATGCTGGAGAGCGCCCTGGTCGCCGGCATCTGCTCGATGGGCGTCGATGCGCTGCTTGTGGGACCGTTGCCGACGCCGGGGATCGCCTACGTGACCCGGGCGCTGCGCGCCGACGCCGGCATCGTGATCTCAGCCTCGCACAACCCCTACCAGGACAACGGCATCAAGTTCTTTTCTCGCGACGGCTTCAAGCTCGGCGACGATACCGAGCACGAGATCGAGCACCTGACCTTCGCCAAGCGCATTGATGACATCCGCCCCACGGCCGCCGAGGTCGGCAAGGCGACCCGCATCGACGACGCCGGCGGACGCTACACCGAGCACGTCAAGCGCTCGTTCCCCGCCGGGCAGACGCTCGACGGGCTGAAGGTGGTGATCGACTGCGCCAACGGGGCCGCCTACAAGGTGGGCCCCTGGACGCTTCGCGAGCTGGGCGCCGCGGTCACCGTGCTCGGCGCGGCGCCCGACGGCAGCAACATCAACGACGGCGTCGGCTCGCTGCATCCCGGGGTTGCCGCCGCGGCGGTGCGCGAGGTCGGCGCCGACCTCGGGATCTGCCTGGACGGCGACGGCGACCGCTGCCTGCTCGTCGACGAGCGTGGCGAGCTGATCGACGGCGACCGCGTGCTGGCCATCTGTGGGCGGGCCTGGAAGCAGCAGGGCAGCCTGGCCTCCGATACCGTGGTGGCCACCGTGATGAGCAACTTTGGCCTCGAGCGCTCGCTCGCCGAGGTCGGCGTGCGGGTCGAGCGCGCCCGGGTCGGCGATCGCTACGTCGTCGAGCGGATGCGCGCCGGCGGCCACTGCATGGGCGGCGAGCAGTCGGGTCACACCGTGTTTCTCGACTACACCACCACGGGCGACGGCCTGGTCACGGCGCTGCAGGTGCTGCGGGTCATGGTCGACAGCGGCAGGCGGCTCTCCGAGCTCGGCGCCTGCATGACGCCGATGCCCCAGGTGCTCGAGAACGTCGAGATCCGCGCCCGCACGCCGATCGACGAGCTGCCGGCGGTGACCCGGGCGATCCGCGAGGCCGAGGCCTCGCTCGACGGAACCGGCCGGGTGCTGGTGCGCTACTCGGGAACGCAGCCGCTCGCCCGGGTGATGGTCGAGGGCGAGGACGAGCAACAGATCCGCGAGCTGGCGGCAAGCGTCGCCGCCGCCCTGCAGGCGGCCGTCGGAGACGTGTAGGCTAGTGTCCTGATTCGGTGAAGCATCCGTCACGACATGCGCGTCGGGCGAACCATGAACGAAGCCGTCTTTCTGGGCGTCAACATCGATCACATCGCGACCCTGCGCCAGGCGCGCCGGGCGCCGGAGCCCGACCCGGTGCAGGCGGCGGTCCTCGCCGAGCTGGGCGGCGCCGACGGCATCACGGTGCACCTGCGGTCCGACCGCCGCCACATCAACGAGCGCGACGTCGAGCTGCTGGCGGCGACGGTCAAGACCCACCTGAACGTCGAGATGGCGGCGACCGAGGAGATGCTCGGCCTGGCGCGCCGCTACCAGCCCGCCAACGTGACGCTGGTGCCGGAGCGGCCCGATGAGCTGACCACCGAGGGGGGCCTCGACGTCGCCGGCGATCCGCGGCGGCTGGAAAGCGCCGTCGCCGAGCTGCGTGACGCCGGCATCTCGGTGGCGATCTTCCTCGATCCCGTGGCCGAGCAGATCGAGGCCGCCGCGCGGATAGGCGCCGGCCAGATCGAGATCAACACGGCGGCCTACGCCGACGCCAGCGAGGGCCGCGACGCCGGCGCCACCGAGGCCCTGCGGGCCAGGGTCGCCGAGATCGCCGCCCAGGCGGCCGCCGCCGGCCTGCGGGTCGCCGCCGGCCACGGCCTCACCTACCGCAACGTCGCCGGCATGGTGGCGATCCCCGAGATCGTCGAGCTCAACATCGGCCACAACATCGTGGCGCGGGCGGCGTTCGTGGGGCTGGAGCGGGCGGTGCGGGAGATGAAGGCATTGCTGAGGCGATGAAGCTGCCCTTATTTCTGGGCCGCGCCTCGCATTTGTTTGAAGATCCGCCACCCGCCCCCGCCGCTCGGCGCGAGCGCCGAGCTTGCCCCGAGTTGCCCGCTCCTGCGTTGGTGCTGGTCGTGATGTTTGCCGTCGCTTGCTCGCCCGCGGGTCCCAATGGTGCGGCACATGGGTTCAGCGTGACGAGCGAAGACGGCGTCGAGGTCGCGCTGACCACGGGCGGCCCCAGGCACGAGGGCGAGATCTTCGCCTATGAGCGAACGCTCGTGATCCGGCCCGATCCCGCAATCGCAGAGTCGGTCATGTACTCGCCCTACTGGATGGCGATGGCCGAGGACGGCCGCATCTTCGTCGGCGACATGGGAGACAGGCAGGTCGTCGTGTTCAGCGCCGAGGGCGAGTACCTCTACCGGATCGGCCGCCGGGGGCAAGGGCCGGGCGAATTCCAGAGAGTTACCTTCGTGGACGTCGACGGCGACGTGCTGTGGGTCACCGACGGATATCGAAATCACGCCTTCGAGCTCGACGGGACGTTCATCGAGACGTTCACGCTGCCGACGGCGGCGCTAGGCCTGATGCGCGACGGCCGCTGGTGGCGCCTGCCCGACGGCCGGGGCGTCATCTTCAACCTGGAGGAGCGCTACGATCGGTTCACTGAGACGCGCGCCGAAATGCACGTCATCGGCCCCGAAGGCGAGCCGAGGGCCAGCATCGTGACCCCGTGGGTGGTCAACGGCGAGTTTCTCCTGGAGGAGGACGGCTCGCGTGGCGAGTGGCTACAGCATTACTTCGCCGGCCGCCCCTGGGGGGACTTCTCGCGCCACTTCGGCTTCCATCTCGTGAATCCGCTCGAGCCCGAGGTTCGCGTCTACGACGACGAGGGGGCCCTCGTTGGCCGGCTGCGCGTCGAGTTGCCTCCAGAGCCTGTCACCGACGAGGACCGAGCCTGGGTAATGGAGCAGCTCGACGACGCCGTGCGCCGCGCCGAAGCCCGTGAGACGGGCTACCAGGAGTCACGTGGCTACCGGCTGCAACGCGACAACCCGCGCTTCGCCGACCCGAAGCATTACTGGAGCCGGCCGATCGTCGACGACAAGGGCTTCGTCTGGCTCTCGATCGATCACGTTCGCGACCTGCCGGAAGGCTCGTATCGCTGGGCCGTCTTCAGCCCGGAAGGCGAGTACCTGGGCCAGACCACCACCCCCGGCTGGCCGCAGCCGCAGCGCGGCCACCTGTTGATTCGCTGGGAGGATCCGGAGAGCGGCGAGGTCTTTCCGGCGGTGTATCGGATCCGGTCTATGGTGGAGGGGGTTGAGTACTGAGGGTGGGCAGGGCGAGGGGGCTGCGGCGTCTTGCGAGTTCCTGTGACATGCTGATTTGCGGGCCGCGCCTCGCATTCGTTTGAATGCCCGCCACCGCCCCCGCCGCTCGGCGCGGGGCGCCGAGCTTGCCCCGAGTTGCCCGCACCGGATTCGGGTGCGTGTGGCGGGGGTGGGGGGCGCACGGTAGAATCGCGTTGTTGTTGCGGGCGGTTAGCTCAGCTGGGAGAGCGCCTGCCTTACAAGCAGGAGGTCACTGGTTCGAGCCCAGTACCGCCCACCAACACCGTCTCGACCTCCTGCGCGTGAGTTCTGTGGGTTCAGGCGGGGCTGTGGTGTAGCCTGGTTACCACGCCGGCCTGTCAAGCCGGAGATCGCGGGTTCAAATCCCGTCGGCCCCGCCATTCTCAATGAGTGCCGGCTGGGCATCTGCGCGTCGCATCCTGCGGCGGCGCGGTCCGATCTGCTAGTTTGCCGGTTCCCGATGGAAAGAGAGCGACGGAACCCGTGATCGGTAGCTCGCTGGGGCCCTACGAGATCGTCGAGCAGATCGGCGCCGGCGGCATGGGCGAGGTGTATCGGGCCCGCGACACGAGGCTCGACCGCGACGTTGCCATCAAGGTCCTGCCCGCGGATGTCGCCGCCGACCAGGACCGCCTGGCCCGCTTCGAGCGTGAGGCGAAGCTGCTGGCCCAACTGAACCACGCCAACATCGCGGGCATCTACGGGCTGGAGGAAGCGGCCGGCATACGCTTCATCGCCATGGAGCTGGTCGGCGGCGAGACGCTCGCCGATCGACTCGAGCGGGACGGGGGCATCGAGCTGCAAGAGGCCCTCGAGATCGCCCGCCAGATCGCCGAGGCGCTGGAGATCGCCCACGAGCGCGGCATCGTGCATCGCGACCTCAAGCCGGCCAACATCAAGGTATCGAGCGCCGCCGGCCGGCTGAGCGTCAAGGTGCTCGATTTCGGCCTCGCCAAGGCGCTGGCTGGCGAGGTCGAGGCCAAGTCGCCGGCCAACTCGCCGACGCTGTCGATCGCGGCGACGAGGGCCGGAGTGATCCTCGGCACGGCGGCCTATATGAGCCCCGAGCAGGCGCGTGGCATGGCGGTCGACAAGCGCGCCGACATCTGGTCGTTCGGCGTCGTGCTCTTCGAGATGCTCAGCGGACAGCAGCTCTTCGGAGGTGAGACCGTCTCCGACACGCTGGCCGATGTGCTGCGCGCCGAGATCGACTTGAGCCAGCTACCTGCCGACAGGCCGCCCGCCGTGCGTCGTCTCCTGGGTCGCTGCTTGCAGCGTGATCCCCTGCGCCGGCTGCGGGACATCGGCGAGGCCCGGATCGTGATCGAAGAGGTGCAGGGCGGCGATGCAGAGGGGGAGGATTTCGCAGCGGATACGGCCGCCACGGCTTTCTCGCCGGTCGCTGCCACCGGTGCGACCGGCGGCGCTGGTCGCTCGCGGGCGTCGGGACTTCGCGGCGCCCTGCCGTGGCTTGCCGTCGTCGGCGCGACGGGGCTGCTGGCGGGATGGATCGGCTGGAGGCTCGCGACGCCGACGGCCGATTCGGCGCCCATCAAGCTCGGCTTCGAAGTCCAAGGTCTCGACGAAGTGGCGCCGGTGATCTCGCCGGATGGCAGGAAGGTCGTGTTCTCGGTCGGCGACCAATTGTGGGTGCGCGACCTCGGCCAGACGGAGCCGCGCGTGCTTCCCGGCGCCAACGGCGCCCGCCATGTCTTCTGGTCACCGGACAGCAGCTCGATCGGCTACTTGACCAGCCAGGAGATCTTCAGGACGCGCGCCGACGGCGGTGGCAACCCCACCGTTCTCGTCCGTTTACCCGAGGCGAACGTCGCCGGCGCCGGCGGTGCCTGGGGTTCCGGCGATCGTATCGTCTTCAGCCGCGGCAACACGGGCTTCTACGAGCTTTCGGCGCGCGGCGGCGATCCCGAGCTGATCCTCGAGCCACCGGGCGTCACTGCCGGTGATCACTTTCACGAGCCGGCGTTCCTGCCGGGGGGCGAGCTCGTGTTTGTCGTCCACCCCGGCGGCTACGCCCCCGATACGATCGCGGTATCGAGCGGCGGCGGCTCGCAGGAAGTGCTGCGGATCGAGGGCCAGCGGCTGGCGCAACCCGCATACGCTCCCAGCGGGCACCTCGTCTATCACCGCTCCCCGACGCTGCCCGGAGTGTGGGCGGTGCCCTATTCGCTCGCCGAACGGCGGGCGACCGGCGAGCCGTTCCTCGTCGTGCCCGACGGCGGCCTCCCCAGCCTTTCGAGCCGTGGCGTGCTCGCCCATTCCCCAGGCACCGGGCCCTCGCAGCTGCAGCTGGTCCTCGCCGATCGCGCCGGCGCCGTCGTCGAGGTGCTCGGTGAGCCACAAGGGGGAATCAACCGACCTGTTTTCTCGCCGGACGGCACGCTGGTGGCCTGGTCGAGCGTCGCCGGTGAGCGACGTGGCCTGTGGATCCACGATCGCCAGCGGGGCAGCAGCGCACCGCTGAACGTCGGGCCCGTCCCGACGTGGGAGCCGGCGTGGTTCCCCGATGGTGAGCGAATCGCGTTTCAGAGGAATCCGGGAACTCCCGAGATCGCCATCGTGTCGAGCGACGGTGCCGGGGCGCCCCAAACGCTCGTCGTGTTCGGTACCTCTCCCGCGGTCTCCCCCGACGGCAAGCACATCGTCTACGACGCGGTACAGATCGGCGGACCCGGATCCGACTCGATTTCTTATCTCAGCGTCGATCCCCCCGGGGACCCGGTGACGCTCGTCGAAGCTCCCGGTGAACAGAACTGGCCGGTATTTTCCCCCGACGGCCGCTGGGTCGCCTACGGGTCTGACGAGGGGGGCGCCAACCAGGTGTACCTGACGAGCTTTCCCGACGGCGTGGGCAAGTGGCAGGTGTCCACAGAGGGCGGCGCGTTTCCCCGTTGGAATGCTGCCGGCGATCGCATCTTCTTCGCCAACGGAACAGATGTTTACGAGGTCGCGGTCGCGCTCGAGGGCAGGGGACCGCGGCTGGGGAGGCCGCAGCGACTGTTCGAGGGGGCCGGGTCACGGCTCGCCCCGGCGCTCGGCTACGACGTCGACGGTGCGGGCGAGCGCTTCTTGATGGTGCAGGAGCTGCTCGGCCAGGGCGGCAGCGGCACGGTGGTGCTGATCTTCAACTGGCTCGAGGAGTTTCGCCGTTAGCAGGAGGGCGAGGAGACGTGCGGGCTAACGTCTCGCCGCCACCGCCTGCGCGTACCGAATCAGCGTAGCGCCAGCGCCACCAGCGAGCCCGGGTAGTCGCGGCCGCCGATCTGCACGACGATGTACTGCTTGCCCTCGTGCAGGTAGGTCATCATGCCGTATTGGGCCGCCGTCGGCAGCTCGACCCGGCCCAGGATTTGGCCGGTGGCCTTGTCGCGAGCGGTGAGGACCGGCTGATCGTCTCCCACCACCTCGCTGGTCAACAGCAGGGTGCCGGTGACCATCAGGATCGCCTCGGGGCCGCCGCCGGTGTTGGGGAGCTCGATCCCCGCCAGGGCCGGATGGTTCGCGACGTTGTCCGGGGTCTCGCCGATCGGCACCCAGTAGAGCCGCTCGCCGGTGTTCATGTCGTAGGCGGAGACCCGGTTGTAGGGCGGCTTGAAGATCGGCAGCCCCTGGGGGCCGGGGAGGCGGCCGCCGGGGCCGGCGACCCACTCGGCGATCGTCGTCCCGGTCGTCCCGGGATCGTCGGGCTCGTCCGCCTCGGCGCCCGGCATCACCAGGCCGCCGCCGCAGCTCGGGCCGTGCGAGACGTAGAGGATCCCCGTCGTCGGGTCTATGGCGGCGGGATGGGTGATGTTGAGGCCGCCGTAGCAGCGGATGTTGTCGCGCACGCTGGAGTCGTGGCCGGTGTGCAGCCGCGGCAGGTAGGTGTCTCCGATCCGGTACTCGAGCATGGTCTCGAGGGCCTCTTCCCGCAGCTGCGGCGTGAAGTCGATCACCCGCTCGGGGGTGAGGCCCATTGGCTCGAAGGGCTCGGGGCGCGTCGGGTAGGGCTGGGTCGGGAACGTCCAGTTGCCGGGCACCTCGGTCTGCGGCACCGGGCGCTCCTCGATCGGCCAGATCGGCTCCCCGGTCTCCCGATTGAAGGCGAAGATGAAGCCCTGCTTGGTGGTCTGCACGACCGCCGGGATCTCGACGCCGTCGACGGTGAGGTCGACGAGGATCGGGACGTTGGGCAGGTCGTAGTTCCACTGGTCGTTGTGGACGGTCTGGAAGTGCCAGACGCGCTCCCCGGTGCGGACGTCGAGGGCGATCAGGCTGGTGCCGTAGAGGTTGGCGCCGGGTCGGAAGCCGCCGAAGTAGTCGACGGTCGGCGGGTTGGTGGGGATGTACACGATGCCGCGCTCGGCGTCCGCCGACAGCGGCGCCCACGAGGAGACGTCGCCCGTGTACGACCAGGCGTCGTTCTCCCAGGTCTCGTGGCCGGGCTCGCCGGGCCGCGGGATGACGTGGAACTTCCAGAGGTGCTCGCCGGTGCGGGCGTCGTAGGCGAGGATGTCGTTGGGGACGTTCTCGATGCGGGTCTGGTTGTAGCCCTGCTCGGCGGAGCTGCCGACCACGACGACGTCGTTGACGACGATCGGGGGCGACGAGCTGGTGATGTAGCCCAGCTCGCGCGGGATCCCGTGGTCGGGGTCATAGGCACCTTCATAGGCCTGCCAAGGGCCCCAGTCGCGCAGCAGGTCGGGCAACAGGTCGACCACCCCGGTCTGCGAGAAGCCCTCCAGCGGCACCGGCGCGCCCCAATTCTCCAGCGGCTGGCCGGTCTTGGCGTCCAGCGCGTGGAGGAAGAACCCGGGCGTGATGATGTAGATCACGCCGCGGCCGTCGACCTCCGCGTAGCCGACCCCCTTGCCGTAGCTGGCCCGCATCGAGCGCTCCCAGCGCTCGGTGCTGGGCTCGCGATAGGTCCAGACGGTCTCGCCGGTGGCGGCGTCGATCGCCACGACGGTGCGCCGCGACCCGGCCACTGTGTAGAGCATGCCGTCGATGTAACTCGGGGTCGATCGCGAGGTCGTCTGCAGGTCGGGGCTGAAGTTGTTGCCGCGCCAGAGCCAGGCGACGTCGAGCTGCTCGAAGTTGTCGCCGTCGATCTGGTCGAGGGGCGAGAAGCGCGTGCCCCAGGCGTCGGCGCTCTGGTAGCGCCATTCGCCGGCGGGGTTGCCACGCTCCGGTGCGTCGGCGCGCTCCTGACCCATCGGCAGGGGCGAGACCGCACAGCCCAGGGCGAGGACCAGACAGAGGGTGGAGATCGACAGCGAACAGCGCATCGCGTACGTATGCATCTTCTTCTTCCTCCCAGAGCCGGAAACACGCGGGGCCGGCGCCGTTGGTAGCCAGGCGCCCGCGTGCAGGAGCGGGGGTGTCGTGGGGAATCTAGTCGACCCGACCCGGCAAGCTCAAGGAGGGCCGCGGCGGACCGTCTTTCCTCGCCCCTCGCGCGGCACCGCCTCACGAGCCACGGAGACGCTCGGAGCGGCTCGCCGGCGGGCGAACTTCGATTCCCCACGTTCCGGTTGATCCTGATCGCCTCGATGCTGTTCGGCGGTCCGCTGGCGGCGGCCTGCTAGCTTGCTCGCCAGTAGCCGCGCAGCCGACGGCACTCGTGGCCCCTGTATACCGCCCGGGTTTGTGCGTACAATCCAGGCGGTGCCGATACGATTCTCTTCCCCGCTACGAGCAGGAAAACGACCTCATGAGACGCTTTCTCTTCGCGCTGATCGCCGCCACATTTCTCCTTCCCGGCTCCCTCGACGCCCAGGGCCGTGGCCCGCAGCGCGACGAGGGGGGCCAGCAGGAGCGCTACGACTACTGGCAGTTCAACCGCGAGATGATCCGCCGCGGCCAGCAGGCGATCCTGATGTGCAACGGGCTGTTCACCGGCGACCGGACGCTCGAGCAGGTCTTCGCCCAGGAGCTCGCCTACCTCTCCGCGCCGATCGGTACCCCGGCCGGCGGCGACTACGTCGTCGATCGGGAGCGGAAGGCGGTGGCGATCGGCCCCATTGAGGGTGGCGGCTACGTGCCGGCGATGCGCGCCGCGTTCCGCGAGGGGATCGGTTGCGTGATCCTGGCGCCGGACCAGACCTTCGACGACATCGACGGCCTGCCGGTACTCGAGGCGCCGCCGCCGCCGGGAGACCCGGCGACGATCCCGTGGCCCGATGGCGACCTGGTCGCCGACGCGTCGCTTCCTCCAGGGGTCGACGCCGCGGCGTTGCGGGCCGCCTCCGACTGGGCCTTCGACCGCGAGTCCGAGTACCAGGTGACGCTCAGCCTGCTGGTCGTGCACGGCGGCAAGATCGTCCACGAGCGCTACGCTCCCGGCGTCGACGTGAGCACCCGAACCCGCACCTGGTCGACGGCCAAGAGCATCGCGGTGACGTTGATCGGCATGCTTGCCGACCAGGGGCGGCTGGCGCTCGACGAGCCGCTGCCGTTCGAGTGGCTGCCGCGGGCCGCGTCCCCGGAAAACGACCCGCGCTCGGCGATCACCCTGCGCCACGTGCTGAACATGTCCAGCGGCCTCGAGACCGTCGACAACTCCGGCCTCGAGTACGCCACCGGGTCGGGCCTGGCCTACTGGGCCGGCGCCAGCTCGGTGGTGGGGGCGCGCAACCGCGGCCTCATCCGCGAGCCTGGCACCAATTGGGACTACGAGAACTACGACACGCTGCTCGCCGTCTACGCCATGAAGCTGGCCATCGGCGACGATCGCGAGTACCTGCAGTTCCCGCGAGCGGCGTTGCTCGACAAGATCGGCATGCGCAACACGCTGTTGAGCACCGATCGCTTCGGTGACTTCATCCTCAGCAGCCAGGTCTACACGAACGCCCGCGATCTGGCCCGCTTCGGCCTGCTGTACTTGAACGGCGGGGTCTGGAACGGCGAGCGCCTGCTGTCTGAGGAGTGGATCCGGTTCGTACGTACGCCGGCGCCGGCAACCGCCGATCGCGGCAACCAGTACGGCGGGCAGTGGTGGCTGGTGCCCGACAACGTCGATTACGTGCCCAAGGACGCTTACTCGACCGCCGGCAACCGTGGCCAGTTCGTCGTCGTGGTGCCGAGCCACGACCTGGTCATCGTCCGGCGCGGCCTGGATTGGGGGCGCCAGGGCTTCAACCGCTGGGAGCTGACCCGCGAGGTGCTGAAGGCGTTCGAGGCGACCTCGCGATAGGGAAGACGGCGAGAGGTTACGCTCTCGTGGCCGGCAGGCGTCACGGGCCGGCGCCGCAGAACAGCCGCCGCACCTCGATGGTGGGGTGGTGCAGGTCGAGGATTTCCTGGCCTGCGAAGCGCTCGATGACGCGGCTGCGGCGCTGGACCTCGTCGTACCAGGCGCGCTCGTTTGCGAACCGCTCGCCCTCGTCCTCGAAGTAGCGCTCCCGGTTCAACGAGCTGAGCACCAGGTACTCGACCCCTTCGGCGCAGTAGGTCGCGAAGGAGTGCTCGGTGAGGCTGAACGGCTGGCTGAGCCGGAAGCCGTCGCTGCTGTGGAAGAAGGGCGCGTAGTACTCGCGTGCCAGGTGGGCGCCGGCCGGCAGGTTGGCGAGGATCCAGTCGCGGGCGACCAGCCGGGTGTCGCGCCGGGCCAGCGCGGCGGTGCTGGTGAAGGCTTGCTCGGCCGGCGGGACCACCGCGGCCAGCAGCAGCGTGGCGGCGATCGTCGCGAAGGCCACAGGGCCCAGGCGCCCGGGAAGGCGGCGGATCGCCAGCTCGAAGCCGCCGGCGGCCATCACCATGAGGGCCGGGTATAGCGGCAGCATGTAGCGCTGGCCGCCGATCGCCGACGGCGCCATGAAGGCGTAGTAGAGCAGCACCCAGGCGATCAGCAGGGCCCAGCCGAAACCATCCCATCTCGCGAAGGCTTCCGGGCCGCCGCGGCTGGTCGCCGCCCACGAGATGCGATCATCCACGGGCGGGGCGGCGCCAGGTGCTCGCCCGTCTCGGGCGGCCCGCATCGTCCTCGGCAGGCGCCAGCCGACCATCAACAGGCAGCCGATGGCGAGGCCCAGCGCCGCCGGCCCCATGTCGTGAACCACCGCCCGGGCGTTGGTGAGCAGCCCGCGATCGGCCAGCGAGGGGTCCTGCAGCGGGGCGACGTGCTCGCCGGGGCGCCCCTCGGCCTGCAGCCGTCGCTCGACGCCGAGGTCGCGGGCGAAGCCCTCGGCATCGAGCAGCGTGTAGGGGCTGGTGATCAGGAAGGCGCCCAGCGCCGCGGCGGCGAGGCCGGACGTGAGGACGGCGCGGCGGGCGAGCGGCAGCCGATCGCCGGCCGCCAGCCCCAGCATGCCCAGCCACGGGACCAGGCAGGCCGGCGCGACGCTGTACTTCGTGGAGACGGCGAGGCCGGAGACCGCGGCGGCGGCGAGCAGGCCCCCGTAGGAGCGTCGCTGCCAGGCGCGCACCGACAGCCACACCGCCGCGATCGCCAGCGTCGCCGCCGGCGTGTCGGTCACCGCGTAGTGAGCGTGCAACGTCGCGGCGCCCGTCAGCGCCAGCAGGCCGGCGCCGATCAGCCCCACCCGCGTGCCGCCCAGACGGACGCCGAGCAGGTAGGCGATGACGACGGCCCCCAGGCCGTAGAGGGCCGAGAGCAGCCGCGCCGCCAGCAGCACGTGCTCGTAGTCGCCGCCGAGCGCGGTGACGAGCCGATGGACGGCGAACACTTGATAGATAAAAAAGCCCGGGTAGATGAAGAACCGCGGATTCAGATCGGTCCACTCCATCCTCTCGACATGCTCGAGGATCACCCCTTCGTCGGGGTGAAAACCGTATGGCAGCCCCCAAGAAAGGCCGATCACGCGCATCGCCAAGCCGACGGCGACGATCGCCAGCAAACCTAACGCCCAGCGACTCAGGACCTCAGCCCTCGGACGGCCGCTCGCTGGCCAGCGACAGCAACCACCAGCAGACCCCGAGCAGCAGGATCAACCCCGGCCAGCCGCCCAGCGGCGGCGTGGCGACCACCTCGAACATGTCGGCCGAGAAGAACGGCCAGACCTGGCCGAGGACGATCGGCAGGGCCAGCAGGATGCCGACGAGCGCCTCGCCGGTGATCAGGCCGGAGGCGAACAGCAGCCCGGTCTGGGCCGGCTCGGCGCCTCCCAGCCGGCGGCTCGCCCACCAGGCGATCAGGCCGCCGATGAAGATCGAGCTGGACAGCTCCAGCGGCAGGTAGATCCCCACCGCCACCGCCAGCACCGGGGCGCGGAACTCGGCGCCGCGCGCTTCCAGGTACTTGTCGAGGGCGATGATGGCGACCGCGATCCCCATCCCGATGAACACCATGTTCCACGGCAAGCCCCCCTGAAAGACGCCCCGGGCGACGCTCGCCATCAGGGTGGCCTGCGGCGCCGTGAGGGGGTTGGGATGCTCGAGCGTGGGGGCGCCGATGCCGTAACGGGCCTGCAAGAGGTAGAGGACCGGGCTCATCACGAACGCCGCCGAGATGACGCCGAGGAACTCCATGAGCTGCTGCTTCCAGGGCGTCGCGCCGACGAGGTAGCCGGCCTTGAGGTCCTGCATCGTGTCGCCGGAGATGGCCGCCGCGCAGGCCACCACCGCGCCGACGAAGATCGCCGCCGCCGGGCCGGCAGGGTTGTCGGCGCCCATCAGGGCCAGCAGCAGCAGCGAGGTGAACAGCAGCGTCGCGATCGTCACCCCGGAGATCGGGTTGTTCGACGAGCCGACCAGCCCCGCCATGTAGCCGGCGACCGCCGCGAAGAAGAACCCGGCGACCAGCATCACCGCGGCCATCACCGCGGAGACCAAGAACTGCTGGACGACGATCTCGTAGACGATGTAGATCGGCACCACGGAGACGGCGGTGAACAGCAGCACCCACTTCATGTTGAGGTCGAGCTCCGTGCGCTTGATGGCCGGCGCCCCGGCGCCCCTCGAGCTGTAGGCCTGCAGGCCGGACTTGATGCCGCGCTTGACCGGGCCCATCAGCTTGATCAGCGCCCACAGGCCGCCGATCACCATCGCGCCGACGCCCATGTAGCGGATCTGGGAGGTCCAGATCTGCCCGGCGGCCTCGCCCGCCGTGACGTCTGCCGGTACCCCGTTGATCGCCGCCCAGATCGGGATGCCGATCATCCAGGCGATCACGCCGCCGGCGAAGACCAGCGTCGCGATGTTCAGGCCGACGATGTAGCCGACCGAGACCAGCGCCGGCGATAGGTTCATGCCCAGCACCCAGATGGTCCCCAGGGCGCGGGCCCCGACCTCGAGCGTGCCGCTCCACAGCAACATCCCGGCCTCGCCGAACTTGAAGGCCGCGCCGACGAGCCCGGCAGTCGCCAGGGCGCGGATGCTGCGCCGTTGGGTGGCGTCGTCACCGCCGACATGGGCGAGCTCGGGGTGCGCCGCCACCAGCTCCCCGCTGCGGTCGCGGACGGCGCCACCGGTCTTGAGCACCTCGGCGGTGGCGACGCCCTCCGGGAAGCGCAGCTTCTCCTCGACCACCAGGGCGCGGCGCAGGGGAATCGAGAACAGCACGCCGACGACGCCGCCGACGGCGGCGATTGCAGTGACCTGCCAGTAGTGGAACTCCGTCCACCATCCCAACAGCACGAGCGCCGGCACCGTGAAGATCACCCCGGCGGCGAGAGATTCGCCGGCCGACGCGGAGGTTTGCACCAGGTTGTTCTCGAGGATGTTGGAGCGCTTGAAGGCGCGCAGCACCGCCATCGAGACCACCGCCGCGGGAATCGAGGCTGACACCGTCAGCCCGGCGAACAGCCCCAGATAGGCGTTGGCGCCGGCCAGCACGACCGACAGCACGATGCCGAGGAACACCGCCTTGATGGTGATCTCGGGAAGCGTCGTGGCCGCCGGGATGACCGGCCTTTCATCGTCGAGGGGGGGCGGGGCGGCGGCGGACGGTGTTTGCGACACGAGCACCTCTTCTTGCCCTGGCAATCCCGGCCACGCCGGGGGAGCATCCGTGATTGCCGAAAGAGCCGGAAATCCGCCCGGACGCTAGCCAAAAGCGCTGCGGAGTGTCAAGTGCGGGCGGCCTGCTAGAGACGCGGGTCCGGAAAGCGTGTCGGCGAGGTGCTGGGCGGCGTCGCGCAGCCGGGCGCTGATCCGGAACAGCCCGGGGACGCCGTCGACCAGGGCGTAGGTCTGTTCGCCGGCGGCGAACTGCTGAAGGTCGGCGATCTCGTCGGCCGGCACCGAGGCGCCGATGCTGATGCCGGCGACCATCTGGTCGCCGGCGAAGGCACGGACGGTCAGGGCCGGGGCATCGAGGCCGTAGGCGCCGAGGTTGACGTCCGGCTCGCCGTCCCACTCGGCGACGATCCCCTCCATGTTGAGGTAGTTGAGGTTCCACAGGATGTCGTTGACCTCGCTGTCCATGGCGGCGGCTTCGGGAGCGATCAGCGACCAGCTTCCCGCGTCGTCCTTGGCGAGCGCGTGGGTGGTGCCGCCGGCGGTCAGCTCGATGCGGTCGACGGCGGACTGGTCGAAGCTCGCCAGCGTCTTGGAGCGGAGCGCGAAGAGATCGACCTCGAGGTCGTCGAGCTCGGCCTCGGGCACCACGTAGACCGCCGGCTCCCCCTCGACGACGACGTAGCGGGCGGCCACGGGCTCCTCGTCGTCCTCGCCTTCGATCGCGGTCGAGGCGCCGATCGACAGGGTCACGGTGCGGGCGGCGTCGGTGGCCTCGCCGGTTGCGGTGCCGGGACCAGGCTCGAGGCCGAAGCCCACCTGCAGGAAGGGGTCGTCGAAGGCGAAGCGCGGGTCGTCGCGATCGCCGGCGGCGAAGCCCTCGGCGCGCAGCGCCAGGGCGCCGCCGAGCAGCGTGGCGACGGTCGAGGTGTCGGCCGGCAGCTCGCGCGGCTGCTCGATCCGCCAGTCGAGCCCGTCCTTGACCAGCTCGATGCTCTCTCCCGATCGGCTGACCGCGATCGACTCCACGCGATCGCGGGCGAAGGCCACCACGGTCTTGTTGCGCAGGTCGTCGACGGAGTCGGGAACGGCATCGACCAATCCGGCGGGCACGACGAAGACGGCGTCGCTGCCGAGGCGCCGAGCGTAGTAGCCGGCCGGCGCCTCGGATTCGGCGCCGATCTGCAGGGTCTGGGCGGCGTCCTCCGCCGTCCAGATCGTGAGCGTCGCGACCGGATCATCGAGGCCCCAGGAGGCGAGCTCCTCGGCGGTCGCGGACTCGGTGGGGTAGGCGAGGGCGCGATCGTTGCGCAGGCGCGTCAGCAGCGACGAGATCGTCTCGTTGTCGCCGCGCGCCGCCAGCGGCTCGGTCAGCTCCCAGCGGGTGATGCCGTCCCCCTGCTCGGCGCCCCGGCGGATCGCGGCCTCGAGCCCCCCGGCGTCGATCTGCAGGCGCGCCACGTCGGCGTCGGCGAAGCTCAGGATCTTGCGGTCGCGCAGGTCGAACAAGGTCTTGTCGAGCGCGTCCTTGAGGCTGGCGGCGCTGGTGTAGACGGCCTCCCCAGCGCCCGGCTGCACGAAGACGTTGAAGCCCACCGGCGTGCCGCCGCCAACGGCCAGCGTGCGGGTGTCGCCGTCGTCGAGCTGCAGCGTCACCATCACCTCGGGCTCGGCGAGGCCGAAGCGGGCCAGGTCCGCGGGCTGCTCCTCGATCAGCCGCTCGTGATCGGCGCTCTGCAGGCGGTTGACGATGCTGTCGACCGCCGCGCTGTCCGCCGGGAGATCATAGGGGGTAGTGATCCGCCAGGCGTCGTCGACGCGGCTCAGCACGACGGTGCCGTCGTCGGTCTGCAGGGTCAGGCCGGTGACGCTGTCGCTCTCGAAGTGGAGCAGACGGGAGGCGACGCGCTCAGCTTCCTCGCGCTCCTCACGGCCGCGGATCTCGAAGAACCAGACGTAGCCACCGAGCAGCAGCGCCGCGATGGCCATGATCAGGGTGTTCTTGAAGCGCACGGTGGCCTATCGGCGTCGCCGCCACCAGATGACCAGGCCGCTCAGCAGCACCAGCTCCGGCAGCAGCAACACGGTGGAGTAGAAGACGGCCCAGCCCTGGGCCTCGGTCAGCGAGATCCGCGAGGCGCGGCGGGCCCGCGGGCGGATGGCAATCGTCTCCTCGGCGCCGCCGGTCAGCCAGCCGACCATGTTGAGCGCCAGGTCCTCGTTGTACAGCAGCGACAACCGGCTGTTGTTGACCCACTCGGCGTCGCCGACGACCACCAGGCGGCCCTCGAGGTCGGCAGGCGGGCCGGAGCCGGCGGGCTCCTGCGGGGCGTCGGGCTCGGCGCCGCCGGCAGCGTCGGGCGGGGCGCCCGCAACGTCGCCGGCGGAAGGCTCGGGCTCCTGGGCCGCGGCGGCCGGGTCCTCGGGATTAGCCTCGTCGCCGCCCGCGGCGGTCGTTTCGGGCGCCGTCTCGATCGCCGGCTCGGTCCATTGGAGGGCGCTCGCGTCGATGCTCACGGCGACGGCGAGCGAGACCGGGCCGGGCTCGTCGCCCTCGGGGTCGACCTCGCCGGTCTCGAACACCTGATCGACGTTGCTCTCCGCCCACGACGCCGGGCTCGTGGAGGCGAGGGTCGTCACCGTGACGCCGGCCGGCGTCTCGGGGGCCGGCTTGACCGAGCGGGCGAGGCGGAACAGCGTGTTCTGGGCGAATGCCTGGGTGATCGGATGGGAGCCGTACTGACTGACCACCGGCTCGACGCCGACCGTGGGGCCGGCGAACAGTTGCACGACCTGGTCGATGATGACGTCGTCGCCCACCGCCACGCCGCGCTCGCCGAGCAGCGCCACCAGCTCGGCGCTGGCCCGCGGCTCGATCAGCAACAGCGCCCGGCCGCCGCGATCCAGGAAGCGGCGCAGGGTCTCGATCTCGTTGTCGAGGAAAGCCCGCTGCGGACCGGCAACCACCAGCAGATCCGCGTCGGCCGGCACGTCGGGGAGCGTCGCCAGCAGCAGCGGCCGCACCGCGGCGCCCTCGTTCTCGAGCGCCGCCTTGAGCTGGCCGAGGCCGTCGGGGGTCTCGCGGGCCTCCAGATCGGGCTCGCCGTGGCCGGTCGTGAAGTAGATCCGCTTGCCCTCCGCCGCCATCAGCCGGATCAGCGCGTTGGTGAGCGCCTCCTCGGAGAGCTCGGTGATGCGGGTCGTCTCGTCGCCGCGGTCGAGCACCAGCGTGCCGTACTGGGTGACCTCGTACTGCTGGGCCAGCTCGGGGCGCTTGTCGGGATCCACCATCGTGTAGGTGAAGCGTTCGGATTCCGCCGCGTAGGTCTCCAGCAGCTGCTCGGCGCCGGCGCCCTCGGCCTCGCGGAAGAAGGCGAGCGCCTCGACGTCGGAGTCGAGGCCGGCGAGCAGCTCGCGGGTCTGCGGCGCAATCGAGAAGATCCCCTGTTCACTGGCGTCGTAGCGGGCTTCGTTCTGCGCCCCTACATAATTGACCAGCACGATCGCCGCCAGCGTCACCAGCGTGTAGACGACCGTGTTGGTGGCGTACTGGCTGCGTCTGCCGGTGACCGACTCGCGCAGGTTCTCGATGTGGGTGAACAGGTAGAGGCCGAGCATCGAGGCGCCGCCGATCAGGTGCACCAGGACGTAGAGCGCGTTCCAATCGCCGGTCACCAGCCCGCCGAGGATCCCGAACGCCAGCAGGATCAGGCCGAACAGGCCGAACGAGCGGTAGGAAGCACTCATGGTCGTTCTATCTCCAGCGCAGCGACTCGAGCGAGCGCTGGCTCAGAAAGAGGGCGAAGACGATGAGGCTGGCGAAGTAGATCACGTCGGTGCTCACCACCAGGCCCTGCACGAGCGACTGCATGTGCTCGGTCAGCGACAGGTAGCGGAGCACCGCGCCGGAGGTGGCCCCGACGGTGCCGGCCGGCCAGCCGATGGCAAAGAACAGCAGCAGCACCACGAACGCCGAGACCGCGGCGACGATCTGGTTGTCGGTCAGCGTCGAGGTGAACAGCCCCAGGGCGATGAACGAGAGCCCCACCAGCAGCACCCCGAGGTAGCCGGTGAGGATGGGGCCCACCTCCGGGTCCCCGTACCAGAGGAGGATCGCCGGGTAGAGGAGCGTGCAGGCGAGCAGGACGGCGAAGAACAGGGCAGCGCCGAGGAACTTGCCGAGGGTGATCTCGAGGGTGCCGATTGGCGAGGTCAGCAGCAGCTCGTCGGTCCCCTGGGCGCGCTCTTCGGCGAACAGGCGCATGGTGATCAGCGGCATCATGATCAGGAAGATGACGATCATGTTCTGCAGCAGCGGCGCCATGACCATGTCGTTGAGGTTGAGCTGCCCCAGCGCCTGCGGGTCCTGGAACTGCGTGTACAGCGAGACCCACTGGGAGAACTGCAGCAGGTAGGTCCAGAAGAACCAGCCACATAGCAGCAGGAAGCCGGCCAGCACGACGTAGGCGATCGGCGAGACGAAGTAGTTGCGCAGCTCCTTGTAGGCAACCGCCCAGATGTTGGTCATGGCGCGCTCTCCGGGTCCTTGCCGGTGATGTCGCCCTCGTCGTCGCCGCGAACGTCGCCCTCGTTCTCGCCGGCGGCGGCGTCGTTGGCGCTCGCCGCCGGAGCCTCTGCCGGGACGGCGGTAGCGTCGCGGGTGGTGACGTCGAGGAAATAGGCCTCCAAGTCGTCGGCGCTGATGTTTCCGAGGAGCTCGTCGGCGACGATGCGGCCGTTGGCGATGATCACGACCTTGTCGCAGAGCTGCTTGACCTCCGGGAGGATGTGGGTCGAGAGGATGACGGTGCGGTCCGCCGCCAGGCTGCGAATGAGGTTGCGGATCTCGATGATCTGGCGGGGATCGAGGCCGAGCGTGGGCTCGTCGAGGATCAGCACCTCGGGGTCGTGGACCAGCGCCTGGGCGATCGCGACGCGCTGCTTGTAGCCGCGCGACAGCGTACCGATGGGCTGGTTGGCGACGTTCTCGGTCTGCGTCGAGGCCAGCGCCCGGCCGACGGCCGCGGCGCGGTCGCGCTTGGCGACGCCCTTGATGCGGGCGACGAAGTCGAGGTAGGAGCGCGGCGTCATGTCGCGATAGACAGGCGGC
Source organism: Acidobacteriota bacterium (assembly GCA_036398215.1). Lineage (GTDB taxonomy): Bacteria > Acidobacteriota > UBA890 > UBA890 > UBA890 > DASWHK01. The sequence continues at coordinate 18,915 of DASWHK010000008.1, read as the reverse complement.
GTCTCAGGCAGGTAGCCGATCCGGCGGCGCACCTCGAGCGACTCCTCGAAAACGTCGTGACCGGCGACCCGCGCGGTACCGCTGCTGGCCGGCATGTAGCCGGTCAGGATGCGCATCGTGGTGGTCTTGCCGGCGCCGTTGGGGCCGAGGAAGCCGAGGATCTGGCCGCGGTCGGCCACGAACGAGACGTCCTGGATGGCCGCAAAGCCGCCGTAGTATTTGGTCAGACGGTCGACCTCAACCATCTTCCAGAGTTCCCTGCGGAGGATTGGGACGCCGCCCAGGCCGGAGAGGCAGGACGGCGGAGTCGATCAGCACCTGACTGTCTTCTCGGTCCGCGCCGCATTCTAGCAAAGGCCGGCAGAGCCGACAACGTTGCCGTGACCGCGGGCCTCACTGCCGCGGGGGCCCCAAGACGAGAGCGCCGGAAGTCGCCGCGGCCCCGGAGCCGCCACCCCCAGCCGGCCCGCGGCGGCACAGTACAATGGCGCCATGAAGCTGTCCGCCTTCGCCTCTCCGTGGGAGCTGTTGCTGGGTGCTGCCTGCGTCGCCACGGCCACCGTCCAGCTGGTGGTTCCGGAAGCGCCGCAGCTTCTCCTGGTCGCCGGCGCGGGGCTTGCCGTCGGCGCGCTGGTCTGGTACCGGCAGCGGATGCTGGGCGGCGGCGCCGACGAGTACGCCAAGCTGCAGATGGCGGCGTTGTCGGTCCAGATCCTCTGGTTGAGCGTCCTGTACGACATCGCGGCCGGGTTGCTGAGCCTGCCGGAGCCGCTGCTGGCGCCGCTCAGCGCCCTGTTGATGGCGATCGGCGCCGCCGCCCTCGCCGCCGCCGTGCTGGTGGCGCTCGATCTCGCCCTGGTCGGCAAGTCGAGCCTGGCGTGGGGGCTGGCGCTCTTCTATGCGCTGGTCGTTGGCGCCACGCAGGCCGGCGCCGCATCTCCCGCCTCCGCACTGCTGCCCCTGGCGCTCGCCGGCGTCTTGCTGGGGTTGCTGGCGCCGATGGGGTGGTTGATCACGATCGAGCGACGGCAGCGCCTCGCGGTGTTGCTGGGGGGCTTACTGGCCACCGTGCCGCTGGCGACCGCGGCGGTGATCTTCATTCGGCGGCCCAGCGCCGCCCCCGGCCCGCCAGCGGATCCCCTGACGCTGTTCGTCGCCGGGGCATCGCTGTTCTGTCTGACCTTCGTCGTCCTGCTGCTGGTGCGCGTCGCGCAGGCGTTGTCGGGCGCCCGACTCTATGAGAAGAAGGTGCGCGAGCTGGACGCCGTCTACGACTTCGGCTTGACCACCACTTCGGCGCTCGATCCGCAGGAGTTCCAGACCGCGGTGCTGCGCTCGCTCAGCCGTATCGGGGGGCCCGACGTCGTCGCCCTCGTCGAGCCGGGCAACAACGGTCAGGTCTCGTTCAGCCTGCTGCGCAGAGACGCCGCCGGCGAGCACATCTACCGGCACCGCTCGCGCGGCTCCTGGCCGGACCTGTCGATCGGCTTCAGCGATCGGAGGCCGCTGTCGGTCGCCGACCATGCCCGCGGCCAGCCCAGCGTCCTGCCGAGGATCTGGGAACCGGCCGCCGGTTCGTCGGTGATCGTGCCGGTGCTGGCCCCGGGCGGCGCGCCGCGGGCCTTGCTGATCGCCGGCAAGCACGAGCCGTTCGGCTTCAACAAGGCCGAGATCCGCAGCCTCTCGGGCTTCGCCAACCAGGTCGGCCTGGCGATGGAGCACGCCCGACTCCTGCTGGAGCTGGTTGAGGGGGAGCGGCGCAGGAGCGAGCTGGAGTTCGCCCGCCAGATGCAGCTCGACCTGCTGCCGAAGACGCCGCCCGTGGTGGCGGGCCTCGATATCGCCGATCGCTCGACCCCGGCGACCGAGGTGGGAGGCGACTACTTCGACTACCTGTGGCTCCCCAACGGCCACCTGGGGGTGGTGTTCGGTGACGTTGCCGGTCACGGGATGACCGCCGGGCTCATCATGGCGATGGCGAAGAGCGCCGTGCATACGCAGGTGCGCGCCGACGGCCGTCCGGCCCAGCTGTTGCCGCGGCTGGGCGAGGTGCTGCTGGAGTTGTCGGCCCCCAACCAGTACATGACGATGGTCTTCGCCGAGCTCGATCTCGAGGCCCGCTGCCTCCGCTATCTGAACGCCGGCCACCACTTTCCGCTCCACTACCGCTGCGGCACCCGCGAGGTGGAGTATCTGGAATCCACCGGCCCGCCGCTCGGGCTGTTGCCTTCCCACCCGGGCGAGCCGCGCGATCGGGAATTGCTGCCCGGCGACGTGCTAGCCTTCTATTCGGACGGCTTGGTCGAGGCCTTCAACGCCAACGATCAGGACTTCGGCATCCAGCGCCTCGGCACGATCATCGCCAGGCGCGCGGAGCAGCCGGCGGCAACGATCGTCGAGGAGGTTTTCGCGGCGGTGCGGCGTTTCACCGGCGACCGGCCGTGGCACGACGACGCCACGCTGGTGGTCGTCCGAATGCTCGCTGATCGCCACAAGGATGCAGCCGGCGGCGTCGCCACCGCCGCGGGGGAAACAAGATGAGCAAGATGGCAGAGGTTCGAATCGATATTGGATGGACCGTCGCCGCGTGCGTGGCTGTTCTGATCGCCGCCGCGCTGCCGGCGCCGGCAGATGCCGGCGCCCGGTCGGTGGCCGGAAACGACGGCGTCGCCCCGCAGCGGACCTCCTTCCTGGGCCCGGAGGAGGGCGAGTCGCTCAGCGCCTGGACCGCGCGCTGGCTCGAAGGGCCGGTCCAGTACATTGCCACCGACGAGGAAAAGGAGATCTACGCCCGCCTCGAGAACACCACCCAGAGATTGCAGTTCATCCGCTTGTTCTGGGAGCGCCGCGACCCGACGTATCGGGGCCCGGACAACGAGTTCGTCGACGAGTTCGTCCGCCGGGTCGAGTACGCCAACGAGGAGTTCAGCGACGGGGGGCCGGGCTGGAAGACGGTCTTCGGGCGCGTCGTGCTGGTGCTGGGCCCGCCGGCACGCACCGAGCGGCAGCTCGGTTTCCCGGCGTCCGTCTCGCAGCGGCCGGTGATCCTGTGGAGCTATGACGAGCGCCTTCCCGAATGGCCCACCAGCGAGATGCTGATGTTCGTGTTCCAGCGCGGGCGCTGGCGGCTGGCGCCGCCTTCGAACTTCAACGAGCCCGCGGGCGTGACCGCGGCGCAGCGGGACCTCGAGCGCTTCAACATGCTGGCCGAGATCCCCAACGACTTCGCACGCACGACGGAGGCGATGATCAGAGGTTCGCTGGCCCAGACGGTCAACTACATCGACGTCATCAATTCGGTGCGGGCCGACGTCGTCTTCCCGGATGCCGACATCCCGTTCGCCTGGGCCGCCCAGTTCGGCGGCCGCAGCGGCGACAACGTGACGATCGACCTGAAGCTCACCTGGCGGATGGAGTCGCTGATCTTCCACGCCGTAGAGCAGGACTTCGAGACCGAGATGGTCGTCTACGCGGTGCTCTTCGGGCCCGACGGCGAGCCGGTGGACGAGACCAGCAAGCACCTGAACTTCGTGGTGCCGGCCGCCGAGCTGCAGGCGCGCGGCGACGCGCTCATCGAGGAGACGCTGACGCTGTCGGCGCCGCCGGGCACGTACCAGCTGACGCTGTCGCTGGACGATCACCTGCTCGGCTACCGGTCGGTCTACAAGGACGAGCTGGTCGTTCCCTCCCGGTAGGAGGCCGTGGCGCGGCTGGCGTCGTCCTGGCGCCTGGCGATTGCGGTGAGCGCCTCCCAGTTCTCGTCGAGCACCGCCAGCTCCTCGGCGAAATCGACGTCGATCGCAGTGCCGCCGTGCGCCAGCGGCACCACCCTCACGCCGCGCTCGGTGCCGAACAGCTTGGCGGCGTAGCGCTCCACCCGGGTGATGCTCACCTGCGGCTGGAGCCAGCGCATGCCGCGCTCGCCGATGATCCGGCGCCGCCCCGAGCGGCGCGCCAGCTTTTCGCATTCCTTGGCGGCATAGAGGCGCGCCGAGTCCAGGATCGCGCCCGGGGCGCTGGCGCCGAGCAAGAAGAGGGCACGTCCCACGAGACTGACGAAGCGGCCGAAGCGCTCCAGCTTGCGAACCGAGTAGACGTGGTCGGCGGCCGGGATGCCGTGGATCCGGTCCGGCACCATGAGGTTGAGGCCGGTGGCCCGCCCCTGGAACTCGCGCATCAGCATCGAGGTGCGCCGGAAGTAGGGCGCGTACGCGGCGTAGGCCTCTCGCAGCGCCAGGCCGTGGAAGAGATCGGCTTGCTCGAGGCGCGGGCCACAGAAGGCGAGGAAATCCTCCAGCGCCCTGACCGTGGTGAGCGGATGGTCTCCGAAGACCACCAGGGCGGGCTCGCCGGGCTGCAGCGGGATGGCTTCCTTGGCGGCGCGCAGGTTCTGGGCCAGGGACGCGCCCTGGCGTTGGGCGAGCGGCACGAAGTCGTGGGTCGCCGGGATCGCGGCCAGGCACTGGGGGGGCGCCAGCACCCAGACTCGCCGCAGGCCGGCGCCGGCGATCCACTCCAGGACGTACTCGATGACCAGGCGGCCGCGCAGGTGCAGGAACGATTTGGCCTCGAGGGGGGTCTCGGCGCCGACCCGGTGGGAGGCCTCGTCGAGATCGCCGGCCGGCACCTGGTTGGCGCCGGCCAGGACGAGGACCTTGAGCTCGGGGCCGAAGGGCAGCGGTAGGGCCATGGTGGCGCGGATTATAGACTGGGGGGCCGGCGCCGGGCCTTGACTGCGGAAGCGAAGCGGCGTATACGTACTGGGATTAGACTGACTGGTCGGTCTACTAGCGAAGGAGGCCGGCCGAGACCACTGCCGGGGAATGCTCGAAGCCGCTCCGGCGCTCGAGCACCCCGCTCACACTCTCCGAGGAGCTGCCGATGGCTCGCGCCGCCGCCGCCATCATGACGACCGCCGACGAGATCGTCGCCGCCGCCGCCGCGCTGATGTGGCAGCAGGGCTACGCGAGCACCAGCGTCGACGAGATCATCCGCGAGTCGAATGTCTGCAAGGGCAGCTTCTACCACCATTTCGGCTCCAAGGAAGCGCTCGGCCTGGCGGTCATCGACGCCTGGGCGGGCCGGCTCGCGGCGCAGGTTCAAGCGAAGATTCCGCCCGGGGCGGCGGGCCTCGAGGCGGTCGCCACCGTGCTCGACGCCATCGTCGAGATCCAGCGTGACAACGACTACCGGGGCTGCCTCCTGGGGCGGATGGCGCTCGAGATGGCCGACCTGTCCGAGGCCTTTCGCGAGCGGATCGAGGCCTCGTTCAACGGCCTGCGGGCGTTCTTGGGCGGCTTTCTGAGGCAAGCCGGCATGGCTCCCGGCGACGCCGGTGAGCAGGCCGACTATCTGCTCGCCACTCTCGAGGGCGCGCTGCTGTTCACGAAGGTGGCGCGCGACGGCGCCGTGCTCGAGCGGGCGGTCGAGAAAATGAAGGTCGAGCTGCGCCGGCAGCTCGTCGAGACCACGGCATTGCAGGCCGAGGTGGAAGTGTGATGGGTCTGGTTGCGACGAGAAAAGGCCAGATGCAAGGCGCCGCGACGACGGCGATGTTGAACACATCGTCGAGGAGCGGCAACGCAGCAGATGGCCTTTTCTCGCCGCAACCCTTCGGGCGCGTGGGGCTTGCGGGCGATGGCCGCGTCGAGCCTCCTCGACGATGGCTCCGGCATCGCCTACGTCGGCTCTCCTTGCCCTCACCCGCAAGGTCCACGCGCCAGACCCATCACACTTCCACCTCGGCCTGCTAGGGGGAGCCATGGGCGTCAATCCGAAGCTTTTGCGCCGCTCGTCGTTGTTCGCCGAGCTACCCGCCGCCGAGGTCAACGCCATCGCCGAGCTCGCCTCGATGCGCTGGTTCGACCGCGGTGAGTGCCTCTTCCGCCAGGGAGACGAGATCGAGGCGCTCTACGTGGTCTTCGACGGGGCGATCAAGCTCAGCCGCGTCACGCCGGCGGGCAGGACGATGGTCGTCGACTTTCGGGGCCCCGGCCAGGTCGTCGGCGGCCGCGCCGTGGTCGGCCAGTCCAGCCATGGCGACGACGCCCATGCCCTCGAGGACGTGCTGACGGCGGTGATTCCGCTGGATGCGTCGTTGCGCTTCCTGGCCTCGCGCCCGGCGGTCATCATGGCGCTCGCCCGCTACCTTTCCTGGCGTCTCGAAAGCCGCGAGGAGAAAGCCGCCGGGCTGGCCACCAAGCGGGTCCACCAGCGCCTCGCCGACGGGCTTCTGGAGCTCGGTCGCGGGCTCGGTGTGGCGGTGGACGGCGTCACCGTGATCAACGCGCGCTTCACCCAGGCCGAGATCGCCGATTGGATCGGCACCACGCGCGAGACCACCAGCACCCTGCTCAACGGCCTTCGCCGCGCCGGCCATATCGACATCGTCGGCCGCCGCATTCACCTGCTCAACCCGCGGGCGATCGAGCTGTACGCGGAGCTCGAGGAGCCGCCCGGCGACCTCGCGTCGCTGGCCGAAGCCGCCTCCGGAACGCGCGAGCGGGAGCTGGTGCGCTCCGCCTGAGGGCTCGCGCAAGAATAACTTCCCATTTTCGCATCCCTCTTCGGGCCATCTTGGGCCGATCTTCACACGCATCTGACCCAAATCCGGGCGCGGATTCTGGTGGGCTGAAGTCATTCTTAGCGCCGGCGTTGCGCCAGCAGCTCGCGCGTTTGGCAGGGCGCCGCCTTGGTCTCGCAGGCGTCGAAGCTCGAGAACAGGAAGGCCAGCTCGGCCTCGACGCTGCTCGCCTTGATGCCGCGGCGCGAAGCCCCCGAGACCACGTCGAGCTGCTGCTTGTCGGCGATCCGGTACTGGCGCCGAGTGTCGAGGCGGCCTTCGGCGTCGAGGAAGATGGCGTGCAGGATGCCCTGCGGCCGCAGGACGCGGTTGCACTCGCGGATGTAGCGGCGCGCCGCCATGAACGGCAGGCGGGCGAAGCTGTTCCAGGCGCAAATCGCCGAGAAAGCGCCGTCGTCGAAGGGAAGGCGGCGCTGGTTGATGCGGTCGGCGGCGAGCGTCAGGTTGGAGATCGGCTCACGCTCCAGCTCCTCGAGCTCGTGCTTCTCGAGGTCGTAGCAGGTGACCTTGAAGCCCCGCTCGGCCCAGAAGCTCATGTTGGCGTGGCTTGTCGGTCCGAGGTCGAGGATCCGCGCCGGTGGCCGTTGCGAGTCGAGCCCGCGCACCATGCGCCAGAAGAGGATCGACGTGTAGCGCCGGTTGGGGAGGGGATCGGTCTCATCCTCGTTGCCGCCGAAGACGGTTGCCGGCTCGACGTCGGGGGTGGCGAAGTCCCGCGTTCGCAGGTCGCGAGACGGGCCGCTCGGAGTGGGCGCGGGAACCTCGTCGGTGTCGACTTCGCGCTGCATTCGACGGCGGCCTACGATCGTTCGGACTGCACCGTGAAGCGGACCTGGCTACGCACCGGCGGATTGAAGGCCGAACCGTCGGCGCGCCGTAGCTCGACGCGGACGAGATGGCTACCGGCGGCTACGTCCTGGAACGTGAAGGTATCGGAGTAGCCCTTCACCGGCGGCAGCTCGTCGAGCCGCAGCAAGACATAGGCGGCGTTGCCGGTCCTGCGTGGGGTCAGCTCGACCCCCGCGACCTGCATGCGTACCACGACGTTGCCGCCGCTCACCGCGCCGCCGTCCGCGGGGCTCACGATGTGCAGAGCCGGTTCCGGCGCTTGCGCCAACGCCAGCGCGACGAGCGCCGCAACGGCGCCCAACGCGGTGATTCCGCCCAACAGCATTGCCTTGCGCTCGGATAGGTATCTCATGGCTTCCTCCTGCCCTTTTCCAGCATAGCAGGTAAGGCCATCGGGGCGCTCTCCCGAAGCCCCGGCGCGCCGCGCTCCGGCGCTTGCAGTGGAGCGAGACACGCGAGGAAACGGCCTGCTAGCGTCCCGGTTCCTGGGACGAGCCCGCCAGCAGCTCGACGAGCTGCTGGATCTCGTCGTCGCCGAGCTGGAAGCGCTCGCGGTCGGCGTCGAACCAGTCGGCGAGGTCGAACGAGCTGCGCATCAGCCCGTCGGGGCTGTGGTCGAGCTTGTTCAGCAGGATGTGGACCATCTCGTGGGCGGCGGCCCGGGCGACGATCAACGCCGTCAACGAGGCCAGCCGCTCGCCGCAGTCTTCCGGCGCCATCGAGTCGATGAACGGGTCGACCTCGACGCCGCGGAGATCGGCTGCGGCGCGGGCCTGAATCGCCTCGCGGCAGCGGAAGACGGCCTGCTGGCGGAACCAGATCGCCTGCCGGTAGAAGACAAAGCAGTTGCGCCCCGTGCCGGTATCGTCGTGGGGCGCGATCCCGATCACGTTGGAAGGCCCGTGAAACCACCTGGTGCCGTCGGAGGGCAGGATGATCAGCCGCAGCTCGTTGTGCTCCAGCCGCCGGCGGGGCGATTCGGTCCGCGTCCACTCGACGGCGAGTCCGGCGACCGCGAAGATCCCGGCGACCTCGTCGCGCAGCGTCTCCACCTCGCTCTCGGGCAGCAACTGGTGGTCGATGAAGTAGACGATGATGGTGCCGGCGGTGCCGTCGGTGCCGTTCTGGGGCGCGGCGACCGCCGTGCCGACGATCGGCCAGGCCATCATCGCGATGGCGGCTGCGGCGATCGATCGGATGGCGGCGCGGGGGCTGGTCATCTGGCTGCTCGTCGCTCCGGCGCGCGGTTCCCGAGACCCGGAACCGACGTCCCGAGATCAAAGAAGGCGCCAGTATAGCACCCGCGCCGGCGCCGCCCCTCAGCGTGGTCGCGAAAGGATCGCGTGACGAGACCGAAATGACGACGGTCAGGCCGTCAGCCGACCGAGACGCCGTCGGATTCCCAGAGGATCTGCTGGTCGCCGCGAACGCCGCGGTTGATGACGCCCTCGATGATGTCGGCGCCCTTCGAGTCGATGAACTGGATCAGGGCGGCCGTGTTCTCGACGCCCTGAGACTCCAGGACCCCGCCGGTGATTCGCAGCTGGAACTTGAAGCCGGTGCCGTCCTCCGTGACGATTTCGAACGCACAGCGGGCCTGCTCGAACGACCCGTCGTCGGCGGTCTGCCAGACCGGATCGCCGGAGCGGATCCGGAACGTCTCCTGCGACTCGCCGTCGACGAAGATCCACGAGTACTTGGTTGCCACGGTCGGCGTTCCTTTCAAGAGGCGGCTCGCACCATGCGAAACAGCTCGCCGAGGCCGGGCCGCTTACCGTGAAACAGTATCGTAGCGTGAAAGATCTTGCCGGCGGCCCAGATCGTCGCCGCCGCCGTCGCCAGCAACACGACGATCGACAGCCAGACCTCCCAGAGCGGCGGCTGCGAGACGTTGACCCGTGCGAACATCGTCAGCGGCGTGAAGTAGGGGAAGAAGCTCAGCGCCTTGGCGGCGAACGAGCTCGGGTTGGTCATGATATAGAACATCGACATGAATGCCAGGATCACCGGCATGATCGCCGGCAGCATCGCCTGTTGCAGCTCCTGGACGGAGTCGCAGGTGGCGCCGATCGCCGCGAACACGGTGGCGTACATCAGGTAGCCGAGGAAGAAGAAGATCGAGAAATAGGCGAGGGTGCGGACGTCGAGGGCCCCGGCGAGGTCGAAATCGGCCATCGCGGTGCCGATGGCGAGGGCCGGAAGAATGCCGAGGATCATCACCGCCACCATCAGCAGCCAGATGCCGAGCTGGGTCAGCCCGGTGGCCAGGACGCCGAGGACTTTGCCGATCATGTACTCGGTGGAGGTCACGGCGCCGATCACCAGCTCGACGAGCCGCGAGCTCTTCTCCTCGACGATCGCCATCGCCATCTGTTGCCCGTACATGAGCACCGTCATGTACAGCAGCATCCCGAGGACGAAGGTGCTGGCGTAGGCCACCAGAAAGCCGCCCGCTTCCTCGCCGCTGGCCGATACGGTGATCGTCTGCATCCGCGACCGCTGGACCCGGCGCAGCCGCTCGAGCGCGTCGCCGTCGAACCAGCTCTCCAGGATGCCGGCCTCGACCGCCCCCCCGATCGTCTCGACGATGATGATGTTGCCGGTCTCCCGGGCGTAATACTGGCTGCGTGCCAGCGTCTCCGGATCGGCCTGCAACACCAGGTAGCCGTCGATCTGCCGCTCGCGGATCGACTGCGACAGGTCGGCGCGGGCCTCCTCGAGGTCGGCGGTGGCGACCTGCAGGACCTGCTCGACGACGAAGGGCACCGCCTCCTCGGCTTCCAGCCGCGAGGCCACCGTGGCGCCGATGCCGGTCCCGGCGTCGACGATCGTCAGCCGGACCTCGTCGACGTCGGCGCGGGTCATCGCCGGGAAGACGACCGCGTAGATGGCGAACATCGCCGGGAGCAGCAGCGTGGTGACGATGAACGCCTTGCTGCGCACCCGCGCCAGGTACTCGCGGCGGGCCATGCTGAAGATCTTGTCGGCCCTCACGCCGGACTCTCCTCCGCTAACAGGACGTCGGCGCCGGGCGCCACCGGCGGGTGGGTCGCGAGGCCGGGCACGTAGCCGACCTTGTCCAGGAAGATGTCCTCGACGGAAGGCTCGGCGAGCACGAACGAGCGCACCGTCACCCGCTCGATGAGCTGCCGCAGGAGCCGCTGCGAATCGGCGCCCTTCTCCAGCAGCAGGCTCGCCGCGCGGCCGGAGTCGCGGACCTCGCGAACCCCCTCGAGCGCCGCCAGCGCCCCCGGCGGGCCGTCGTACTCGAGCTGCACGCTGCTCTTACCGTAGGCGGCCTTTACCTCGCTGAGCGGCCCGGCGAGCACGTCGCGGCCCTCGTGGATCAGGCAGATCGACTCGCACATGGTCTCGACCTGGTCCATGCGATGCGTCGACAGGACGACGGTGGCGCCGCGGTCGCGCTGCTCGAGGATCAGCTCCTTGAGCAGCCGCGTGTTGATCGGGTCGAGGCCGGTGAACGGCTCGTCGAGCACCAGCAGCTCGGGCTCGTGGATGACGGCGGCGGCGAACTGCACCTTCTGCTGCATGCCCTTGGAAAGCTCGTTGGTCTCGGACCTGGCGCGCTCGGCGAGGCCGAGACGGCCCAGCCAGCGCTCGGCACGCTGCTTGGCGTCGCGCCGCGAGAGGCCGCGGATGCTGCCGAGGAACGCCAGCTGCTCGCCGACCTTCATCTTCGGGTACAGGCCGCGCTCCTCGGGCAGGTAGCCGAGCCGATCCCGGACCGCGAGCGCATCGTCGATCCCCAGCGTCGTCACCTCGCCGGCGTCGCGGGCGAAGATACCGAGCACGATCCGGATCGTGGTGGTCTTACCGGAGCCGTTCGGCCCCAGGAGGCCGAAGATCGTCCGCTCCGGGACGCTCAGGTCGAGGGCGTCGACGGCCTTGGTGCCGTTGAAGCTCTTCGTCAACCCGCGGCAGCGGAGGGCGAGGGGACGTTCCATCGGAGCTCTTTCGGTCGGCCCGCCGGCGGGCGGCCGGCGCTTTCCTCGATCGAGCCGCAGTCTAGCCGCCGGCGGCGGCGAACCTCTCGGCGACGGCGTCCCAGTCGATGACGTTGAAGAACGCGTTGATGTAGTCGCCGCGGACGTTCTGGTACTTCAGATAATAGGCATGCTCCCAGACGTCACAGCCGAGGATGGGGATGCGCCCTTCCATCAGCGGGCTGTCCTGGTTGGGGGTGCTCTCGACCTTCAGCTTGCCGCCGTCCACCGACAGCCAGGCCCAGCCGGAGCCGAAGCGGGTCATGCCGGCCTGGTGGAGCTGCTTCTTGAAGTCGTCGAAGCTCTTGCAGGCGGCGTTGATGGCGTCGGCGAGGTCGCCGCTGGGTTCGCCGCCGCCGTCCGGGCTCATGATCGTCCAGAACAGCGAGTGGTTGGCGTGGCCGCCGCCGTTGTTGCGTACCGCCCCGCGGATGCCCTCCGGCACCGCCGCCAGGTCGGAGATCAGGTCTTCGACGCTCTTCGCGGCCAGCTTCGGGTGACCCTCCAGCGCCTTGTTGACGTTGCTGATGTAGGCGGCGTGGTGCTTGCCGTGATGGATCTCCATCGTCCGGGCGTCGATATGGGGCTCGAGGGCGTCGGCGGCATAGGGCAGGTCGGGAAGTTCATACGCCATGGGATTCCTCCGTTGGCACGATGAAGGGTGTTCGCAGCGGGCAGAAGACAACGAGACGATAGTCTCACACCGGTCGGTGGGCCAACAAATCACCGCGCCGCCGCTCTAGCAGGCCACGGCCTGCCAGGCCTGTCGCGAGGGCCCCGGGTCGCTGCCCATCGCGGTCGCGCCGGTGGCCTCCCCGTTCACCAAGGGGGTTAGCGGCGACCTCCCAGCATCGCCTCGCGCGTTGCCTTGAACTCCGTGCCCGGCTTCCACTCCGGCCAGATGTCGGCGGCCGAGATCGCCCGGCCGACCGCGAGCAGCGCCTCGAGATCCAGGGCGGTGCCGCTGAAGTCCCACGACTCGTCGAACTCGTCGGCGGGCTGGTGGTAGCGGTTCTCGGTGTAATCGTCGCGCACCTGCTGGCCGAACTCGGGTGGTTTGCCGACGAAGCGGGTGCCGTAATCGACGTAGAGCGCCGGCACCCCGCGCCACTCTGGCCCAACCTTTTCGATGGGTCGGCCCTCCGCGAGGCGGTAGCCCCACCGTCGCTCGCTACGGTAGGATTCGAAGGCGATGACTTTCCCGGTTGGAGCGGACTCGGGGCGTCCGTTCGCCGGCCCTCGCAGACGGCCATCCGATGGCAGAAACGAGAAAGTTCGGCAGGTACGTGGTCCGCGAGACCATCGGGCGGGGAGCCATGGGAGTCGTTTACCTGGCCGAGGACCCGCTGATCGGCCGCAAGGTGGCGATCAAGGTCATCGAGGCCCACGAGGGGCTCGAGGAGGACGAGCTCGTTCAGCTGCAGGCCCGCTTCGAGCGCGAGTTTCAATCCGCCGGCCAGCTCTCCCACCCCAACATCGTCAGCGTCCACGACGTCGGCCAGGAGGGCGCTGACTCGTTCATCGCCATGGAGTTCGTCCACGGCGAAAGCCTGCATTCGGTGCTGGCCGACAACCGCATCTTTTCGTTCAAGGAGGTCGCCGATATCGCGGCGCAGCTCGGCAGCGCCCTCGACTTCGCCCACGAGAGGGGCATCGTCCACCGCGACATCAAGCCGGCCAACATCCTCATCACCCGCGAGGGGCGCCCCAAGATCACCGACTTCGGGGTGGCCAAGGTGGCGACCACGACGCTGACCCGCACCGGCACGGTGGTCGGGACGCCGGCCTACATGTCGCCCGAGCAGGTCACCGGCCACCCGGTCACCGGCGCTGCCGATCAGTTCTCGCTGGCCGTCATGCTTTACCAGCTGGTTACCGGCGAGCGGCCGTTCACCGCCGAGAGCCCGACGACGATCATGTACAAGATCGTCCACGAGGAGCCGATCCGGCCCTCGGCGCTCAACGTCGCCATACCGGCGCCGGTCGACGCCGCGCTGCTGCGGGCCCTGTCGAAGAACCCCGGCGCCCGCTACCCGACCTGCACCGAGCTGGCCGAGGCACTGCGCGCGGCGCTCGGCGCCGCGCCGGGAGACGCCACCGTGGTGATGTCGACCCGCCCGGCCGAGGCCACCATGGTCGATGCGTCGCTGTCGCCGATCGGGCCCGCCCCTTCGCGGGCGACCGGCAGCGGCCTGCCGATCGGCACTCTGGCCGCTGTCGGCGGCGTCGTGTTGGCGGTCGTGCTCGCCGCCGGCGCCTGGCGCGCCGGGGTGTTCGGCGCTGGCCCCGCCGGCGAAGCCGAGCCCGGGACCACGGCCCCGCCGGTCGTCACCCATACGCTGACCGTCGACGCCAGCCCCGGCTGGGAGATCTGGGTCGACGGGGTTGCCAGCGGCGTCTCGACGCCCGGCGCGGTCGAGCTGAGCGGCGCCGCCGGCGACGAGAAGGAGCTCGAGCTGCGTTTTGAGGGGCGCCTGCTGGCCGCCGGGACGATAACGCTCGACGGCGCCGCCCCGGACGTCTGGGCCCCGGAAGGCAGCGGCGGGCTTGCCGCCACCGATCCGCCCGGAGCAGGCGGGCAGGGCACCGAAGGCGGCGACGCCGGTGACGCCGGCGAGGCGGCCGGCGGCGGCGACGCGGCCGCTGCGAATCGCGACCTCGCGGTCTTTCGGATCGCCAGTACTCCGCCCGGCGCCCGGGTGACGTTCGACGGCGAGGTGCTCGCCCAGCCGACGCCGGTCGAGGTCGAGGTGGACCTTTCGCAGCGGCACTCGGTCAAGATCGAGGCCGATGGCTACGATCCGAACGGCTGGGAGTTCGGTCGCGAGGACCTCAGCGGCGAGCAGATCGCCAGCCGGAGGCTCGACTTCCCGCTGACCTCCTCGGTGCCGCCGGGCTTCCTGGTGATCGATAACCCCGCCTACCCGGTGGCGGTGACCGTAACGCCGCAGGGAGGCGGCAGCAGCGTCAGCGCCCCGGCCTCCTCGAGCCACAACATCCGCCTCTTGCCCGGCACCTACGACGTCGAGCTGTCGGCGCCGTCGGTGCTCTGGAGCGGGCGTCGCTCGGTGACGATCGAATCGGAGACATCGCGCGACCAGCCGCTTCCCGACGTGGTTGCCGTCCGCATCAACGCCAGTCCCGGCAACTGCACGATCAGCATCAACGGCCGGGAGATGGGCGCGCCGCCGTTCACCCAGAGCCTGGTGGTTGGCGAAGAGTACACGTTCGTGTTCGACTGGAGCGCCCTGGACATGGGGACGAAGACCATCACCCAGCGCATCAACCGCACCACCGACCGGATCGTCGGGGAAGCCGGCGACCGGTGGTGAAGCTCTGATGGGCGAGCGCCCCGCGCGCATGGCGGCGTGCAAGCTAGGGGCAGCAAGTCAATTATTCGCGAATCCCCAGGAGGGTTGATGCGACCAGCCGCCATCGCCAACCGCAAGGAGCGTTGATGAGACGAGCCGCCATCGCCAACCGCAAGGAGGAGGGTTGATCAGACGAGCCGCCACAGCCCTCGTCCTGCTTGCCGCCGTGGCGGTCCCGACCGCTCTCCTGCGGGCCCAGCAAGACCCGGAGGCGGCGCTGCGGCTGTTCGCCGACGCCGAGCGCCTGGCCGCCGCGGGCGACCTGCAGGCGGCGCTGCGCAACTGGGAGCTGCTGGTCCAGCAGTTCGGGGGCGCGGACATCGCCGACGATGCGCTGCTGCGGGTGGCGGAGGGGCGCTGGGCGCTCGGCGACATCGACGCCGCCCGGCTCGCCATCGCCAGCCTCAAGCAGGACTACGCCCGCACGCCCGGGGCGGCGGGGGCCTTCGTTCTCGACGGCAGGCTCCGGGTGGCGACCGGGCGGAGCTCCGAGGACCTGGTGGCGGCGCGGGAGGCGTTTCGCAACGTCGTGCTGCTTTTCGGCCGCGCCGACTATCCCGGCCTCGCCTGGCGGGCGGAGGCGCTGGTGCGAGCCGGCGAGGTCAGCGTCCTGCTCGGTGAGCCGCAGGCGGCGGCCGCCGCCTTCCTCGCCGCGGTCGAGGACGAGCCCGACTCGGGGTGGACGCCGGCAGCCCGCCTGCAGCTGGCGACGGTGCTGATGCGCTCCGGCGATTGGGCACCGGGCGCCGAGATCCTGCAACGGCTTATCGACGAGCACGGCGGAGCTGAGGGCGAGGCGGGCGAGGCGGGCGCGGTGGCGGCGGCGGCACGACGCCGCCTCGAGCTCGGATTCCGGCTGCTGTCGCGGCCGGCGCGGGGGCAGCAGCCGTGGAGCGGTGCCCGCCAGGTGCGGATCTCGGGCCCGCAGCTCGACGAGCCGGTCGGCATCGACGCTTCCGAGGACAACCGGCTGGTGATCGTCGACCCGGGGCTGCCGTTGATCGCGGTGGTCGAGGCCGACGGGACGCTGTCGCACCGGGTGCCTTCGTCGGAGGCCCACCATCCCTGGTGGGCGGCCCCCGGAGCCACCCCTTACGTGGCCACCCGGCGCTCGGTGCTGATGCCGGTCTCCCGCGAGCGGCAAGAGTTCGCCCGGCCCGAGAACAACGAGATGAAGCCGGTCGAGCAGATCGTCGCCGGCGGCCGCGGCATCTTCCGCCAGTGGCTGCTGGTCGACGCCAATCGCCGGCAGGTGCTGCTGTTCGACGAAGGCGGCGGCTTCCTGAGCATGGTGATGGGTGGCGATGACTCCGAGCCGGTCGACGTCGCCGTCGATCACCTCGGCCGCTTCTACGTGCTCGATCGGCGCGCCGAGGCGGTCTATCGCTTCAACGCCGCGGCCGGCGAGCGGACCCGGGTCGTGCAACGGGATTGGCGGCGGCCCGAGGCGATCGCCGTCGACGCGCTCGGCAACATCTACGTCCTCGATCGTGACGCCAGGACCATCGACGTCTTCGACGCCGGCGGCGCCCACCGCTGGCAGCTGGGGCCGCAGCTCCCCGGCGGCATCGAGCTGCGCAGCCCCCGCGACCTGGCGGTCGACGGCAGCGGGCGGATCTACGTCGCCGACCGCGACTTGAAGGCCTTCCTGGAGGTGGAGTGAGCACGATGTCGAGGTGGCTGATCGTGGCGTGCGCGGCCGTCGCGACGCTGACCCTTCCGGTGACGCCGATCCCGGCGGCGGCGGAGGCGCGCGGTGGGATAATCGCTGTTTCGTTCGAAGGAGGTGCGCGAAGCTCGCCGATGATGCACGAGCCGGCGCAGGACGACGCCGAGCTGCAGCGGTTGCGAGAGGATTTCGACGTCGCCGTCGCGACCTTCGGCTCGCTGCTGGACCAGCCCGACTCGATCCCGATGTTCGCGCGCCTGATCACGGCGCTCGAGCGCCGGCTCGAGGCCTCGGGAGCGGCGGCCGACCGCGACCTCCTGGTCGACTGCCTCACGTACCGGTCGCAGGCGCTGTTCAACAACGGCGCCGAGGAGGAGGCCGCCGCCGACATCCGCGCGCTGCTGCGCCGTGATCCGGCGGTCGAGATGGATCGCGTGCAGCTTTCACCTCGCTACCTGAACCTGTTTGACGACGTATACGACGCGACCATCGGCTTCCTCGAGCTCGACGTCCGCCCCGCCGACGTCCAGGTCCGGCTCGACGGCGCGCTCCTCGCGGAGGGGTTGTTTCGCTACCCGGTCGTCGCCGGCAGCCACGCGCTGTCGCTGGAGCGCCCGGGGTTCGAGCCGGTCCAGGAGGAGATCGAGGTCGGTGCCGGCGAGCGGCTGCTGGTGGAGCGTTCGCTGGTCCGCCTCAGCGCCGTGCTCAGGGTCTTCACCCGTCCGACGGGCGCCGCCGTGGCGGTCGACGGCCGCGTACTGGGCAGTACGGCGGGCCAGGCGCCGGCAGATTTCGTGCCGCCGCCGGAGGCGGCGCTCTATTCGCGCGCCGAGTTCTCCGAGGCGCTCGTCGTCGAGGGCCTGCAGCCGGGCACCCACTCCGTCGAGGTCGCGCTGCCCGGCTACCGCACCCGGCTCTATGACGTTCAGGTCGCCGACCTCGCCGATTACCGGGCGACGATCGTACTCGAGCGCGCCGCCGGGACCGTCGTGCTCGAGGGGCTCGAGCCGGAAGCCGAGGTGATGGTCGACGGCGTCGAGGCGACGCCGCAGTTCCCCGAGGGCCAGGGCTCGCCGCGGCTCGAGCTCGAGCCGGGCGAGCACAGGATCGAGATCTCCAGCGGCGGCGGCGTGTTCATCGCCGAAGTGGAGGTCGCCGATCAGCAGACGCGGGTGGTTCCGGTTCTGCTGCGGCCGGGCCTGGCGCTGCTCGGCGTCCTCGGCGGCGACGAGCGGGGCGCCCGCGAGCTTGCCGCGCTGTTGCGCTCGACGTTGGCGACGGTCGAGGACTGGACCGTGCTCGACCGCACCTGGGCGGAGCCGCTGTTCGACGACGTCGGCCTGTCGAGCGAGGCGCTGCGAGCCGCGGCCGTGGCCGGCGCCGGGGGCCCGGACTGGCGGGCAGTGCAGGCCGCCTTCGACCGCGAGGCCCGCGGCTCGGTGTACCTGCTGGCGGTCCTCGACGACGACCTGGTGGCAACCGGCGCCGACCTGTGGATCTGGCCCTCGGCGCCGGGACCGGCGCGGCCGGACCGGGTGCGGGTGCGGCTCGACAGCGCCGCCGACATCGTCGCCCTGGCCGGCGGCTTCGAGGCCGCCACGTTGCTGGAGGGCCCCTGGTTGGGCGGCTTGCTCGCCGACGTCGGCGGCGGCGTGACCGTCATCGACGTCACCGCCGGCGGCCCGGCGGCGGCCGCCGGAATCCAGGTCGGCGACCGCGTCGTCTCGATCGCCGGCGAGCTCATCGATCGCGCCGCCGCGGCGCGAGCCGCGGTGCGCGCGGCGGCCCCCGGCGCGGTGCTCGCCATCCAGGTGCAGCGGGACGGCGCCACGCAGATCTTCGAGGTCATGCTGGGCGCGACGCCGACGGTGATCTCGCCGGCCGATCCGGAGCTGCTCTACTCGGTGATCTCCGCGACGCTGGCGGCCGGCGCCCCCGCTTCAGAGACTGGTGAATGGATCGTGGAGCTCAACCGAGCCGCCGTCCTCCTGCACGCCGCGGCCTGGGAAGAGGCCGTCAGGACGCTTCGCGCCATCGACGGGGCCCCCTCGGGCGCCGGCCTCGGGCAGGGCGCCGTGGACTACTGGCTCGGCATCGCCCTGACCGCCCTCGGCCCCGCCTACCGCGAGCAGGCCGCCGCGGCCTTCCGGGGGGCCGCGGCCGACCCCGACGCCCGTCTCTTCGACAACGACGGCCCCTGGGTGGCGCCGCGCGCCGCCGCGCGCCTGGCCGCCCTCGGCGGCTAGTCGTCGCGTCACGGGTGCTCGGGCTGGCCTGCTTCCGGGGAGGCCTGCGGCTTAGCGAGGCCAGGTGAGCGTTACGCCACCATACAGCAGGCGCGGCGCCGCGTAGCCGAGCGTCGGCGTGCGCTTGGCCTCGACCTCGGCGTCCAGGAGGTTCTCGGCGCGCACGGTGAGGCGCGCGGCTTCGATCAGTGGC
>DASWHK010000007.1:0-17990 GCA_036398215.1 Acidobacteriota bacterium | reverse complement strand
GCCAGCGCAGCCACTGCGTCGACACACCTAACGCTCGGCTGGCGGACCGACCACCCCCGGTCCGAGGCCACCTGGTCGAACCCGGCACGTCGGCTGGGCGACGACGCCACAGCTCGTCATGCCGCCCCTCGACGATGCGCGGTCAACACCTCAGGCAGCCCGCCGGAGGCTACCGAGGAGTCAGCCGCCGAGGTCGAGGTCGTAACACAAGACGCGAGCCGTGTGGAAAGACGCAGTGCACAACCGCGACCCATCTGGGTTGACCCCGAACGCCATCGCCTGCGGAGTAGGTAGCGGCTTCAGGTCAGCTGCGGCCTCCGGGTCAACGTCGGCAGGGAACAGCCGGTAGTTCGCCGTAGGACTCCCGTCGTGGTTGAAGACCTGTACGTTCCCCGATGTGCCGAGAAGAGCGAACACCGCCTGATCAGAGGCCGCGAGATCGAAGATCCTCGGCGACGATTTAGAGCGGTCCTCTTGGATGGCTGCAAAGCTCAACTCGGCGAGTTCTGTTCGCGGACGCCCAAAGAACTCTCTCCTTGCAGGGTTGCTCAACCAAGAGAAGTCGAGCCACTTCTCCCATCGTTGGGCTCGCTCAGAGTACGCGCGCAGCCACGGCCACCATCTGCCGATCTCGAACAGGAGTCCTCGCGGGCTTACCGCGATCATCGACCAGTTCTGAAGCCGCACGAGACGATGCGTGGAGGGGTCGTTCCACTCCGGGCGAAACCGCTCTCCAAACTCTGCCAGGAGAGTACCGTCAAGCGAGTACGCAGAGACTGAGCCCGTAACATCGGGCGCGCCGGCGGAGTCCACTGTCAGATAGATCGTGGATCCGTCGAAAGCAAGGCTTCTTGGACGGGCGCCGACCCGGAAGGTACTTGCAACCTCCATGGAAAGGTCCCACACGAGGAGTCGCTGCGGGCCCGGCATCATGACGACCGCAGTCGAATCGCGAACAGCCACCTCGCTTTGGCCTTCCTGCAAAAGCGGGAATTCCTCCGGCCCCTCGCCCCTGCGACCACGTTGTGCCATTAACTTCCCAGATGAGGAGTACGTGTTGAGCCTGTAGTTGCCGGCGTCAAGCACATGGATTCGCCCGCCGCCATCGACCGCCACGGACGTCGGCTTGTAGAGCTCAGGCCCGTCTAGAACGAGATCGGGAACGAGCGTGGTTTCCTCCAGGTAGCGCGGGGGAGGCTTCTCTGTTGGTACGCCGCACGCCTGGGAAGCTAGCGCCACCGTCAGGAGCACCATGGTGCTGCTGAACACCGAACACGGGCATCGAGTTGCCTCGTTGCCGTTGGCCCTTGCGCGTGCAATAGCACTCTGGAGCCTCATTGCTTTTCCAACTCGCATGGTGCCGTGGGATCTGGCGAGGGGACTCCTCCTGAAGGAGGAAGGCAACTTCTTCTTCAACCAACAACCGTTTCTAGCAAGGATACCCTGACATTTCAACAATTGTGCGGGCAGTACGTTTCGTGAATAGGTACCCCAGCCGGGGATATTGAGCGGTGGGAACGACGTAGATGCCTTGCGTCTTCTTCGGGCGGAGACCGAGAATGTCACCTCGGACCGGGGGTGGTCGGTCCGCCAGCCGAGCGTTAGGTGTGTCGACACAGTGGCTGCGCTGGCGAAGACAAATGGCGCTCGGTCCGCCCACGGCTGGCGGACCGGGCACCCATCGGGCCGCCGGCAAGGTCGCCAACTTGGCACGGAGTAAGGCCGCTGGCGTGGCGATCGCGTTCGTCCGCCGGTCCGAGCTTGCAGAGACGGAGCAGAGGGTGGAGGAGGCGCTATGGGTCCCCGCGAGAGGCTCTCGCGTGTCTCCGGGCCCCACGGCCGGCGTAACGAATGACGCGCTGCCTTCCGCGGGGACCCATAGCGCCGACGATGCCCGGTCAGCTAGGCCCATTTTCCGCACCCCTTGAAGGCTAGGAGCTAGGCGGCGGTCGGAGAGGTAGCGGAGAAAGCGCTTGGACCGTGTCATCGGATCGCCAGGTCGCCCGTTCGATCTTCGGTGGCCGATTCCCCCATCAGCGGCCGAGGAGCTCGCCGAGCGGGGCGAGTCTGTCGACCTGATCGCTGATGATCTTCAGGGTGGCGAGCATCGGGACTGCCAGCAGCACGCCGGCGGGGCCCCACATCCAGCCCCAGAAAAAGAGCGACAGGAAGACGGCGATGACGTTGAGCCGGAACCTCCTGCCCAGGATCGTCGGGGTCACGAGATACGCCTCGATCGTCGTCAGGGCGATGTACACCAGGGGGACGAGGACGAGCTTTTCGATCGAGTCGAAGGTGACCGAGGCGACCGCCAGCAGCACCAGCGCGCTCACCATGCTGCCGGCGAAGGGCGCGAAGTTCAGCAGCCCCGCCATCGTGCCCCACAGAAACGGCGTCGGCATCCCGAGCAGGTACATCGCCGCGCCCACCGCGACGCCGAGGCCCACGTTGATGCAGGTTATGGTGAACAGGTAGCTGGAGATCTGCTCCTCGGTCCGCCGGGCGATCCTGATGGCGCGCTTCTTTTCCGCCAGCGTCGGCAGCAGCTTGACGAGCTTGCGCCGCGACAGGTCGCCGGAGGCGAGCAAGACGTACAGCAGCACGAACATCACCAGCAGGCCGGCCACGAAGCTGAACGTCACCCCGAAGACGACGCCGCCGAGCTGGAGGGCGGCGTCGAACTCCCCGCCGTTGAGCGGCGGGCTCTCTTGATAGATGCCAAGCACCGCCGTGAGCCGCTGGGCGACGGTGCGCAGCGCCTCGGCGGCCAGGCCGGGCAGGCGGGGGTCGGGCTGCAGCAGTCGCGGCGGCTCCTCGCTGAGCCAGGCCGCCGCCGGCGCCGCGAACCGATAGACGCCCGTCGCCAAGCCGGCCAGCAGGACCATCAGGACGGCCGCGGAGCCGATGGGCTCGGCGATGCCGACGCGCTTGAGATAGCGGACGGCCGGCGCCAGCACCAGCGAGAGCATGATCGCGAGGACGACCGGGATGATCAGCGCCCGCGCGATGTGCAGCGTGTACAGCGCCGCCAGGACGAACAGTCCGAACGCCGCGCTCGAGCGCAGGTCCCGCGACAGGGCGCAGCGGGCTGCGCCGGCCCCCCGGCCGGGTCGAGCCAGCGGATCGGGGCCCGGCGCCTCACGCTCGCCTCGCACCTCGTCGTTCATTTCTCTATGCTCCACGGTGAGCGCGGATCATGGCAGCTCGACGGGGAGGTCGGCATGACCGCCTCGCCGGCGACAGGCGCCTTCGCCCTCCTCAGCCCGCCTTCTCGAGCTCGCGGCGGTAGGCTTGGCGACCCTCTTCGAAGGCCTCGCGGAGCGCCTGTCGGTGGTTCTCGGCGGAGGCCTTGGTCTCGTTGACCACCTTCTTCGCCCGCTCGGAGACGTCGCGGTACGTGCCGGCGGCCTTCTCCGAGGTCGACTTGGCCAGCGCAGAAGCCTCGTCGCGGGCCTTCGCGGCGCCCTGGGCGATGTCGCGGCGCATGTCGGAGCCGGTCTTCGGGGTGAGCAGCAGCGCCGCCGCGCCGCCGGTCGCCAGTCCGATCAGGAAGGGGCGCAAACCGGGCGTCCTGCCGTTGGTGGCCTCCTGGACGATTTCTTTTTCCTTGCTGCTCATGGTGCTCTCCTTTGGGAGCTACCGGTCCCGGCCGAGGGCGGCCAGGCCGGCTTTCGTGCCCACGATGAGGGCGGAAAGTTGGCGGAGCGGGATGATGGCGTTGTCGGCATGGTGGCCGAGCTCGCGGATGAGCGGAGCGGCTGCGCGCCGTGTTTCGGTCGTCAGCGTCTCCACGTCCTCCGCGATGTCGGTGGCCCGCTCCGAGAGCTGTCGCGTCGCTCGGAGCGTCTTCTCCGACTCCTGCAGGAGCCGATCGAGAGACGGCGCCAGCGTCTCGGCTTCCTGCATGACGCGATCGACGCGTTGCAGGACGAGCCGCAGGCGCAGCATCCCGATGACTACCGCAATGCTCACGCACACGACACTGATCGTGATCAACGTGAACAGGAGATCGGAGTAGTGGATCGTCACCATACCGTCGCGACCAGCACCTTTCCGGAACGAGCTCGGCGTCGCTGCCGAAGCGCCGTCCGTAGTCTCTGCGGGGTAACGGGAACTTCGGTTCCTCTGCCTCTGTCTTGCAACGCGTATGCCACCCTCGCCGGGGGAGCATCGCCGGCGGCCGATCGTCGTCGATCGGTGCGAGCCGGCGGCAGCGACGGGAATCGTGGGAGCCGTTGCGTCCGTGGCGGCGTGTTGCCGGCTGCCATGGCTCGCTTGCGCCGTGCATTTGTTGCGAGGCAGCTGCACGACGTGCAGGACGTCAGCGCGAGCGCCCCGAGACGGGCCGGCTCCGAGAATCGTGCCGAGCATCGGCCGGGCGGCTCAGCGCTCGCTGCTCGATGCCGGTGGTGTCGCGACGCCGGGCTCGGCGGCGACGGCGCTCGCCGCGGTGGCGTGGACGACGAAGCGTTGCGGCGCCGGCCCGAAGTAGTTGAAGGGGTGGCAGGTCACCAGCGTGAGATGCCGCCGCGGGGCCGGATCGAGCACCCAGGTCTCGTCGGGGTCGACGATCGTCGTGCCCGAGACGACGTAGTCGTGGGTGCCCTCGGGGGTCTGGATCCGAATCCGGTCGCCGGCCTCGACGCCGTGCAGGGCGCTGAACAGGCCGTCGCGGTGGGCGGCCAGCCCGACGTTGCCCAGCAGGTCGCCCGGCAATGCGGTGCCCGGTATGTGGCCGACGGCGCCCCGCAAGGTCGATGGATCGATGCCTTCCATGATCGCCGCGGAGATGCCGAGCCGGGCCACGTCGATACGGCCCACCAGGCCCGAGCGCAGGGGCGCGACCCGGGCGCCCCGGAAGCTCTCCTCGCCGCCCACGAGCGCCGCGGCGCTCTCGGCGGCGCGGCGCGCCGCGATGACCTCGTCGAGCGCTTGCAGCTGCTGCCGGTTGTACGCCTGCGCCTCGAAATAGCTGACCACCGCGTAGCCGCAGAGGAGGATCCCGGCGGCGAGCAGCAGCCGTTGGGCGAGCGCCAGACCGCGGCCCTTCGAGCGGCGTTGGGGGAGCTGCGCGTAGAGGCTCTTCAGGTAGGGGCTCTTCGGCGGAGGCTCGGAAAGCCCCGGGCCGCGGCTCTCCGGCCGACGTCGAGGCAGTTGCCAGTGGTGGCGCTCCGGCTTGTCCGGCACGATCATTCTCCGCGCGACCTATCAGGACGATCAGGACGATGGCGAGATGGGTCGGCGCTGCAGAGGTCGTGGAAAGCGATGAGGGCGGCGCCCCACCCCGAGAACCATGCGAAGCATGGGATCCGCAGTGGGGCGCTCGCTCTCGCTCCTGTTCCTACCATCGGAGCCACCGCGCCGCGGCCCCCGCGCGGGAGCCGCGGTCGACGGCAGCCCTATCGGGTTACGACCTGGCCGCCAGGCTCAGGCCCGCCGCTCCGAGGAGCGACAAGGCGCCGATCAGACCCAGCAGCGGTACGCGGCTGGCGGTTCGGGGCAGGGCATCATCCCGTGCCTCGACGCGCTCGTCGGCCGGCAGGGGCTCGTCGGTGACCGGGGGCTCGTCGGTGACCGGGGGCTCCTCGGCCACGACCGCTTCCGGCTCCTCAGCGACGATACGAAGGGCAACGTCACGCTCGCCGTCATCGCCGGGGCGATAGAAGACCTCGACCCGGTCGCCACGGTTCAGCATGGCCGGCTTCTCAGTGGTTGCCTCGAGCACGAAGTACATGCGCCCGGTGTCGCTGTTGATGACGAGCAGATCGGCATCGGCGGACTCGATGGTGCCGGTGATCGATCTCTCGTTGAGGTTCTGCTGGCCCACCTGCGCCGCGGGCGGCGCCTGCGCGAGGGCCAGGCCCGCCATCGCCAGGATGGCTGCCAGGGTGATCGGGAAGATGGCTCTTCGCATGAAGACCTCCTTCGCAACTTGCTCTTGCGTTGTGAGCGCCTCGACGCTGGCGATGATGCTCGCTCCGCGCTTCGAAAGCCGGCCACCTTGGCCGCGAGGACGCTGTTGGTGGTTGTGCTCTCGGTGACTACAAGCAAGCAAGCACCGTGCCACGCGACAAGACCGGGTTGATTGCCGCTCTAGAGCGGCGTTGCAGACAACGACGCCCGGTGGCTGCCTCCCGACCGTGAAGGATGTTCACAGCAGGGGAAGAAGTTACCGGGCGGCGTCTGGCCGGGTCCCGTCGCGCGGACGGAACCCGGGCTCAGCGATCCTGTGGTATCTCGATGTCCCTGAGCACCTCGATCAACAGCGGAGTGCCGGCGGTCAGCTCGACCTCGTCGCCCTCGGTGGCCATGAAGGTTCCAGCGCCGCCGATGATCAGCCCGGCGAGAGCTCCCTTGGTCCCCTTGACGATTCCGCCGATCACCGCGCCCACGGCGGCGCCGATGCCGACCTCCTTGAGGTCCTCGAGGTCCTCTTTGATCCCTTCGTCGTCCTCGTCGATGTCGGCGCCGCGGGCGGTGATCGCGGCGGTGATCGGGACGTCCCCGCGGTTGATCCGCATCGAGGTCGCCTCGAGCACCAGCCTGCCGGAGCGCCGCGGGCGCTCGGCGGGCCGCACGGAGGCCACCCTGCCTTCGATGATGGTGCCGACCGGGACGTCGGCATCGACCATCTCGGTGACGATGAGCGTGAACTCATCGCCGCGCTCGCTGTCCTCCGAGCTCAGGTAGTTGCCGAGCTCGACGGGGATCATCGTGCCGGCGGCGACGACCGCGAACTCGTCGCTGCTGAGGTTGCCGTCGAAGTCGTCGGGGTTGATCAGCCGGACCTCGACCGTGCGGACGCGCGACTGCCGCTCCTCGAGATCGAGGCGGACCTCATAGGCTTCGCGGTCTTTGACCACCTCGAAGTCGACGTAGTCGTCCTTCTCGTAGTCGATCTCCTCGACCTCGTAGCCCATCGCGGTGAGCACCTGCCAGTAGAAGTGGGGAGCCTGGCCGGCGGGAAGGCTGCGCTCGAGCTCCGCCTGCAGGGCCTGGGGGGTCGTCGTGACGCCCGAGGCCGCGTGGGGTACGGCAAGGACGGTGGCCGCGGCAACGGCGACCGCCGTGACCGCCAGGCCATACAACGCCGTGGATACGCTGGGATGCCGGCTGGTTCGCTGGTTGCTTTTCATCATCGTCTCTCTCCTTTGGGGTCTTTCCTGACCGGAGACATCATCGTTGGGTTCCTTTCCTGACCGGAGACATCATCGTTGGGTTCTTTTCCTGACCGCAGACGTCATCGATGGTTCTCTTTTCCGGTCCTGACCGCAGACATCATCCCCGTCTTGTGCGTCCTCCTCATGCTCCGCTGGGAAGCTCGGTCGCCTTGCCCTGCGCCGGCATCTCGTGGGGCCGCCGGATGCCGACCACCTCGGGCCCGTCGCCGGCGAGCCGGAGGGTGACGGTCAGTGGCCGCGCCCAGTGCGGATAGCGGGGATGGCGCGTCGAGATCTCGACCGTCGCGTAGCGGAGCCCGTGGTCGTCCGCCGGGCCCCAGGCATCCTCGGGGACCGCCAGCGACGGCTCGCTCGTCGTTTCTTCGTCGCCGGTCGGCGTCCGCGACCCCGAGCGGTTGTCGGGCCGGAACCAGCGGGACCTGAACGACGATCCCGGCGGCGCGAAGCCGCTGCGCTCCGCGGCGTTCTCGAAGAGCAGGCGGAGCCCGGAGGCGTCGGCCCGCAGTTGGAAGCCGTCGAGCGGGTTGGTACGGGTAAGGAACCAGGCGGCGGTCTTGTCGCGCCGCTCGATGAGGATCTCGGCGAGCAGCTCCTCGGCCTCGGGGTCGCTGATCTTGGCCGTCGATACCACCGCGCGGATCGCCTCGTCGTCGAAACGGGAAACGATGCGCGCCGCCCAGAAGACGTCGGCGGCGTCGGCGAGCTGGAACGCGGGGTTGGCGATCGGCGGCTTCCACAGCCAGGGCTGGTAGTAATCGGCCTCGAGGTTGCCCACCGCCGGGTGCTCGGGGTAGTCGAGCAGGAGGTACGGCCGCACCCACAAGCCCAGCGACAGGGCGCTCATGATCAGCTTCTGGGGCTCGAAGTAGCGCTCGTAGCCGGAGAGCGGGTCCTTCACGCCGACGGCGGCGCTGCCGAGCGCCGAGCCGAAGTCGATGAGATGGTGGCGGACGTAGGCGCGGTCGTCCTCCTCGATCAGCATGTCGAGGCTGTTGCCCGCCTTCACGTCCGTGTGGTTGAGCCAGGCGGCGAAGACCAGCAGGCCGCGCAGCTCTCGGCGGTGCTGGTGCCGAAAGATGTCGTTGGGGTCGTCGGGCCGGGTCCCCTCGTAGGCGAACGGCCCGAGCGGCTTGCCCGGCAGATAGAGGCTGGCGACGGCGCGGATCCGGCCGTCGCTGTTGCGAGGTATGGCGTCGAGGAAGTCGATGGCGGCGGCCTCCCTCTCCCCGTCGGCGGTTTCCTTGACCAGCTGGCCGGGGTCGAAGGTGACGGCGTAGTTCTCCGGGACGTGGTAGCCGAAGGCGTGGAAGAGCTTGGTGCAGATCACCTCGGTGCTCGACATCAGCTCCGGGTAATCGGGGGAGTCGAGCTTGACGATGTAGCGCTTCTCGCGGGCGTCCTCGATGGTGAACTTCGGGGTTCGTCCCTCGGCCGTCAGGTCGACGATCAGCCAGTCGCCGTCCGCCGGCGGCCCCGCCCGGTCCGGCCCCTGCCGCAGCTCCTCGATGCTCATCGGGCGGCGCCCGTGGCGGTTGGTGAACCAGGTCGAGTCGGGCACCTCGTCCAGCGTGTTGACGTTGAGCGCCGGGGTGCCGTCGTCCTTCGGGTCGGTGAAAGACTCGATCAGGCCGTCGAAAAAGGCCGACGATTCCCGCGCCGCCGGCGGCGGGATGTCGTGGTCGTCGCGATCGACCCACAAGGGATCATCGGGATAGAAGACGACCGGCTCCTGCTGCGGTGGGGTAACCGCGGCGAGCTGCGGCGCCCACAGGGCGCCCAGCAGCAGCGCCGCCAGCAACGGCCGCAAAGCGGCGGGGGCGGCGGCGGCTCCCACCCTTTCCGAAGGGGAATGCGCGAAGAGTGAGGCGCGGCGCCAACCCATTCCTTTCCGGGCAACGTCTCCGGGGCCGGGGCGAGCCGGCGATCTGATCGGGCGACCCCTGCGAGAGTTCTTCACGAGCGACCTCCTAGAAGATCCGGTTGAAGCTGAGATCGGGCTTGAGCCCGCCACTGCCATAACCGATGTCGAAACGCAGCAGCATCGAATCCTGCAGCTTGAAGCGGAAGCCGACGCCGTAGGACGTCTGCAGGTTTCCGAGGCTGAGCTCGCTGCGGTGGGCGAAGACCTGGCCGGCGTCGAAGAACAGCGCCATGTCGAGGCCGACCCAGGCCTCCCAGCGGTACTCCGCTTGCACCAGCAGCTTGTGGGGGGCGCGGAACCGGAACGTCGAAAGGCCGCGCATGTCCTCGCCGCCGCCCAGGCTGGGCTGCAGCCAGAAGGGGATCAGCCGCCCGTCGTGGGCGTCGGTCAGGTCGGCCAGCGCCCGGATCGCGATCACCCTCCGGGACTTCACGAAGGGAAAGTAGTGGTGGGTCTCGGCGCGGAGCCGCCGGAAGCCGAAGCGATCGCCGTCGAGCTCGCGATGGTCGGCGAGCGACAGGGTCCAGTAGCTGCCGTCGCGCGGGTAGTCGCGGCTGTCCCGCCGGTCGTACTCGACGAAGGCGACCAGACGGGCGAGCGTCGGCTCGGCGCCTAGCCCCGGCGCCTCGGCGGGCGTGAATGCTTCCTCGATCGAGCGATCGTCGGCTTGCGGCGACAAGCGCTGATCGAAGCCGAGGACGCCGAGCCCGGCGCCCACCCGCAGCCCCTCGATTCCCGACCACCAGGCGTCGAGCCCGGCCTCGGATCCGCGCAGCGCGAAGACCGTCTCGTCGTCCTTGACGGTCTCGGGGCCGATCCCGAAGAAGGCGTCGTGGGCGCGGCGTTCGTGGGCGCCGCGCAGCGCCAGGTTGACGGGCAGGCCGCCGAGCTCGAGCAACGCCAGCTCGGCCATGGCGCCGGTGTATCCGGATTCGCTGGCGATCGCCCGCAGGGTCAGGTCGGCGCGATTCGCACTGTTGCGCTCCAGGTCCCCACGGCCGAGCGCCATGTCGCGCCACTGAGCCCCGCCCTGGATGCCGCTCCCGGACTCTTTGCCACCGACGACCAGCGAGAGCCCGTCGCCGGCCCGCTCGACGTGCCGGACCCGACCCACCACCATGGCGACGGTGCCGAGGATCGGGGAGCCGGAGGTCGGCTCGGCGGGCTGCAGGCTGGCCCGCTTCTCGGCGCGCCGGGCGGCCCACAGCTCGGCGCGGCCGTAAGCGTCGCCGTTCTGTGCTTCCTGGCCGCTGGCGGCGGCCACCTCGCCGGCGGCGCTCCGCTGCTGGCTGGCGGGCGCGTCGCCCGTGGCGTTCTGCTGCTGGCCGGTAACGTCGCCTGCCTCGCCGGCGGGCGATTGCGCATGGGCGATCGCCGGCACCAGAACGAGCGACGACAACGACAATATGGCTGGCGCCAGGACGAGCCGTGACAACGACCGCCACGTCGCCGGCGCCCGAACGAGCAACGCCGCCGCCG
Organism: Acidobacteriota bacterium; assembly: GCA_036398215.1. Classification (GTDB taxonomy): domain Bacteria; phylum Acidobacteriota; class UBA890; order UBA890; family UBA890; genus DASWHK01. Next base: position 7,409 of record DASWHK010000007.1, on the reverse strand, counting down.
GTCGTTGCACGAATCCGGCGGAGGCTCCATTTGGTGCGGGACGAGCCCTCATATCGGCCTCTTTCTCGAGGATGAAGCGCGAACTTGCCTCGCGCGCCCCTCCGGCTCGCGAGCCATCAACATCGAGGGTCTTGCAAGGACGGTGCCGATCGGCGCAACGCGCCGGCCGATTCCGCGGCCGGTCGCGCGGCAGTGCGCGGCGGCTCGCGAGGCGCGAGGTAACGGCCACCGCCGCCGCAAGCCCCCGCAGGCAGCAGATATGAATTTCCTGCACCGTGGGGGCGCAAATGTTGCTGGCGGGCCGCCCGCAGCGAGCGGTCTGGGCGGGGGCGACTCGCTGGCAGCGATCTTGCAGCACTTTTCCCTCGAGATTGGGCACACGAAGTGTCCCCATCGCCCCCGCGCCGGGCTTCGGCCTCGAACCCCGGCGGGCGGGGATCATCGAGGAGCTGGCCAATGAAGTCGATCGGAAGCAGTTCGTCGCCGGACCGGCCGAGCTTTGCCGCCGCCGGCCGCCCGCCGTGCATCGTCGCGGGCGCGGCGGCCGCGGCCATCGTGATGCGCTGGCTGTTGCCCGCGGCGCTGATCGTGGCGCTGATCATCACCGCCGCGCTGTGGATGGCGGCCCCGGAATCGCCCGCCGGGGGGCCGATCGGCGCTCGAGAGCCTGCTTCGCCGTACCCGGCGGCGCCGGGCGCTCCGTCGCCGGACGCTCCGGCCGGCGCCAGCCCGCAGATGCGCGACCTCGAGAAGCAGCGGCAAGAGGCGGCGCAGGTGCTGCAGCCCCCTCGCCAGGCCGACGCGCAGGCGATCGAGGCGTTCCAGCTGGCGCTCGCCGACAGCATCAAGGCGCGGCGCCAGGACGCCCAGCGCGGCGACCTGCTCGATCCACCGCTGGTTGCTTACATCACCGATATCACCCGGGCGCTCCTGGAGAGCGAAAAGGGCGCCAGGATCCTCGAAACGCTGCGGGAGAACAACCCCGCCGACGACCCGGAAGCCGGCCCGGCGATGCCCGAGCTGGCCGTCAACGCGGTGTATCCTGAGGACATTGCCCTGTCGATGGTTCCCCCGAGCCTGCTGGCGCTCTACCCGCCGCCGCCCGAGGGGATCGAGTATCGTTTCGTGGGCTGCCGCCTGATCCTGATGGATAGGGACGCCCGCCTGATTCTCGACTACACGGAGGGTTGCGTATGGTAGGAGGTCGCGGATGGTCGCTCAGGGCGCCAGCTCGCCGGGCGCGCGATCATGGCGGCGCGGCGAAGCGCCGAGGGGTGTGGTCTGCGAGCGCTGGCGCGGCGACCGCGCTGCTGCTCGTCTTCGCCGTCTCGCTCGCCGGCTGTCCGACCGCGATCCCGGAGTTCGCGCCGTCCGACATCGAGGCCGACGTCAAGCTGCCGCAGGAGGACGGCTCGCTGCGGTTCGCGGTCATGGGCGACACCGGCACCGGCGACTCCGCCCAGTACCGGGTCGCCGGGCTGATGGCCATCTATCATCGGGCCTTCCCCTTCGAGCTGGTCCTGATGCTCGGCGACAACCTCTATGGAGGCGAGGCGGCCGGCGACTACGAGCGCAAGTTCGAGGTCCCCTACAAGCCGCTGCTTGACGCCGGCGTCAAGTTCTACGCTTCCCTCGGCAACCACGACGACCGGCCTCAGCGCCTCTACGAGCACTTCAACATGGGCGGCGAGCTCTACTACTCGTTCTCGCCGGCCGAGGACGTGCGCTTCTTTGCGCTCTACTCGGACTATCTCGATCCCGAGCAGCTTCGCTGGCTCGAGAAGGAGCTGGCGGAGTCGACCGAGCGCTGGAAGATCTGCTTCTTCCACCACCCGCTGTACTCCTCGGGCGGTCGTCACGGCCCCAGCCTCGAGCTTCGCGACGTCCTCGAGCCGCTGTTCGTCGCCCACGGCGTCGACGCGGTCTTCTCGGGTCACGAGCATTTCTACGAGCGGCTGCTCCCCCAGAACGGCATCGTCTACTTCATCTCCGGCGCCGGCGGCAAGCTGCGGGCGGGCGATGTCCGCGCCAGCCAGCACACCGCGGCCAAGTACGACGACGGCCGCTCGTTCATGATCCTCGAGCTCGCCGGCGACGACCTCCACTTTCAGGTCATCTCGGGGGCCGGCAGCACGGTGGACCTCGGCGTCATCGGGAACCGGGACAAGATAACGCAGGAACCCCGGTAAGCTTCCTAGTAGATCGGCTTGCCGAGCGATTCGCGGACGATCTCTCGCAGCCGCCTGATCGCGCGCGCCGCTTGCTCGCCGTCGACCTTGCGGTTCGGGAAGAAGCGGTCGAGCTCGTCGACGTCCATGACGTCGAGGGCGACCGCGGCGAGGATGGCCCGGTAGGCGAGGTGCCCCGAGGGAACGTCGGAGACGCGGGCGGGGGTGGAACGCCTGCCGGGATCGACGAGCTGCAACAGCCGGTAGGCGGTGTCCGCGAGCATCGCGCGGGTGACCGGGATCTCCGGCGCGAACATGTGGTTGGGGAACGTCTCCATGAGGCCGATCTCCGCCACCTTGCGGATGTGGGGCTCGGTCCAGCGCTCGGCGATGTCGTTGATGATCAGTGCCCGGCTCCCGGATGACAGGTCGCTGAGCTCCGGCAAGCGGACGGCCAGCAGCGCCGCCAGCTGCTCGCGGTAGATGACCGCGGCCCTCTCGACGTTGCGGAACGACTCCGGCAAGGTGGCGATCTCGTGCTTGTCACGCGCCGCTGCGAGCCGCCGATCGAGGCCCGGGTCGCCGGGTTGCAGGGTCGCCAACCGCTCCAGACAGTCGATCGCCCGCGCGTGGTCGCCGGCTTCCTGGTAGAGGGCGCTCAACCGCTCGAGCACGACCGGCACGTCGCCCACGTGCAGGTGGGCTTGCTCGAGGACGGCGAGCGCTCCGGCGATGTCGCCGCGTTGCCTATATGCGTTGGCGAGCGCGAGATAGGGCGGCAGCAAGTGGGGAGCGATCTGAATCACTTGCCGGTAGTCGTCAAGGATGCCGTCGCCGCCGCTCTCATTGCCATTGCGATCACCGTTGCCGTTGCCGTTGTCGCGCTTGTCGATGTCGCGAAGCAGCTGGCGCGCCCGCTCGAGCTGCGCGATGTGCAACGCCACCACCGCCTCGGTCATCTCCGGGTCGACGAACACCGCGCGGCGCAGCCACCACATCGCCTCCTGGTGATCGCCGCCGACCTCGGCGGAGATGCCGCGACCGTACAACGCCGGCGCGAGCTCGGGCGCCAGGGCCACGGCTTGCTCGAAGCGGCGCCGGGCGCCGGCGGCATCGCCGGCGGCGCTGGCGAGGAACCCGGCGAGGGTCAGCGCCTCGGCGCTGCGCCGGTGCGCAGGCTCGGCCTCGGCGAGGAGGCCGAGGGCGCGGCCCGGGTCACCCTCGAAAAGGGCCTGCCACGAGGCGCGCAACGGGGCGCTCAGGCCGTCGGGCGGCGGCGGCACCGCTGCCGTATCGCCGGCCTCCCGGCGGTGGAATGCCGACGGGTCGATGCCCGTCAGCGGATCGGCGGCGCGCTCGCCGCTGTTGGTCGCGGCCACCGGAGCCATCGGCGCGCCGCTGGGCCGTGCCTCACGAGAGCTCGCGCAGCCGCTCGCCGTGACGGCGGCGGTCGCGACGGCCAGAAGAAGGACGGTCGCCGGACGGGGACATCGGGTCGCTATCACGTTCGTTATCCAATCGGGGTCTTTCGCCGCGCCCTTCGCGGCTGCCCTCACACAAGAGCAAGTTGTATGCCAGGCGGAACCGCCGCCGACCAGCGGCGATCCGTAGCCGGTCAGCGCGCCAGGCAATGGCGCGCCAGGAGCGGCTCGGCGTGGATTCCGCTGCGACGGTGGGCGCGCGGCGGCGACGGGATCGGCGGGCCCTTGCGCTCGCGAACGTTGCAAACGCCGACGGAAAGATTGAAGAGAATGCAGAAGCGCCGACCAGCGAAGCGATCTCGATCGCAGCTGCAGCTCGCCCCGTTGAACGTAGCGAAAGCGCCCAGCACGGCCCATGAACGACGGGCCGGCTCCCCCCCGATCGCCGGGGGACGAGCCGGCCCCTCGCCGGTGTCGTCGTCTTCAGGGATGCGTCGTCCCGGTCAGACTCGCCGCCCCGCCAATCCGGTGACGGCGCTGATCAGGAAGAGGACGACGAACAGGAAGAAGAGGATCTTGGCCACTCCGGTGGCCGCCGACGCCACGCCTCCGAAGCCGAAGACCGCGGCGATCAGCGCGACGAGCAGAAACGTCAGTGCCCAACCCAGCATCAGTGCCTCCTTTGTTCAGACGATTCGTTTGCAAACCGCGTGTTGCCTGAAGGAGGCAAGCAAGTTCGATGCCAGAGGCGTCGAGGGGGCCCTCGGCCTACTTCCGCTCCAGCTGCTCGACCAGGTCGGCGGCGGCGCGGATCTCCGCGCGAATCTTCTCGAGATCCTCGACATCCACGACGCCCTCGTAGCGCCGCGCCAGCACCGCCACCCGCAGGCCCAGATTGTGGAGGCGATTGCGAAGGTCGTGGTGGATCGACCCCCCGGCGGCTGCGGCTGCGGAATCGGGTTGCACGTCGGATGTGCGTTCGGACATGCGGCTCATTACAGCATGTCAACAATTGACAGGGCAAACACTCAGACTGAATGCGGGCGGGAAGGACGGGGCTGAAAGTCCCCGCGAGTGGGGCTAACGAGCAAGTCGTCCGTCGTCCGAGAACTGGACGGGCGGACGGTCAGCCCGCGCCAAGGTGCGCCCTCGCGGGGACGTTTCAGCGGCCCGCGAGAGGAGGCGTGTGTTGCCACGCCCCCTCTCTCTCTGGGGGTTGTCGGAGAGAGCAACGGTGCCGAAAGACACCCCGGGATGCCGATGTCCGCCGTTTGTGACCGCAGGCGCCGGCATGCTGCTCTGACCGGAGTCGCCGGACCGGATGCTTTCGCGTCACGGCGATCTGCAGGTCACGGCGAGCAATTTCCATGCCACGCTCTCTGGCCGCCCGCGGGCCCTCCGATTCGGCTGGATTGGGATGGGAGGGCGTCCACCGAACCTGCCCCCGGTTGCCAGCCGAGACCACGAGTCGTCCAGCCGCATGTCGAGCCGCCGTTTTTGGTCAGGCCCCTCTGGGTCGGGCCCTCCGCGCCTGCAAGATGTGCATCGACCCTGCAATGTTGGACGTTCGGGAGCCGCCGCCTGTCTGCCGGGGCGGTAGCAGTCGCGGGAGCTCCGGGCAGTCGAAGCGTCGCTCGTGTGACGCCGATTCGCCGGAAAGGCACCGTCCCCGCAGTAAACGGCGCTCATCCCGCCGAATGGCAAGCATTTTGCTACTCCGGGGGAAATACCCCTCGTGCTGGGGGTCGTGGACGACAATCAACCGCAACCGCAACCGTAGAGAGGTGCGCATATGGGGGCGAACGCCGAGAGTCTCAGTACCACGGCCGAGAGTTCGAGCACCATCGAGGCCATGAAGCACGAGCTGCGAGCCGCCAACGTCCGTCTGGTGACCTCCTCGAGCTCCGCGGAGGCCCGCGCCCGCAGTGAGGCCCGCGAGCGGGTGGAAGCCTTGACCATCCGTGAGTCTCACGGCGAGACGCGGGCGGGCGGCAACGACAGCCACCTCGTCAAGGGCGGGTTGGTCAGCAGCAGCAGCTACATCCTCGAGTGCGTGTTCCGTGACCGCACCGCACGCCCCAGCGGCGTGGAGCGATTCGGATGGCGACCCCGCATTTCGCGCGACTGATCGCTTCGCCGCTTGCCCGGCACGCTCGCCGCGGCCGGCGAGATCGTGGCCAACGATCGTGAAGCAGGGGCTCAACTAACCGAAAGGAGAGGCGCGCCGAGGACGCCGACGTTGAGAAAGTCGGGCTGACCAACCCCTCACTGGTAGCCGAGCGTCACATAGAGCTTGCCGCTGCCGTCGTGCGCGATGCCGTAGCTGGCCGAGACGGGCCCGAGGGCGGTCGAGTACGAGACGCCGACGCCGGCCCCGTAGCGCAACGATCCGAGACCGATCTGCTCTTTCAGGGCCCACGCCTGCCCGCCACCAGCGTTCAGATGGGCCCACAGCCCGGGCATCAATCGATACGCGTACCCGACCGCGAGCCCGAGCGTCTGGTCGTTCCACAGCTCGTCACGGTGCAGCCCGGGGATGAGCTCGGGGCCGCCGATCCGGAACTGCTCGTGCACCGGCACCTCGCCTCCCGATATCCCGATCATGAGGCGCCCGCTGACGCTGTGCCTGTCGTCCAGGATCGCCTCCTGCCGCAGGTCGATCCAGCCTCGCCAGAAGTCCTGGCTGGCTCCCAGACCCGTCAGGCTCCTTTCTGCCCGGGCGACCATCCGGATGCCGCCGTCCGCAGGCTGGTGGTCGTGGGTGTCGATCTCGAAGCGCGCGTAGACGATCCTCATCCGGTTGCTCTCGGTCACGAACCCGAGGCCGAGGCGTGGCCGCACGTCGACCTGGCCGAAGCGCGCGCCGGCGTTCAGGCTGCTGCGGCGTGAGGTGGCGAAGTCGAGCGCCCCGTCCAGGTCGAGGCGCAGGAACTCCGCCCGGTTGATGAACTCGCCGCCGGCGAAGACGCGCGGCTTCTCGCGCTGCAGCATGCCGGCGACCCGGAAGCCGGGCCCCGGCCGGGCGGTGTTCGGCGACAGGTAGGAGACTTCGAGAGTGACCTCGCGATCGCTGGCGCGCGCTTCCAACTCCGAGACCGCCGCCCGGCCGAGGAGGTTGTTGCCCACCAGGCGCGCGAATCCCCTCGCCTTGTCCTCGTCGTTGAGCGAAGCCCCCAGGTCGAGCATCAGGCGCGGCTCTTCGGCGACGTGGAGCACGATGGTGACGGCGTCGGCGCCGGCCGGCAGGAAGTCGATCCAGGCGTTGCGAAAGAGGCCGCTCGCGAAGATGCGATCGAGGCCGTCGAGCGCCTCGGGGAAGGGCAACCGCTCACCGGCCCCGATGCCGAAGTACTCGAGGACATGCACCGGCGCCACGGCCTCGTTCCCCTCGACGCGCACCTCCTCGACCGTCATGCCGTCGAGCGCCGAATTGCCGTCGGTCGGAGCCGGCGGCCGGCTGGCGCCGCCGGTTCCGGCATCCACTGCGGCGGCGCCGACGTCGCTCCCGCGACGGGACGGTGTGAGCGCCCGCAGCTCCCGGATCTCCTCGATCGCATCTCGGGCGGCTCGGTAGCCCTGCTCGATCAACTCGTCGAAGCCGTCGTAGCGGGTGTAGGAGTGGCCTTCCAGGTCGGGCCGGATCAGCAGGTCCGGCTCTCGCCAATGCAATCGATTCGGGGTCTCCGCCATCGTTTCGATCAGCCGCCCGGCGGTGTCCAGCACGCCGCTGCCCGGACCCACCAATTCCGAGGGGCTGGTCGTGTCGATCGCCACGACCCGCTGCGCCCCCATCTCCAGGGCGACGTCGACGGGGATGTTG
>DASWHK010000006.1:0-27414 GCA_036398215.1 Acidobacteriota bacterium | reverse complement strand
GCAGGCCGTCGACGCGCACGGTGTACGTGCCGGGCTCGAGGATACGGTCGAGGCCGGTACGCACCAGCGCCAGGTTCTGGGTGTAGATCGTCAGGCTCGGCGCCACCGCCACCTGACCCGCCGCCAGTTGGCCGGCGGCAGGTTGGCCGGCGCCGGGTTGGCCGGCGACAGGCTGGCCGCCAGCAGGTTGGCCGGCGGTAGCTTGGCCGGCGAGGACCACCGTCAGGGCCATGATCGTTGCCAGCGAGGCTGCTCTCATCGTCGTCTCCGTTTCCGTGTCTCGCGACCCCGAAGGGGCCGCCGGTCTGGTCTTCGAAGGCCGGGCGAGCCGGGCGGGCGCAGCCCACCGGCTCACTTCCAACTTCACATGAACAGACGCGCGGGGCGCAACTCCGTGCACATCTTGCCGGACCTTCTCAACAGGTCACGGCTGCGCTGGCCCGCGATGACTGCCTTGTGCTTGATTCCAGTGCTCGACGATGGCTCCGGCATCGCCTGCGTCGGCTCTCCTTGCCCTCACCCGCAAGGTCCGCGCGCCAGACCCATCACACCTCCACAACGGCCTGCTAGCAGGCGGCGGATGGACTCCGAGGGGCGCGGCGGCCGGAGCGAATCCGCGAGAGGCTGTCGCTGCCACAGTTCATCAGCAGGTCGACCACCGACATGCAGGGCTCGAAGGTACCGAACTGCTGCGGATAGACGGGATGCTCGAAGCGTTGGAAGCGCAGCGCCAGACCGGCGTCGGCGAAGGCACTCTCGTCGAGGTAGTCGCCCCCGGCGCCCGACAGATAGGTATCGGCGTCGAGCTGGCGACACAGATCGACGAGCCGCAGCGTCGGGTCCGGGCGGCCGTCGAGAGAAGAGCCGAGCCGTATCTCGGTGCCGATCCCGAGACGCTCCGCGAGCCTGCTGATCAGCTCGCTGTTCAGCGGCGCCAGGCGCTCCCAGCGGCGCTCGAGCACCTCCGCGAGCAGCGGCATGAAGGTCCCGAAACAGGGGGCCTTGCCGTAGTTGGATTCCAATGCCCGCTGGTGTTTGCGCGACCAGGGCTCGTCGTTGCGGATCTCCACTTCGGCGATGCTCTGCGGGAAGCGGTGGCGCACCGGCACCGTGATCCACTGCCAGCCGGTCGCGGTCTTGATGCGGTTGCGGTTCTGCCACTCGTTCTTCTTGAACTGGACGTCGTCGAGCAGCACGAAGACGTCGGCGGCGTCCAGCTTGTCGAAGAAGCCGAGCCAGGGCAGATACTGGGGCTGATGCGCCGCGAGGATCCTCATGATGGGCCGTGAATGGGGCTAGTCACCGCGCGCCGCGTCGCACGAATATAGGGTTCGAGACAACGTACGCCGGGCGCGGACCGCGGACGATGACCCGGAAGTAGGCGGGCCGATCGCCGGGCTCGAGCGTTTCGAGCCAGCGCTCGGCGACCGGCGTGGCGGCGTTCCAGCGGCGGTGCACCGCCCCGTCGCGGATCACCGTGATCTCCACCGCCACCGCGGCCCCGGCGGCGTCTTCGACCTGCAGGACGAGCTCGAGCCGGTCGCCCCCGATCCGCAGGGTCTCACCGGCGCGGGCGGCGGGCCCCTGTGGCTCGTCGGCGCCGACGGCGGCAAGCTCGCGGAGCCGCAGGTCGGGGCCCGCGGGCTCCCGCCGCACCGCATACGAGCGGCCGGCGGCGAGCGCCTCGTAGCCGGCGCGGATGCCCGGCTCGTCGACCAGCAGCAGGGTCAGGATGTCGTCGAGATGCTTGCCGGCCTGGCCGGTGAAGTGGAACGCGGACTCGCCGATCAGATAGGGCGGCGAGTTGCGCTCTCCGACCAGGTGGGCGGCGATCGCCCGGTCCCAGGGCCCGCCCGCGTCGATCGTCGTGATGGTGTCGGCATAGACGCCGCCGAAGCCCGTGTAACCGGCGGTCTCGGTCAGCGCCTCCGGGTAGGGGGTCGTCGAGAGCTTGACCGCTAGCGGCCCGACGCCGATCTCGTGATGGTCGCTGGCTTCGGGCATCGACCAGAACGACAGCCCGCCACCATCCCCCACCGCCTGGAACAGCCGTTGAAACGGCCTGTAGCCGGCGCCCGCATCGTAGGGAGGCAGCGAGCGGACCGCATACGGGAAGTTGACGGTCAGCAGGGCGATCGCCGCCGCCAGCGCGACGACCGCGGCCCAATCGCCGGCCTCGTGGTGGACGGGTGGCGAGCGCATGTAACCCTTGGGATCCTGGCTGGGGCGGAAGCGTTGCCGGTAGGTGGCGGGCCGGAAGGCGCCGCGGCGATGCAGGCGGGAAAGTGCCCAGGCGAGGGCAACGAGGCCCGGGGCCAGCAGCAGCAGGCTCCCGGCGCCGTAATGACGGTAGTAGCGGTTGCCGACCGCAGGGATGGAGCGGAGAAGATCGGCGGTGGCGGCGGCGTCGTAGGCGAATCCCGGCACCCTTCCTTCCCCGTCTTCTCGATCCCCACCATCGCCACCATCGCCCCCACTGCCCCCGGCGGGCGCCAGCGGGGCGACGACGAGCACGTTGCGCTGCATGTCGTGGAGGGTGAGGTCGCCGGTCAGCAGGCTCCCGGTCCAGTAGTAATAGGCTGGAACCTCGACGCCGATCAGGATCGCGGGCCGAGGCTCACGGCGCTGCAGCTCGGCGATCTCCCCGAGGTAGCGGTCGATTCCGTGGTCTTCGAGCGTCGGTGTCGAGCGGCGGGCCTCGAAGAAGTAGCGGAGCGGCCAGGGGGCGTAGCGGAACTGGTAGCCGAAGTTTTCGGTCAGCACGAGGAGGTCGACGCCGGCCTCGCGGGCCATCGCCGACAGGCTCGACGGCGCCTCGCTGCCGCTGCTGGCATCGGTATGGACGTGGACGACGGCGACCATCTGGCGGGGAGCAGGCGGTGCCAGCGGCCGCGCGGCGCCAGACATGGCGGGCGGCGGGCCGGCCGGGCCGCCTTGCTGCGGCGCCGCGAGGCCGGCGGCAGCGAGGCCGGCGGCAGGGGGGCCGGCGGCAGCGAGGCCGGCGAGCAGGAGAGCCGCCATGGCCGGCGCGGTATTCATCCCGCGAGCCTACGATAGAGGCCTTCCAATCGCCACAGCATCGCCTCGACGCTGAAGCGGGGAAACCCGGTCTCGTCGTCGCTCAGCACCCAGGACCTCGCCGCCGCCGCGTAGCGGTCACGCCGCCCGGGGTCGGCGAGCAGGCGCTCGAGGCCCGCGGCCAGGGCCGCCGGGTCGCCGGGCTCGACGAGGATGCCTGTCTCTCCGTCGCGGACGACATCGGGGATGCCGCAGACACGCGACGCCACGATCGGCAGGCCGGCGCCCTGGGCCAGGACCAGGGCCCGCCCCATCCCTTCGTTGCGCGACGGCTGCGCGTAGACGTCGAGGCCATCGAGGAATCGGGCCACCGGCTCGGCGGTGCCGACGAAGCGCACCAGGCCGGCGGTCCCCAGTCGTTGCGACAGCGCCACGAGCGCCTCCTGCTCGCGGCCCTCGCCCCAGACCAGCACCTCGAACGGTGGGGCGCCGGACGCGGCGAGCATGGCGCTGGCTTCGACGAGAACGTCGACGCCCTTGACGTGCTCGAGGCGGGCGACGACGCCGACGCGCAGCGGCGCGCTCGGCTGCGGCAGCCGGACGCGCGGCTCGATGCCGGTCAGGTCCACGCCGCTGGGGATGACCACCCACCTCTCCAGCGTGCCGATCCGAGCCGCGGCCGACTCCCGGCGCTCCCCCTCGCTGAGCGCCACCAGGCGATGGGTTATCGGCGCCGTCATCCGCTCGGCGAGGAGGTAGGCCCAGTTCCTCGGCCCGCGGGCGTATCCGTACAGAACGTGGCCGTGGGGGGTGTGGACAATGTGCTTCACGCCGGCGAAAAACCCGGCCCAGCGGCCGAGGATCCCGGCCTTGGCCGAATGGGTGTGGAGGACGTCCGGCCTCTCGCGGCGCAGGAGCCGATAGATCTGCCACAGCGCCCGCAGGTCGGCCAGCGGCGAGGGATCGCGGCGCAGCTGGGGGATCAGCGTCACCGGGAGGTCGACGCCTCCGGCCTCGGCATCCCGCCCGGTCCATCCGGGTCCCGACGCCAGGCCGGCGTCCCATCCCCTCGCGGCCAGGTGATGGCAGGCCAGCAGCGTGTTTTCCGCCGAGCCGCCCGGATCGAGGCGGGTGATGATGTGCAGGACAGAGATCCTGTCCTCCACGAGACCGCCGCTCATCGCGCGCTCTCTGAGTCCCGCTCGGGGCGCCGGGCGACGGCGAGCAGCGAGGGGCCGATCTGCAGGCGCTGGCCCGAGGCGGCGGCCGCTGCCGACGCCGCGGCCGACCATGCGCGCCTCCCCATGTGGAGAACGAACGCCGGGTCCGTCTCGGATCGGTACGGATCGCGCGCCGTCAGCGGAGACATGCGTACGCGAACGGCGCGAAACCCGGCCGTCTCCAGCGACCTGCCCAGGGTTCGCCGGGAAAAGAGCGTCGTCTGCACGACCGAGGCGCTGGTGGGGACGAACGGCAGCCTGCGCATCAGCAGGTGGACCGGCCCGTTGCGGACCCTGGCCAGCACGATGCCCCCGGGGCGCAGCACGGAAAGGGCCTCGCGGAGCGCCCCGACGGGGTCGGCCACGATATCCAGAGTGTCCCAGAAGGTAACCGCGTCGAGGCTCGCGGCGGCGCAGGGCAGGGCGGCGGCGACCGCCCGCACCCGGCCCGGGACGCCGAGCTCCGCGGCCAGCCGGAGGACCGCGGCGTCGGGCTCGATCCCGATCGGCCTCCAGCCCGCCTCCGCGGCCAGCTTCACGAACCCCCCCGGCCCGGCGCCGACGTCGAGCAGGCGGCCGAGGCGGCGGTGGGGGGCGAGCAGCCGCAGTCCGACCGCAAACAGGTCGTGGCGGCCGGCGTTGAGGCGCTCGGGGTCCGCGGCCGGCGGGCCCGGCGGCGCGGAAGGTGCGACCGGCCGCTCGCGAAACACCAGGCCGCAATCGGGACAGCGCAGCAGACCGGGCGTGGCCGGGTACCGGTTCGGCGCCACCCGGGCGCCGCCGCAGACCGGGCAGCGACTAGCCCGCACTTTTCACCGCCCTTCCGCTGTGGGCGACGAACGACGATGAGAAGTGCCATCGTGCTCGCGGCGCATCGCGGCCATCAGCGCTTCGACCTGGTCGACGACCCGTGGCCAGGCGAACCTCTCCTCGGCGATGCGCCGGTACTTGTCCCGCGGGCCGATGATGTCGCGATCGTCGAGGGCGGCGCCGAGCTCGGCGGCGATGGCCTCGGGCTCGACCGACGAGAACAGCAGGCGGTCGTCGATGGGTCGCAGGATGTCGACGGCGCCGCCGACCGGCGTCGCCAGAACCGGGGTCCCGCACGCCATCGCCTCGACGATCGGCAAGCCGAACCCCTGGAGGTCGGTGTCCGGTTGGATGTAAAGGTCGGCGGCCGCGTACAGGCGCAAGAGCTCGGCTTCCTCCACGAAGCCCAGGAAGCGGACGAGATCGGTGATCTGGGCGCTGCGGACGGTCTCCTGCAGCCGCTCGGCGAGCGGTCCGCGCCCGGCGACCAGCAGCAGGAAGTCGCGCCGCCTCCCGGCCAGTCGAGTGATGGCGGCCAGCAGGTTTTCGACGCCGGTGCGCGGCTCGAGGTTTCTCACCGTCAGCAGCAGCTTGCGGCCGGCGGGGTAGCCGAGCTCGGCGCGCAGCCCGGCACGGTCGGCGATCGGCACGAACGAGCCGGTGTCGACGCCCCCTGGAATGCGAACGATACGGTCGCGATCGACGCGCGGGTGCCAGGCGAGGATCTCGTCCCTCATGAAGTCGCTGAGCACCGAGATGCGATCGGCGCGCCGCAGGACCCGGTCCTCCACCCAGCAGAGGCCGGCGCGCAGGAGCCGGCCGCGGACGCCGCCCGATCCCGGCTGGCGCTTGGCTGGCCCCTGGGCGTCCTCGCTACAGAAAGCCATTTCGGCGCGAGCCCTGAGCTCGGCCGGTGCGGGCGACAGGAACGTGTACATCAACGGCGCCGGGGGACGGTTGGCGCGCAACAGCGCCAGGCCGGTGAACGGCTGGTAGACGTTGATGACGTCCGGCTGCCAGCTCGAGGTGGCGCGGGCGCCCGCCCGCCTGCCGTTGACGAGCGTGTTGCGCAGGAACGAGAGGCTGCCGCCGCGGTCGACGGCGTAGGGGAACAGCAGACACCCCTCCCACTCGTCGCCGGGCGCCGGATGCCGCTGGTCATGGGCGGACGCCGGGGGAGGGGCACGAAAGACGATCCGCAGCTCGTGGCCGCGTCTGGCCAGCTCGCGGGCGTGCGCCTGCAGCAGGCGCTCGGCGCCGCTGCCCGGGTCGAACGGGGCGACGTCGGCGCCGATCAGGACCCTCATGATGGCCCGCCAACCGAGTTGGAGGCTCGGCTCGACTCCAGCACCCGCATCAGCAGCGGGGCGGCGCTCTGCGGGCGGTAGCGTTCCACCCAGCGCCGCCCCGCGGCGACGAGGCTGGCGCGGGCGCCGGCATCGGTGAGCAGCTCGCCCAGCGCCGACGTCCAGGGGCCGGCCTCATCCGGCGGCAGCAGCCGCGCGGCCTCGCCGACCACCTCCGGCAGCGAGGCGGCCGTGGAGCAGATCACCGCCGTTCCGCACCCCATCGCTTCCAGCGGCGGCAGCCCGAAGCCCTCGTAGAGCGACGGGAAGGCGAAGACCTCGGCGCCGGCGTACAGAGCCGGCAGATTCTTTTCGGCGACGAAGCCGAGCGCCCTGACGCCGGGGACGGCCGCGGCCAGCCGCTCGCCACCCTGGCCGGCGAGCACCAGGGGGTGAAGCTCCCGCAGCCCGGCATCGAGCCGGCTCCAGGCCTCGACCAGCAGGTGGACGTTCTTGTGGGGCTCGAAGCGGCCGACGTAAAGGACATAACCGGCCCGCAGGTCGAGGCTCCTCAGCGTCGCGTCGCGGGCCGCGAGCCCGGGAGGCGAGGCGAGCGCCGGCTCGAGGCGCAGCGGCACGACCTCGATGCCGCCGCCGCGCAGGCCCAGCGTGCGGGCGATGTCCTGGCGCGAGAACTCGGAATCGGTGACCACGCGGGTGGCGCGCTCGAGCATGAAGCGCATCCAGCGACGGATGAGCAGGCGATGCAGCCCGCCTCGGCCCGGTCGCGGGTAGTGCAACGGGATGAGGTCGTGGATCGTGGCCACGACCGGGCAGGGGGCGTTGAGCGGCACCTTGTAATACGGCGACAGGAACACGTCGATGCTCCTGCGGCGAAGCCAACGGGGCAGGACGAGATGGTCCCAGGCGAGAGTGCTGCGTTCGGGATGACGCTCGAACTGTACCCTGGCCGCCCTGCCCGCCCTGCCGGCGGCGCCGGCGAGCCGTTGCTCGGTGTGCTGGTTGCCGATCAGCAGCAGCTCGTGGGGAGCGCTTTCGACCGCCCACTCGAGGAAGCCGCTCAGGAAGCGGCCGATGCCGGTCGAGGTGCCCGCTCGCCATTCGCGGACGTCGGCGCCGATCCGCAGCGGGCGGCTCATCGTTCGTCCAGGACTGCGGTGTAGACGGCCTCGATGGCGGCAACCTGCTTGCCGATGCCGAAGTGCTCGACGGCGCGGGCCCGCGCGGCGGCGCCCATCGCCCGGCGCCGGTCCGAATCGACGATCAGAAGCTCCAGGACCCCAGCCAGGTCCTCGGCGCTCTCCGGCGCGAACAACAGGCCGCTGGCGCCGGCCTCGACGAGCTCGGGGTTGCCGCCGGCGCGGGCGGCGACCACCGGTGTCCCCGCGGCCATGGCCTCGAGCACGGCGCGGCTGCAGGCCTCGATGCTGGATGCCGCCACCAGCACGTCGAGGGCGTCCATGACCCGCGGCATGTCGTCGCGCCGGCCGACGAACGTCACCGTCTGCTCGAGGTCGAGGGCGGTGGCGAGGGCCCGCAGCTCGGCCGCCCGCGCCCGGTTCTCCGCGAACACCTCACCGCCGACGATCAGGAAGCGGGCCGCCGATCGACCGTCGCGAAAGCGCCGCGCCGCGGCGAGGAAGAGCTCGTGGTTCTTCAGCGGGCTGAAGTTGCCGACGATGCCGACCGCCACCTCACCCTCGGCGAGCCCGAGCTCCGATCTGACGGCCGCTCCGCCGTTGCCGGGACGGAAGCGGTCGGTGTCGACGCCGTTGTGGACGACGACGACGTTGCGCCGGCGGGCCCCGAAGCGCTCCGCCACCGCCGCCGAGTTGCAGATGATCCGGTCGGCAAGCCAGCCGAGGCGGCGTTCGACGTCCCAGTCGGAGTGGCGCGGCAGGGTCCGCTGGTGCCAGATGATCGCCGGGGCCGCGGCGCCGCGCATCGTCGAGGCGGCCAGATTGGTGCGCGGCGTGTTGCCGTGCACGAGGGCCGCGTCGAGCTCGCGCAGCAGGCGCCGCAGGCGCCGCAGGCTCCGCCAGCCGCCGGGCGCCAGCAGGCCCCGAAAGCGCGGGTACTCGACCGCGACGCATTCGACGCCCAGGCGCCGGGCGGCGGCGGCGAACGGGCCCTCGCCGACGCCGACCAGGATCGGCTCGAAGCGGGCTCGGTCGAGGTGCTCCCAGAGCGCCAGCAGGCTGGTCTCGCCGCCACTGATCTCGCCGTGATCGTGGAGGTATGCGACCCGCACGGCGCGCCCGCCGGCGCTCACGGTCCGCCCCGCGCGGCGGCGCGCTCGAGGACCGCCTCGTACTGGAGGGCGATCTTGTCCCAGTCGAACAGCTCTTCGGCGCGCCGCCGGCCGGCCGCGCCCAGCCGCCGCCGTAGCTCGACGTCGGCGGAGAGCTCGAGGAAGGCGGCGGCGAACCCTCGCGGGTCGCAGGCGTCGGCGAGCAAGCCGGCGTCGCCGAGGACCTCGGGCAGGGCGGTGTTGCGGGCCGTGACCACCGGCTTGCCGTAGCTCATCGCCTGGGCGATGACGATGCCGAAGGTCTCGTACGTCGAATGGAAGGTGAAGGTGTCGCAGGCGGCGAAGTAGTCGGCGAGCTCGGGGGTCGGGATGAAGCCGCAGAACCGCAGCCTGTCGCCGAGCCCGAGCTGCTTCGCCAGCCGCTCCAGGGATTCGCTCTCGGGTCCGGTGCCGCCGATCGCCATGCTGCCCTCGCCGCCGGCGTCCAGGTAGCGGCGCATCGCCCGGACCAGCACGTCGACGCGCTTCTCCTTGGCCAGGCGGCCGAGGGCGAAGATCAGGAACCGGTCCCCGTCGAGCCCGAGCCGGCGGCGGGCCCGCGCCGCATCGCCGGCGGGCGGCGGGATGGCGACGCCGTTGTAGATGACCCGCCCGGGCCCACCGGAGGGGCCGTAGATCGCGGTCTCGCAGTAGCCGGAGACGTAGGTGACGTCGGTCGCGGCGGCCAGCAGCGCCCGCTGCCACCAGCGCCACAGGCGGGGCACGCCCGGCCCCGGCACGTCGCGGCCGTTCATCGTCATGACCGTCGGGATGCCGTGGCGGCGCGCGGCGTACCAGCCGGCCAGGCCGGTGGGGACCAGGTAGTGGACGTTGAGCACGTCCGGCCGCAGGTCGCGGATGGCCTCGCTCGTTGCGGCCACCGCCGACAGCGAGAACGGCGGCAGCGCCCCGAGGCTGAGCCGGTGGCCGGGGACCTTGAAGAACGTGATGCGGTCCCGAAAGCGGCGCACCGCGAACGGGATGGCCTCGTCTCCATACTCGTCCGAGGCGTAGTGGCTGAGCAAGTGCGGAGACAGCAGCGGGGTCAGCAGCACCACCTCGTGGCGCGCCGCCAGCCGCCGGTAGACCTCAAAGAGGACCAGCTCGGCGCCGCCGACCGCCGGCAGGAAAGTCGGGGTCAGCACCAGGATCTTCATGATCGGGCGACCTGTGCGAAGGCGCTGCGGGTCGTCGCCGCGATGCGCGGCCAGGAGAAGGCCGCCGCCAGCTCCCGCGCCCCTTCGCCGAGGGCGGCGCGCCGGTCCGGCGCCTCGACGAGCTCGATCAGCCGCGCGGCGAGGGCGCCGGGGTCGCCGGGCGGCACCAGCGAGACGTTCTCTCCGTCTCGCAGATGGGCGGAAGGCACCGCCGGCGTGGTGCTGATCACCGGCAGCCCGTGCGCCAGCCCAGCCATCAGCGTGCCGCGGCGTATCGAGACGCCGCCGTCGTAGGGGACGACGTACAGGTCCGCCGCCTGCAACAGGCGGGATACCTCCGCGGGCTCCAGCCTGCCGGTCCACTGGATGGCGCCGGCGACGCCGAGGTCGGCGGCCAAGCGCTCCAGGGTCTCACGGTAGTCGCGGCTTTCGGCGCGGGTCTCGCCGGCGATCGCCAGCCGCGCGCCCGGATGCCGGCCGCGGAGAGTGCCGAGGGCGCGAAAGAGCGTCTCCAGGCCCTTGCCCGGGTACACGAGGCCGAAGTGGGCCAGCAGCGGATCGCCGGGGCCGGCGCCCAGGTGGGCGCGAACCGCCTGCAGCTCGGCGGGGGCGGCCGGGGCGATGACCACGTTGGAGCCGATGGGGACCTCGATCGTCTTGCGCGCCAGGCGCGGCGCCCGCCGGGCCAGCATCGCCGTCACCTCTTCGTTGGCGCCGATCGCCCCGCGGGCGGCCAGCAGCATCAGGCCGGCCGCGAGTCGCGAGCCGAGCGAACGGCCGCTCAGCGAGTGGAGCGTGACGACGGCTGGAACCCGCCTCCGGCGCAGCTTCAGCAGCGCCGGCCACAGGCGCAGGGCGCTGTGCCGCCCGTAGAGCACCGGGGTGAACTGGAAGTCGATCAGGTCGGCGCTTGCAGGCGCCGTGGCCAGCCGGAGCAGCGCCCACGGCGACCAGCTCTCGACGATCGGCCGGACCCTGACCGCGCCGTCGATTGGCCCCCGGTAGCCGCTGCCGCACAACACCTCGACGTCGTCGCCGCCGGCGGCGAGCTGCTCGGCCAGCAGCCTGGTGTAGTCGCCGACGCCACAGCCGATCGCCTGCGGCTGGTACGAGGGGCAAACCATCAGGATTCGCATAGGATCGCTTCGATCTCTTCGATGCGGCGGCTCCAGGAGTTGCGCGCGGCAAGGTCGATTCGCGCCCGCCGCAGCCCGTCGTCATCCTCCAGCCGCGTCCGAACCGCGACGGCGAAGCTCTCGGGATCCGAGGCGATGGTCACCAGGTCGCCGGCCTCGCGAAGGGCCGGCAGGTCGGTGGCGACGACGCCGACGCCCGCCGCGAGGTACTCGTACAGCTTGAGCGGCGAGCAGTAGCGAGTGTACTCGTTGATCCGGTAGGGAATCAGGGCGACGCTGAAGGCCTTCACGTAGGCCGGCAGGCTCCGGTAGGGTCGCGGTCCGATCAGGTGGACATTTGGCAGGCGCAGCTGGGGCGGGACGGTCGTCGGATCGGCCCACCCCACGGGTCCGATGAGGACCCACGAGATCTCCGGCGTTCGCCGCGCCGCCGCCGCCAGCAGCTCGAAGTCGATCTTGTAGTCGTCGACGGCGCCGACGAAGCCGGCGATCGGGCCGCCGATCGCCGCCATCTCCTCCGCGACCCTGGTCTCCGGGCGCAGCGCGGCGCCGAAGTGGTCGACGTCGGCGACGTTGGGAATGACGTGGAACCGCTCCCCTGACAGGCCGCGGTCCTCGGCGAGCCGTCGCGAGGTGATGAACACGTGACGGGCGGCCTGCAGGACGGTCTGCTCGTCGGCCACCAGGCGCGAGCGGGCGGCGGCGGTCGCCGCCCCGGGCATCGCCTTGTAGTCGTCGGTGATGTGGTAGCAGACGGCCGCTTCGCCGAGCCTGCCGATCATCCCCGCCTGGCGCGGCGAGAAGAGCCACAGCAAGGGGCGCTCGAACGCCAGCCGCCGGCGGCGGCGGCGGATCTGCGCCACCAGCAAGCGTTGGTTGAGGGCGGCGATCGCCTTCGATCGGTGCGCCCAGGGCAAGACGATCGGCGACAGCACGTGCATCTGGTTGCTCGTTTGCACCGCGGTCTCGCCGCGGGGATCACGGCCACGGCGGACGAGAAACACCGGGTCGACGGGCGGCTCGACATACAGAACCCGCCGGCGCTCGGCGAGCCGCAGCATGAGGTGCTGGACGTTCGTTGGCATCGGGTTGTCCAGTCGCCGGGTGGCGATACAGACGATGTCGCGCGGTCGCTCGGTCATTTTCGCTGTGGCGCTGTCTGGGCTCGAAGGCCTGCTCCCGGATCGGCGATCTCCACCTTGCGGAGCTTGGCACGGACGCCGCCCAGGAAGAGCTCGCGCAGCAGCGGCACGCGCATCAGCGGGAGCGTCGGCAGCAAGAGCAGGAACAAGCAGGCGTCGACGAAGGAAAAGTCGCGCGGCGCCCGGCGCAGGGCCGCCCACGCGGCGCGCCGGTCGGAGCGCGCCAGCGCCGTCCGCAGGTCGTGGACCAACTGGTTGCCGGGTGTCGTCAGGAAGGCGGCGCGGCGCAGGGTGACGAGCTCGAGTGGCAGCGGCGCCAGCAGCTCGTGGAAGCGCCGCAGGGTCATGCGGTTGAGGCTGTCGAACATGCCGATCGAGAACTCGGGGGTCACGTAGCCGCCGCGGGGCCGGCGGCGGCGGAGGCTCGCCCGCACCAGCGGCTTCGGCAGCAGGTGCCACCAGGGGATGCGGATGTAGTCGTCGATATGGCCTCCGAAGGGGCCGTAGAAGACCGGAAAGCTGATCAGCATCCAGCCGCCGGGACCTAGCACACGCGTCGATTCGCGCAGCAAGCGCCGGGGGTCCGGCGCGTGCTCGATGACGCTGTCGAGCAGGACGACGTCGAAGCTGGCATCCGGCATCGGCCAGTCGGTCTCGGCGACGCCGAGGAACTCGACTTCGGCGCCCTTGGCGGCCGCGAAGGAGCGGGCGAACTCGAGGCTGTCGGCGTCGTAGAGCTGGGTGTCGACGGCGGTCACGACGGCGCCGCCGGCCGCGTAGGCGACGGCGAGCCCGCCGAGACCGCAACCGACGTCGAGGAGGCGCGGCCGGTCCTTGCCCGTCAGGGGGACGAGCTCGTCGCGGACGCGCGAGCGGGCCGAATGGAACTGGTACTCGGCGAAGTCGCGGCGCGAGTGGTGGCGCTGTCGCTGCAGATCCAGCCAGCGCCGCTCCCGGTTGCCGGCGGCCTCGCCGCCGGCCATCGACGCGCCGCCGCCGATCATGAGCTCGCCGCCGCGGGTTGGGAGATGCGGGCGACGATGCGGGCAAGCGAAGGGGCGCCGGCCCCGGCGAGGATCTCCGCCTGCCGGTGATCGACGGGACGCAGCCACAGCAGCAGCGCGAGGTAGACGCCGGCGCCGGCGGCGACGATGCCGAGCAGCGGGATCAGCCCCGGCTCCTCGCCGGCAAGCGAACGCAGCCCGGCGACCACCGCCGCCATCGCGGCAGTGCCGATCGCGATGCTCACCAGGAAACGACGCGGATATCCGGCCCCGAGATAGCGGTCCACGAAGACCGCCTCGGCGGCCGTCAGGCCGATCATCGCGAGGCTGGTCGCCAGGACCGCCCCCGTCGCCCCCCAGATGGGAATCGCCGCCAGCGCTGCCAGCACGTTGACCGCCGCGAAGCTGCTACGAATCCGCAGCATCGCCGTCTCGCGATCGGTGCCGAGCATGAAAGGGCCGGTGATGCCGGCGAGCTTGGCCAGGCCGAGGGCGACCAGCAGCGCCACGATGAGCGTCGGGGCGCTGCCGTAGGGCACCCCGTAGATCTCGCGGACGAGATCGCTGCCGAGCACGGCTCCTCCCGCCATGATCGGGACGATGAACAGGCAGATGTACTCGAAGTAGGCGCGGAAGAGGCGGCGAAGCGCGGGCCAGTCGTGCTGCGCGTAGAGCCCGGCGATCAGCGGCTGGTCGAAGCCCCCGGCGATCGGCAGCAGCGGCAGCCGGTAGACGAGCGTCACGAACGCGAAGGCGATGGTGTACTGGGCGATCATATCGTCGCCGACGCCGAAGCGGGCGAGCAGCAACAAGTCCAGCTCGCGGCCGAGGACGAAGGCGATCAGCGACAGCCCGTAGGCGGTTCCCACGAAACGGACCAGCCGCCGCAGGTCGTGGTGGCGCCGGCGGGCCCGGGCCAGGAACCCCACCCGGCCGGCATCGACGGCCAGCCACCCGATCGCCGCCAACCAGCCCAGCGTCCAGGCGAGGATGACGCCATGGATCGCGTCCGCCCACAACGGAACGGCGAGAAGACAGGCGGCGTAGACGAGCTTGTTGGCCACCTCCGAGAGCCGCAGGGTGCGCTGGCGGAAGACCGAGAGCAGCGCCGCCGCCAGCACGTCGGCGTACAGGGGCAGGGCGATGAGCAGCGGCATCCAGGGCATGTAGGGGGCCAGGGCCGGCCGTCCCAGCGCCCCGGCGGTGAGCCGCGGCAGGAAGACGAGCGGCACCGACACGGCCACCAGGATCGCGGTGCGCAACCAGAGGCCGTCGACGATCATCGTCACCGCCGCCGCGGGCCCGCCCCGCTTGACCGCCTCGGGGACGAAGCGCAGCAGCGCCGTGCGGACGCCGCCGTTGGCGAGCAGCTGGCCGAGGCTCACGGTGGCGAGAAGCAGCGCCAGCAGCCCGTAGGTCTCGGGGGCCAGCGCTCGAGCCAGCCACACGGTGGTCAGGAAGGTCAGGGCGGCGACCGCGGTGCTCCCGAGGATGTCCCAGCGCATCGCCCGCATCACCCGCGCCGAGAGCCGCATCATCGACGCCGCTCGGGAGCGGCGGTTTCGGGGCGACCCCCGGCCGCGCCGGGGTCGGCGCGGTCCGAGCCCGGTCCATGCAGCCAGGCCCCGAGCGGGACGGCCGCCCCGGTGAGCAGGCCGGCGAGCTCACGAAGCGCCGCGAAGCCATCGTCCTGTTCCCACGCCCAGTGCAGGGTCAACGGCACCAGCAGCGGCAGGTCGCGGTCGCGGATGCGGCGCACCAGCGCAGCCAGCTCGCCGGCGCGCCCGTAAGCCGGCGGGTAGGAGGGCAGGTACCAGACATCCTCGAGCCTCGCGGGGCCGGGCACGCAGCCGAGCCAGCGCACCGACTCCGGACCGCCGAACACCACCGGAAGCCGCCGGCCGATCATGGCCATCGACCGGCGGTCGATGGCGTTGTACGGGGGGATGAAGGACTCGACCGCCAGGCCGAGCGCCTGCAACCTGGAGATCCCGACATCGAGGCGTTCCGCCAGCAGCTCGGCGCCGGTGCCGACGACCTCGCTGGCGATCGGTCCGGGACGGCGCCGGTGGCTCCAGCCATGGAGGGCGAACTCGACGTGGCTGCGGATGTCGACGAGGAGCTGCGCCTCGGCATCGGACAGCCGTCGCTCGTCGTCGTCCGCGGTCGCCTCCGGGTCGCGGCAGGGCGCCGGGATCACGCCCAGCACGTAGGGCACCGCGGCGGCGCTGAGGATCTCGTCGAAGCGCAGGAAGCCGTCCAGACCGCGGTCCCAGCGCGGGAAGTCGTCGACCCTGACGACGAACGACGGGCGGCCTCGAGCCTGTTGCCGGACGGCGAGCTGCACGATTCTCGTCTGGGTGCAGCTGCCCTTGCCGGAAAGGTAGCCGCGGGCCCGGTGCAGCAGGCCCGACGGCAGCGGGCTGCCGTCGAACACCAGGCCATGCCGGTGATCGAGCCTGGGCTCAACCCGCATGTCTCACCGCCGTTCTGCCGCCGGCTACGGGCCGCCCTGTCTGCGCCGCGTTGCACCGGGTCCGGCTGATCATGGCCGTTGTGCCGTCAGCAGCCAATGGAGCGTTTCCTGGCGCCCCCACTCGAGCTGGTCGAGCAGCCAGCAGGGCATGAGGACCAGTGCGCAAAGCTTGCGGGTGATCCATCGCGGCACTGGTCGTCGCACCGAGAGAGCCTCGTACATCCAGCCGCTGAGCCGCTGCCCGGTGGTCGCGAAGACCCCGTTGGTGGCCACCACCCGCACCGATTCGAAGCCCGCCTCCCTGGCCAGCAGCTCCAGGCCCTGACGGGAGAAGCGCCAGTAGTCGTTGGCCTCGGGCGACTCGCCCCGGATCTGCTGGGCGAGCAGGACGAGCCGACCCTGTGGCCGCAGGACGCGAGCGAGCTCGGCGATCGCCGCCCGCGGCTCCGCCACGTACCAGATCGCGCTCAGACAGGTGACCGTGTCGGCGCACCCGGAGACCAGCGGCAGCGCCGTGGCGTCGCCCCACACGTCGATCCCCGCAGTCGGCGAATCACCGGGGATGTCGACGGCGACCAGGCGGCGGGCGCGGGCCTCCAGGACGTCGCGGTGCGGCTGGCGCCCGGCGCCGACGTCGACGACCAGGCCGCCGACGTCGCCGGCGACGCTGACGACCGCCCGCCGTTGGGCCAGCCGGGTGATGGCGAGCGGGTCCCAGGAGCAGCGGGCGAGCCCCGAGAGGACGCCGGGCGGCCGCGGCACGGCGGCGCCGGCCGGCCGGCCGCTCACCGGCGCTCCTCCGCAAGCAGCGCGCGAAAGACCTTCAGCACGTCTTCCGTCATCCGCTCGACGCTGAGCGCCTCGACGGCCTTGCGGCGCGCCGCCTCGCCGATGCGCCGGCGCATCTCCGGGTCGGCCAGCAAGCCGGCGGTGGCGGCCGCCAGGCCGCCGACGTCCCCGGCCTTGACCAGCAAGCCGTTGACGCCGTGATCGATCGAGGTCTGGATGCCGCCGCGGCGAAAGGCGACCACGGGGCGGCCGCAGGCCATCGCCTCGGCGACCGTGATCCCGAACGACTCGACGGCGACGGTCGGGCACAGAAACACGTCACAGGCGTTGTAGAAGGACGGTAGCTCCTGGTTGGGCACGTGATCCACGAACCTCACCCGGTCGCCGAGCCCCAGCCCGGCCGCCAGCGCCTCGAGGGCCTGGCGGCGGGTGCCGTTGCCGGCCACCAGCAGCCGGAGCTCCGGGAAGCGGCCGGCCAGCTGCGCGAAGGCCCGGATCGAGTACTGGGGGCCCTTCTCCGGTTCCAGCCTGCTGCAGTGCAGCAACAGCGTGGTCTTCTCCGCCAGCCCCAGGTCGGCGCGCAGCGCCGTGCGCGCCGCCGCATCGGGCTTGAAGCGCTGAGGATCGATTCCGTTGACCGAAGCGCTGACCCTGCGGGCCGGCAGCAAGTAGCCCCAGCGGGCCAGGGCGGCGTTCTCCCGGCTGGCGCCGATCACCGCGTTGGCGCCATGCGTGTACCACAGGTCCCAGCGGAAGTACTGGACGGTCCGCCGCGGCGCGAAACGCAGGAACTGGCCCCACATCCCCTCGAAGCGGGCCAGCGACAGGAACGTCCCCATCTCCCCCAGGTAGCTCCCTTGCAGGAAGGACACGACCGGCAGGCGCAACGGGTTGCGAAACCACTTCAGGTAGTAGAAGGCGCCGGCGCCCTCCCCCCAGATCAGGTCGATCGGCTCCTTCTGATGGAGCCGCGCCAGGAACTCCGGCGTGGCGTTGCCCCACTCGTGGGAGTACTTGCCGGGCCGGCAGCCGGGCAGATAGTGCACGGTGACCCCGCCGGCGGATTCCCGCTCGACGCCGTCCGGATGCGAGGTCGTGACGATGCTGACGCGATGCCCACGGTCCGCGAGGGCGCGGGCGAGCATGTCGATGTGTACCTCCATGCCGCCCTTGATCTCGTGTCCAAGGGTGATTCGCGTCAGGCAGCAAACATGCATGAGCGAGCGTTGGTTGGCGCGCTTCGATCCCGGGGCCGTCGAGCCGCGGATGAGCTCAGGCAAGGTCGCGACGGCCGGTCAGTCGCCGCGTCGCCTGACGGGGGACGGGCGGCGCCGCCCGGGTTGCCGCCGGCGGGGCCTCGCCGAGCTGCGCGGCGGCGACCGTGGCGGCTTCCTGCCGGTTGAGCCGCAGCAAGACGGCTGTCAATCCGGCGAGCAGCCAGAACGGTTCCATGATGCGGACGATGATGAACGTGTTGGCGCCGATGCCATGCATGATGGTGCCGGCGAGGGCGGCGAGAAAGCCGGTGGCCACGGCGGTGTCGAAGCTCCGCGTCGAGACCCGAAGCAAATCGCGTCCCATCGTGAACAGCGACCACAACATCCACACGAGCATCGCGAAGCCGACGAGGCCGCTCTCGATGAGCGTGCGCGGATACTGGGAATCGATGAAGCTGAACCCGGTGACGCCCCAGCCCAGCAACGGTTGTTGGGGGACCGCCTGGGCCGCGATCGACCACGACTGCAGCCGCGCCGCCGCCGACGGCTCGATGGTGATGCCGCCGATGGTGATCGCCCCGGTCGCCGCCGGCCGTCCGGTGATCGTGTAGGTGGTGCGCTCGAGGATGGCCTCGGGGGGCGAGACGATGAGCAGGATGAGGCCGGCGAGCACGATGACGATGAACAGCGTCTTGGTCCGGCAAAGCAGGGTAACCGCCATCAACATGGCAACGAAGCCGAGCCAAGACGTGCGCGAGTACGTGTAGACCAGCGGCACCGTCATCATGCCGGCGAAGCCCGCCCACAGGAGGCGGCTGTTGGCGTCGCGTGCCTCGGAGAGAAACGCCAGCGCCAGGGCGATCATCAGTACCAGATAGCCGCCGAGGGTATTGGGCTCGCCGCGATCACCCTCGAACGGCGCGGTCACTCGCTCGCCGCCCGGGATCTGCGCCAGCACCACGACCGAGATGATCGCTGCCGTGATCAGCGTCGCGGCGACCAGCCGCTTCACCTGCTGGCGGTCGTGGACGTAGTTCACCACCAGAAAGTAGATGACCACGTACTCGAAGTACTTGGCGACGAATAAGAAGCCGGTCAAGGCGTTGACGCGGCCGAACAGAACGCCGACGCCGGTGGCCAGCAAACAGACGCCGATGTAGGAGAGGATCGGGGCGCTCATGCGCGTGCGGCGAAGCACGCCCGCCTCCTTGAACACCGCCAGGCGCACCAACCAGGCGATGGCGATCATGGCGATCACGAAGTCGTCGAAGCGCAACGTGATGCCGCGGCTGCCGGTCGTCGAGGCCGCCTCGGCGACCCCCCCGACGATGAACTCCGGCGACAGGAGCATCGAGAAGATCAACACGTAGAACGTCGCCTCGGCGGACCACAGGACGATGAGGATCAGCACGACGGCCGACACGACGATCAACGTCATGTCGATCGGGAGGTTGGCGACGAGGAGCGCCACGAGCGGCGCGAGAAGGAGGACCGCCGCCAGGGAGACGATCGAATGGAAGGCCAGCGGGCTGCTGCGCGATGGCCGGGCGGCGGGCGACGGTGCCGTGCTCAACCCCGTCTGCCACCCAGGAATCTCGAAGCGGACCGGCCGAGCCTGGATCGAATCCCGGGTTGCGGCGCCGAGTCCTCGTAGCGGTAGTGGTAGTAGTAGTAATCGGTGTCGCGCAACGTCGTTTCCGCCTCGGCCTTGACGTCGTTCATCACGATTCCCCAGATATCGGCGTGGACGTTGGAGAGATGGCTGGTCGCCCGCTTCAGCACGTCGCGGCCGACCTTGCCCACCTCGTAGACCAGGACCACACCATCGGCATGCTCGGCGAGGATCGCCGAATCGGTCACCGGAATCACCGGCGGCGTATCGATCAGAATGATGTCGAAGGCGCCGCGGAGCGCCTGGATGAGCTCCGCGGTCGAGGCGCTGGTCAGCAGCTCGGCGGGGTTCAGCGGGTTGGCGCCGGAGGGCAGGACGTGCAGGTTGTCCATTCCCGGGGTGAGCATCACGATGTCCATGCTCAGCTCGCCGAGCAAGATGTCGGACAGGCCGCGGACGGCGCTCTCCCACGGCAGGCTGCCCGTCATGACGTCGACCAGGCCGGGTTCTTTGGGCAGGCCGAAGATCCGGTGCACGTCCGGTCGCCGCATGTCGGCGGCGATCAGCAGCGTCTTGCGTCCCATCTGCGCGTAGGCCAGGGCCAGGTTGGCGATCGTCGTCGTCTTACCTTCTTCGAGCACCGAGCTGGTCACGATCATCACCTGGCCGTTGACCGGAGCCCGGGCTTTCTCGACGTTGGTCCTGAGGGCGCGGTAGGCCTCGGCGACCGGCGAGCGCGGATCGTAGTGGGTGACCAGAGCGAGCAGATGATCGATGTCCGGGTTGTCGAGCAGCTGCGGCGAGGTCCCCCTGACGATGGCCCGGATGTCGTCGAAGTCGATGGGCGGGATGATGCCGATCACCGGCAAGCCGAGCAGCGCCTCGATGTCGGCGATCGCGCCGATCGAGGTGTCGAGCGTCTCGGCGACCAGGGCGATGATGATGCCGAGCAACAGGCCGATGGCGGCGGCCACCAGGCCCCTGCTGCCGCGGCTGGTCTCGGTGACCTCGAAGGCGCTCACCGCGCGCTCGATGACGGTGATCTCCTTGGTCTTTTCGGCGTCGCGAAGCTGGGCGGCTTGCAGCTGTATCCGCAGTTGGTTGTACAGGTCGCTGTTGACGCTGACCTCCCTGCGCAGGCGGGCGAGCGTATCGTCGTTGGCCGGCAACGCCAGGAACTTGGCGGACAGACGATCGCGCTCGGCGACGAGATCCGTTCGCAGCGCCCGCAGCGTCCCCGACAGGTCCTCGATGATCGCGTCGATCTCGGCCTCGAGGTGGAGGACCTCTGGGGAATCGGGGGTCTGGTAGCTGAGGAGTCGCTGGCGCTCGGTGGCCAGCGCCTGGAGCGTGAGGTGTAACTGGCTGAGGCGGAGGCTCTCGCCGGCAAGGGCCGAGATCAGGTCCAGGCGCGGGACGCCGCCGGCTTGGCGGGTGGAATCGATGAAATCGATCGCCAGCTCGGCGCGGGCGAGGTCGGCCTCCACCGCCTGCAGCTCTTCCTGGGTGGTGTTGATCTCGTCACCGGCGAGGCTCAGTCGGTCGGCGTTGCTGATCAGGAAGTTGGTGAGGGCGGCCTGCGCGGTGTTGAGCTCCGTCTCGATCGTCCGCAGCTGGCGGGTCAGGAACGCGACGCCTTCGATGACATCCTGGTTGACTTCGTACTCGTTGCGCGCCGCGTAGGTGTCCATGATCGCGTTCACCCAGCGCACCGCCTGCTCGTCGCTGGGCCGGGTCACGGTCACCCGCAGGATGCTGGTGCCTTCGACAACCGTGGGAGTCGTCGACTCGCGCAGCTGATTGACGTAGCCGATGTAATCGACGCGCCCCTCGCCGATGGCGAACAGCTCCGTGTCCGAGCGCGGCTCGCCGTCCTCGTCGAAGTAGACCTCGTCGGGGATCAGCCCGAGCCCGTTGGCGACCTCCTTGAGAACTTCGCGGCTGAGCATGACCTCGGCGTGCGTGTCGAGCCGGCTGCCTTCCTCGTAGTAGTAGAAGGTCTGCATCATCAGGTCGAGGGGAGCCGACCTTTGCACCAGCCGCAGCTTGCCGCTGGCCTCCCACATGACCGGCGGCGTCGGGGTGAGGAAGTAGCCGAGCAGCCCGGCGAGGACGGGCATCAAGAAGATCGTCCATTTCCGCTTCTGGAAGATGCGGATGTAATCGCGCAGATTCAGCTCGTATTGCATGGCTCAGTCCCTGCGCACGAGCTCGACGACCGTAGCCACCCCGATGACCAACGAGGTCAGCCCGATCCAGTCGCGGGTCTTTTCCCAGAACGTCCGATCGAGCGCCGGGACGACGATGAAGTCGCCCGCCTGGATGCGGACGTCGCCGGTGAAGTCGGCCTCGCCGAGCACGGTGTCGAGGTTTAGCGGGATCACCTCGGCGGTCGCCGGCCTAGCCACGTAGATCTCGCGGGTCGCCGCTTGCGGCGTCACCGAGCCCGCCTGGGCGATGGCGTCGAGGGCGCTCAGTTCCTCGCTGACCGTAAAAACGCCGGGCTGCCGGACCTCGCCCCATACGTAGTACCGGCTGCTGCCGGTCGCCGTCGACGGGACCCGGACGATGTCACCGGCGTCGATCGCCGGGTTCTCGCCGCCCTGACCGCTGAGAGCTCCGGCGAGATTGAATCGCCGCTCGACGCCGTTGCGAACCAGCCGCACGTCGGAAAGGTCCGCGGTGGCCGTCGGGCCGCCGTGCGAGAAGATGAACTCCCCGGCGGTGATCCGCCCGCGCAACGGATAGGTTCCCGGGCCGATCCCCTGGCCGACGCGGACCTCGCCGCCGAGGGTGGCATCCCAGGCGTTGAACTCGGAGACGCGAACGTCGACGAAGGCCGAGGGCACATAGCGGCGGAGCGAGTCGCTGATGTCCCTGGACAGCTCCGTCGGCGTCTTGCCGCCGGCGGTGACGCTGCCGATGTCGAAGCGCGGCAGGTAGATCGTGCCGTCTGCCTGCACCCGATAGGTCATCGCGGCCGGTGCCTCGGGGCCGAGGAATGCCGTCAGCTGCAGGATGTCCTGGGGGCCGATCCGATACTCGGCGACCTCGTCGACCAGCTTCCAGCTGACGAACTCTTGCGCCGGCTGCTGCAGCTGACGGTCGGCCGCCGCCAGCCTTTCGAGGGCCGGGGAAGGGTCCAGTTCGCGATGATTGAGCCCGCCCACCCCGCTCGCCGGCGCGCCCGCGAGCGTCCCCTCGCCGGCCAAGTAGGCCCTGGCCTCCTCGAGGCTGATCCCTTCCTTTTCCAGCTGCACGGCGTAGCGAGACAGGTGGGGGGCGACGTCGGCAGGTTGTTCGGGGGGCGGTGCCGGGGAGGTCGCCGGCGCCCGAACGCCGGTGCCGCAGCCGGCGGCGGCAAGCTGCGTCAAGATGAGCAGGGCGATTCCCCGCTGCCAGGGCTTCCGGCGCGGGTGGCTGCCGCTCATCAGCCTCATCTCGCCCTTGCGAGCCACCTACGCCTCCTGGGCCCGCTTGTTCTCGAGCCCGACGCTGAGAGATATCTGACTGGGCGGTGGCAGCAGCCCCAGCTCGCGCAGATCCGAGGCGGTCAACGATCGCGACACGTAGACCTGCGGCATGGCCAGAAGGTCGACGGTGCGCGGCTTGGCGGGCGGCAGCCGATCGGAGGCGAGCAGGACTTCCACTGCCGGACGCATTGGGTTTTCCTCCTTGACGTCCACGACCCGACCGATCTCGCCGCTGCTGAGCCGCACGTAGCTGCCGATCGGAAACAACCCGATGCTGCCGACCAGAGCTCGCAAGGTCGTCCGGCCGAACTTGTCAGCCATTTGCAAGAGCATCTGGATACCATGGTTCCCGGTACCCGGGAGCGTGTTCTTGTACGGTCGCGGGTGGGCGAACGACTCGAAGAAGTCCACAGCCCCCAAGATCCTCGCCTCCGGCAGAATCTCGTCACCCTGAAGGGCTTTAGGATAGCCGCTACCGTCCAGCCGCTCATAGACCTGGTTGGCAATTTCCGCGATCGGCGCGTAGCGGCTGCCGAGGGTACGCAGCGTCTCGTAGCTGTAGGTCGGACGGGCCCGCATCGTTTCCCATTCGCTCGGGGTCAGGTTCTCGGACTTGGCCAGCAAGCCCCGCGGCAATTGCACGCTGCCGATGTCGTGGACGAAGCCGGCGAGACAGAGGCTCAACAGTCGCTGCCGCTCGAGCCCGAGTTGGCGTCCGACCTCGACGGCGAGGATCGCGACGTTGACCGAGTGAGGGAGGACGAAGCCCGTCCCCTCGGCGTAGGTCCCCATCGCCGTGCGCAACAGGCCGCGGCCCGCGGCCGTGGAATCGAGGATCAAGGGGGCCAGCTCTTCGAGCTCCGCCACGGCCGTCATCAGCCGTCCGGGGGTGATGTTCTCCATGACCGCCGCTTCGAAAAGGCGAGATACCGACAGGAGGGCCTGGCGGTACAGGGCCTCCGCATCCGGCTCGGTCGCGACCTCTCGTCCGGCGTCCCCGGCTGGTGCCGAAGCCCCCGGGTGAACGGCATGCCCAGGTTGCGCGGCGTAGGCGGGTTGGGCGGCGTGAGCAGGTTGGTCGGCGCGAGCAGGTCCACCCGGTCGGGCCGGGTTGGCTGGCTCGGGCTTGTCGACTGCCGCTCGTTGCCCAGGGTGAAGGTCTGGGACCTCGGGGGTGGGGGGTTGCGCCCGCCGGGGGGAATCCGCACCCGACTGCCGCCGGAAGTCGTCGTACGTCTTGACCAGCTCGAGAAGCTTCGCCATGTCAGGTCGTGGCCCTGGTCATACCCATATGGTCCGGATGATGTCGGGACCGATGACCTTCAGCTCGCGCTGGCAGCCCATCAGCAGGGCGAGATCGCAAAGGTTGTTGATCCGCCGCGGGATCCCCTTCGAGCTCTCGTGGATCAGTTGCAGCGCCTGGTCCGAAAACGTCGCCGGGTCACCCTCGAAGTGCTCCAACCGGTGCCTGATGTAGGTCGTCGTCTGGGTGAAGTCGAGCTCCTGAAGCCTGCATTTGACGGCGAAGCGGTCGGCGAGCTGAGGCATTTGCGAGACTCGGGTCCACAGGTCGTCCTGGCCGACGAGCAACAGGGTGAGCAGATTGCGATCGTTGAGCTGGTAGTTGAGCAGCAGGCGGAGCTCCTCGTAGAGGGAATCGAGGGGCAGGGACTGGGCCTCATCGAGGACCACCAAGTTGTGGAGGCCGCGACCGGCGTTGTCGATGAACGACGAGCCGAGCCGGTCGTAGAGCTCGGCCTTGTCGTCGCCCTCCTCTGGCTCGGCGCCCATCTGCCGGAGGATATGCCGGAAAAGGGCCTCGCCCTCGACCAGGGGGTAGTTGAGCAGCACGGTGCAGTAGCGGTCGAGGTCGAGCTGCCCGAGAAGAACACGGATCATCGTCGTCTTGCCGGTGCCGTACTCGCCGGTCAGGAGGGCTGCGGCCTTGTGGCTGGTTATCGCGTATTGCAGCAGGCTGAGAGCCCAGCTATGGCTTTCGGACAGATAGAAGTTGTCCGGGTCGGGGACGTTCTCGAACGGCCTGCCCCGCAACCCCCAGTATTCGAGGTAGGGTCCGGTCTCGTTGTTCATCTGGACGGTTTGCTGGATGGTTTGCTCAAACATTCAGCCGCGGTTGCTCGAACCGCCGGGCACACGACGGCTTCTTGACGAGATTCGATCCGTCGGTGGGGTACGAGCCGGCACGTAGGCCCACGTCCTACATTTCCGAACGGAAAACAGAACGCGACCTGTTGGCCGAGGTTGGATTCGGTCCCCTTGCTTTCTCTTGCGCCCCCGAAACCCCCAGCTGCACATGAATTGTAGGGGCTTTGGCTTGTTGATTTCAATCCCTAGTATGGTGTCCGAGTTTATCAAGAACACGAGCGCGATGGCGGCGCCGGGCATCAGCACGCCGGCGAAGGGCCGAGATGAAATCGTTAGATGGGTTCGGCGCCCCACGAGGGTAGGTACGCCCGGTACGACCGCGCACCCGAATCTGCGCGCGCCTTGTCCTCACACGCCTCGCGCGCGCTTGCTACGGCGCCCGTTGAGTAGACCGACGTATCGGCCCGTCAGGTAAAGGGACACCAGGATGGCGGAGGGACCGGCCAGAGATGGCGTTGGGCCTACCAGGGCGATCAACCCGCTGAGGTAGCCGATCGCGGCGAGCGCCGCCACCGGCAGGGCCGAATGCCAGCGCCGGGCGCGCGCCGCCTCGATGGCGACCGCAAAAAGTGGCTCGCCGACGATGAACAGCACCGGGAAAGCGAGCGTCACCATGGCCAGCCGCAGCATGAAGGGGCCGGGCCACGGGGCTCCGAAGGCCCGGCTCGCGGCCATCATCAGAATGATCGGCAGCGTCAGCAGCCAGACCCAGAACAAGCGGCCTTGCTCCTCCGCCTTGCGGCGCCCGGCGGAGCCCGTGCGCGGCCCTGTCAACAGGCCTTTTCGATCGCCGCGAACCTCTCCAGGATCGTCGCGTGCTCGTCGGCCGTCAGGTACTCGTCGGCGACCAGGAACAGGATCTGGTCCTCCTTGAGCAGGTGCTCGCGAACCAGATGGACGATGTAGAGGCCGTATCCCTTGAGCATCTGGGCGGCGAACCGTGCTTCGCGGCCGGAGCCGGCGTGCCGGCAATCGTTGAGGGCCGCCTTGAACTTGCCGCTCATGATGTTGAGGTCCTCGTGATCGGCGATCCGCGCGTCGAGGTGGAGGTTCTCCGAGGTCAGATATGGCTCGAGGAAAGGAAACAGCCCTTCCTCTTCCTTGCGATGGTGAACGCTCATCTCCTCGTCGATGTAGCGGGCCACCGATTCGATGCGGGCGAGAACCTCGGCGTCGGGGCCGAGGTCCCCGAGCTGGCGCAGCGCGCCCGACAGCACGTCGAGCTGCTGATCGATCTGACGGTGCTCGGCGCGCAGGAGCTGCGTCGGACTCAAAGCGATGGAGCGAGGATCGGAGTTGGCTGCGTCGGACATCACGATAGGCTGCTCGGAGCGCGGAGCCCCAGGAAATCCTGAAAGCACATTCAAGTATAGTCGCGGAGCCGGGCCGCGGCAATCGGGCCCGCCGTCCCGGCGCGGCGGCAATCGCCACCGAAAGCCTGCCGACCCGGTGGTGGATCGCCAGCGGCGCGGCGCTTGAAGGTCGCCGATGGCGAAGGTAGCGTGATCGCGTCCCCCGCGGGCCGGCGAAGAACCGTCATGGCTCTTCGCCGGGCGACAAGCGGCCCGCCTGGCCTGCTAGCGCGAAACGGAACGTCGATGGCCCTCTGGAGAGTCGAGCAAGCGGCCGAGTTCCTCGGCATCCGACCGAAAACGCTCTACGAGTGGGTCCGACTCGGACGCGTCCCACACCGCAAGATCGGCTTCAACGTTCGCTTCGACCCGGCCGAGCTCGAGAAATGGACTGCGGCGCAGTCTCGAGTCTCTTCGCAGCCTGGGCGCCGGCGCGGCAAGCCGGAGACCGGCGAAGATCCCCCGGGAGCCTCGGCGGCGCTCCAACGGCTGGCGGCCGACGCCTCGCGGTTGCTGCGCGAGCTGGAGCGCGACGTGGGCGCGAACCTCAGCTATCCGCAGCGCCGGGAGCTGTCCGACCTTGTGGAACGGCTGGAAGAGGCCGCGGCCTCCGCCGACGAGGATGGTTGATCCCACCGCGGCGGCGCGTGACGTGCGGCTCTTCGCCTACGGAGAGCTCTGCAAGCCGGCCGTGCTCGTCGAGCTCATCGGTCGGGTGCCGCTGGCGGAGCCCGCCCTGCTGCATGGATACCGGCGCGAGCTCGACCGCGGCACGGGCTACTACCTGGCGATCCCGAGGGACGGCGCCAGCATCGCCGGCCTGCTCCTCGGCGGGCTTGGCGCCGCGGAGTTGCTGGTTCTGGACCGCTACGAAGATGTCGCCGGCGGCGAGTACCAACGCCGCGAGCTCGAGGTCGAGCTGCTGATCTCGGGGAGCCGGGAGCCGGCGTTCGTCTACGTTGGCAACCCGTGGTGAAACTCCGATGGGTCTGGTTGCGGCGAGAAAAGGCCAGATGCAAGGCGCCCCAACTGCTAGCAGCCCATGGTGAAACTCCCATGGGTCTGGTTGCGACGAGAAGAGGCCAGTTGCAAGGCGCCCCAACTGCTAGGCCCGCCGCGCGGTGATCAAAGTGGCGGGGGTGTCGAGCTCCTGGCCGTTCACCTCACCGAAGCCCGCAGCATGCAGCCAGGCCTTGATCTCCTCGAGGCTGTAGCAACGCCCGCGCTCGCTGGTGACCAGCATGG
>DASWHK010000005.1:0-8003 GCA_036398215.1 Acidobacteriota bacterium | reverse complement strand
GTGTGCTGGGTCACACTTCCACCACGGCCTGCTCACGCCGCAGCAGCAGGACGGCGAAAAGCTGCTGCGGATCGGAATAGATCTGCTCGGCGACCAGGCCATAGCCCGCCATCTTCTCGACCATCCGGTCGGGGCGGAACTTGCGGCTGATCTCGACCAACAGCATCTCGCCCTCGCAAATCCGGAATGACCGGCCCAGCGGAGCGAGCTCGATGTCGACGTCCTCGTGGAAGCGGGTGTAGATCTCGATCTGCTCGCGCTCCGGGTTATAGATCGCCACGTGCTCGAGGGCGTCGATCGGGATGTCGGTCCCCAGCTCGCGGTTCATCCGCGCGAAGATGTTGAGCGTGAACCGGGACGTCCAGCCGGCGGCGTCGTCGTAGGCGGCCAGCAGCCGCGCCGGCTCCTTGACCGTATCGATCCCGAGCAGAAAATGGTCGCCCGGGCTCAAGCAGCCCGCGACCAGCCCCATGAAGTCCTCGAGCTCGTCGTCCTCGAAGTTGCCGATCGTCGAGCCGAGGAACGCCAGCGTCAGCGGCGACAGCTCGCGCACGAGAGGAACGCCGCGGCGGAAGGAGGAAACGATCCCCTCGATCGAGATCCGCGGGTAGCTGGCCGCCAGGGCGCCGCAGGCCGCCTCCAGGGCGCTGCGGCTGATGTCGACGGGGACGTAGCGAGACGGCCCGGCGGCGACCCAGGCATCGAGCAGGTGGCGGGTCTTCGCCGAGCTTCCGGAGCCCAGCTCGACGAGCGTCGCGTCGCCGGCGCGGGCGCGGATGTCGACGGCATGGGCCCGGAGGATCTCGTCTTCGGCATCGGTCAGGTAATACTCCGGCTGCTCGGTGATGCGCTCGTAGAGCTGCGAGCCGATCTCGTCGTACAGCCAGCGGCAGTGCAAGCGCCGGGGCGAGGCCGAAAGCCCCTCGGCCACCGACTCGGCGAACGCCGTCGGCCGATCGGCGGTCTGGTCGACGTGCAGGACGTAGCCCTCCTGCACGCACCGCAACCAGCCGGCCGCGAGCTCGGCGCCCAGCGCCAGCGCTTCCTCCGGCTTTCTCAAGGCGCTCCCCCCAGCGGCGAGTCCTGCGGTCGGCTCGTCGGCAAGATCGCCTCCGCCTGCTCTCCCGTTTACAATCCGCAACGATCCGCAACTGACGCTCCACCAGCCGACCGTACCATGCCGCACTCCATGCGCCTTTCCCCCTGGAAGCAGGTCGCGACCGCAGGCGCCGTTCTGACCGTGCTGGCGATCGCCGCCACCTGGCCGATCGCCAGCAACCCCGCGCGCCTGGCGGTCATCGAGCCGACCGAGAACGATTTCCGCCTCAACACCTACCTGATCTTCTGGGGGGCCCACGCGCTGCTGACCGACCCGCGCGCGGTACATCACACGAACATGTTCCATCCCGAGCGCTACACCTTCGTGTACGCAGACATCCTGCTGGCCCACAGCCTGCTGATGCTGCCGGTCATCGAGGCCTTCTACGAGCCGATCCTCACCTACAACCTGCTGCTCATCGCCAGCCTGGTGATCGGGGGGCTCGGCTTTTTCTGCCTTGCCCGCGCCGTCGTCGGCCACCCCGGCGCGGCGCTGCTGGGCGCCCTCCTCTGGGCCTTCAACCCGGTGCATTTCACCCGCTACCAGCAGATCCAGCTGGTCGGCGACCATTGGCTGCCGTGGATGGCCTGGGCGCTGTGGCTCTGGTTACAGCCGGCGACGGCCGAGCCGGGCGCGGCCCGCGGCGCATCCGGCGCGGCGACGGCTTCCACCGCCGGCGAACGCCGCACCCATGCGAGGCCGGAGTCCGCAGCCTGCCGCCAGCTCCCGCCGGTGCGCCTCCGCTACGCCGTCGCCGCCGCCGTCTTCTTCTGCCTCAACGCCCTGTCCGGCTCCCACCACGCGGTTTTCGGCGCGCTGCTGGCGGGCTCGATGATCGCCTACTTCGCGGTCGTTCACCGGTTGTACCGCCGGCCCGACCTGGTCAGGCTGGCGCGCGGCGGCGCCGTCTTCGCGCTGATCGCGGTCGCCGTCCTGGCGCCGATCTTCTGGCCCTACCTGGCGATCGAGGAGCAGATGGCCGCCCGGCGCGCCGAGACTCTCGACCTCCCCAACGCCTCGCTGTGGCCGCTCGAGCTGCTCTCGGCCCGCTCGCATTTCTATCGCTGGCTCGACGAGCGTTGGGGCTGGCCGGCGGTCCTGAACCGGTCCGACAGGGAGGTGCGTTCGTATGCGTTCCCCGGCCTGGTGACGATCGGCCTGGCGGGCCTCGCCCTGCTGCGGCCGGCCGGCGGACGGCGGCGGACGGACCGCCGCTTCTGGCTCTTCTCGGGCCTGCTGTTCCTGTTCCTCGCCATGGGCGCCTACGGCGGCTACCTGCTGGTCGGCAACCTGCCGTTGATCCGGCTGATCCGGGTGCCGACGCGCTACATGATGCCGGCGACCCTCTGTCTCGCCATGCTGGCGTCGATCGGCGCCGCCGCTCTCGCCGCCCGCATCCCCCGCCGGCGCGCCCGGATCGCGGTTTTCGCGGCGCTGGCGCTGGCGTTTTCCGTCGAGGCCTCCTTCGCGCCGCTGCGCACCTGGCCCTACGAGCCCCAGCCGCGGCCGATCAACGCGTTTCTCGCCGGCCAGCCGGGGGACTTCGCCATCGTGGAGTTCCCGCTCAGCCCATTCTCGACGTCGATCAACGCGCGCCAGGTGTGGGAGAGCATCTTTCACTGGAAGCGCCTGCTGGTCGGCTACAGCGGCTACCAGTCGCCGGCGAACGTCGACCTGCTGCGCTCGATCCGCGACGGCTTTCCGTCCGACGCGTGCATCGACGAGCTGGTGGGGCTCGACGTCCGCTTCGTGATCGTCCTGGAGGATCGCGTCGAGCCCGAGCTGCTCGCCGCGATCGCCGCGCAGCCCCGCCTGCTGCAGGCTTGGAGCGGCGACGGCCGCGTCGTGTACCGCGTCGAAGGCCGTCCGGTGGGCGCGGCGAGCGGGCTCCGGTGAGACCCGGCTACGCCGGAACCGGAGCGCGGCGGCCGCTCGGCCGGCCAGGCCCGGCGGCCCGGGCCCGGATCTGCGCCGGCGGGTGTCCATTTTCGACTTGCCTCGTCCCAGAAACGAACGCCGGACGGCCACGCGCGCGCGGCGCGCTCCCGTGACAACGCCGCCGGGAGGGCCGCGCCCGGGCGACAGTGGAGGCGCCCCCGAGCTACGGCACGCGGCTTGCTTGGGGTAATCGGCAAAGGGATCTTCCGTCTCGCCGGCGGCCGGCGCCTGGCCAGCATCTGCGCGGACCGCTTGCCCGCAAACAGGAGGCCAGCGTGGCCCACGAAGAGCGCGTGCGCGAACCGATGTCTGCTCCCCCGTCGGACGACTACGTCCGCGAGAAGGCCGAAGAAGGATGGAGCCTGGTGGCGGTCGAGTGGGCCCGACCCGCGGTCGGCGACTGCGGCGGCGGCGGGATCAAGGAAGAGATTCCCTACGGGCTGCGGGTCGCCGGCGACTGCCGCCACCTGGAGGAGGATCCCGTGGAGAAGCAGGTGATGGTCGCGATGCTGTCGGGGATCGTCGAGGACAAGCCGCTGTCGCAGATAGCCGCCGAGCTCAACGATGACGGCTTTCGCGCCCGCAGCGGGCGCGAATGGACGCAGACGGCGATCTTCTACATGCTCCCGCGACTGATCCAGGCGGCGCCGCAGATCTTCTCCAGCGAAGAGTGGCGAGCACGGCGCGCCGAGGTGAACGCGAGCTTCGCCCGCCTGATGGGCTCGGCCGGCGCCTGATGGGCTCGGCCGGCGCCTGATAAGCTCAGCGCTGGAATGTTCTACAAGCCGCGCTTCCTACACCGGTGCTGGGCCTTCCTGCGGGGACACGCGTGGATCCCCTGCCCGATCTGCAAGCGACGGTTCGGCGGCCACGAGCGCATCCCCGGGGCGGAGCTCTGGATCACCGAGCGCGACTCGGTCTCGGTATGCCGGCGGTGCATCGACGCGGCCGAGGAGACCAACGCCGCCAACGGCTACCCGCGGGTGAGCCGTCGGGCCGCGACCTCGGCCGGGGAAAAACCGACCAGCGCCTCGTAGCGCTGCGGGTCGGTGGCCCCCTCGGTGCCGAACAGCAGGACCCGGGCCGCCCCGTCGAGGGCCAGCGCCGCCCGCGCCTCGGGATCGGCGGCCGCGGTCGCGAGGCCCGCGAAGCCGGCCGCCCCCGACTCGCCGGCGACGATCGCCGGGTCGTCGCCCACGCCCCGCGCCAGCGTTCGCATGGCCGTCACGGCGGCGCCGTCGTCGATCGCCAGGAACGCCGCGGCGCCGCGCGCCAGCAGCCGCCAGGCGAGAACGGACACCTCGCCGCACGACAGGCAGGCCATCACCGTGTCGAGGTCGCCCGGCACCTTCGCGGGGCGCCCGGCGATGGCGGTGCGCAGCAGACAGTCCGCCGCTTGCGGCTCCACGCATACGAGCTTCGGCCGGGCGGCCCCGTAGCGCTCCCAGAAGTAGCCGCCGACCGCCGCCGCGAGGCCGCCGACTCCTGCCTGCACGAAGACGTGGGTCGGCGGCGCCGCCAGGGCCTCGGCCGCCTCCGCCGCCACCAACGTGTAGCCTTGCATGATGTCGCGCGGGATTCGCTCGTAGCCGCGATACGACTGGTCCGACACGACGATCCGGCCGCTGCTGCGGGCCTCCGCGTCACAGATGCGAACGGCGTCGTCGTAGGTGCCGGAGACCCTGATCACCCGAGCCCCCTGCGCCTCGATCGCGGCCTGGCGGGCCTCGCTGACGATGCCCGGCACGTAGACGACGCAGGCGCACCCGAAGCTGGCCGCCCCCCAGGCGACCGCCTTGCCGTGGTTGCCGTCGGTCGCGCAGGTGACGGTGATTGCGGCAACCCGTTCCGCGTGCTCGCCGCGCCGCAGCTCGGCGCTGCTCGCCGTGATGCCGTGGCGGGCGCGAAGCTCCTCCTGGACGACCCGGAGCACGCCGTAGGCACCGCCCAGCGCCTTGAAGCTGCCGAGCCCGAAGCGCCGGCCCTCGTCCTTGTAGTACAGCGCACCGAGGCCGAGCTCGGCCGCGAGAGCCGGCAGCTCGTACAGCGGGGTCGGCCTGTATTCAGCCCAGGAGCGAATCTCCCGTTCGACGGCGGCCTGCCGGCTGCGGGCAATGACCCGCCGCTCCGCCTCGCCGTACTCGGCTTCCTGGCGCCACCGTGGATTGACAAATAGCCTGAGCTCGCCGCTCATACCTGTATCCGACCTCTCGTCGTGGCAATCAGCGCGTCACCCGGGTGGGCGCCACGAGTCTGGCCCCGTCGATCGGCTGGATGCTACCTTTTCCGACAGACCGTGGTCGAAGCACTCCGTTCCATGAGCACCACGATGATGTCAGCAGGCCGTCTCGCGCGGGAGATCAAGGCGCGAGGAGGAAGACCGATGCGAAGCCGAGTCGAACGTGCCCTATCCATGCTCCTCCTCGCGAGTCTCGTCCTCGCCGGTGCCGCTCCCTGGCAGCGCCGCACCCCCGAGGAGCGGCTGGACGCCCTGGAGGCCCGGCTCGAGGATCTGCAGCAATCCCAGGACGAGGTGCGCGGCCGCCTCGAGCAAATGCGCCTCGATCTCGACAACACGCTCGAGCCCCTGCGCGTTCGGCTGGCCGATCAGGGCGAGGACCTGCGGGGCTTCGAGGGTCGACTGGTGGCGCTCGAGGAGCAGCTCGTTCTCATGAACGAGCGCCTGCTGCAGCTCAGCGAGGCACTGGCGGGCGGCGCCGGCGCCGGTAGCTCCGGCGGTTCCACCGGCACCCCGATGCCGCCGCCGCAGCGCCCGGCCGGCGTTCCCGGCCCCTCGGTCGCCGTCCCCGCCGGCCGCGACGCCCCCGTCACCGCGGCGACCTCAGAGGCGGAATCGCTCTACTCGGCGGCCTACACCGACTACCTGGCGGCCAACTACCCGCTGGCGATCAGCGGCTTCGAGGAGTACCTGCGGCTTTTCCCGAGCAGCGATCTGGCCGACAACGCGCAGTTCTGGATCGGCGAGAGCCTCTTTTCTCAGCAACAGTACTCGCTGGCCCGGACGGCCTTCCGCGAGGTCGCGCGCCGCTATCCCGAGGCGGAGACCGTGCCCGACGCCCGCTTCAAGGCGGCTCGTTGCCTGGTGGAGACCGGAGAGCGGCAACGCGCTGTCGACGAGCTGGTCTCGTTGGTGCGCGATCATCCGCTGTCTGATACGGTCCCCATTGCCTGCCTGCAGATCGAGCGCCTCGGGGCGCAGAAACCGCTGGGATGCCCCGAAGGTTGACCAGGCATCGGGAGGGTCATGTCGGATTCAAGCACTGCCCGGTCCCCGCTCCGTCGTCGCATCGCGGCGGGTGGCCCGTTCTTCGAGACGGTCGAGACGGTAAGGAAGCGCGGGCGCATCCTGTTGTGCATCGTGCTGCTGGGGCTGGCCGGCGCCTGTGCCCAGGAGGTCGAGCGGGTCCCCGACGCCTACCGCCCCACCAACGCCCATGAGGCCTACCGCTACGGCCTGATCACCGCCGATCTGAGCGCCACGGCGCTGGGTCGCGACTGGATCGCCGCCGCCGAAGGAGCCCTGCGGGCGCCGGTCGCGATCAGCCCTCCGTTCCGTGAGTCGGGCTACTTCGACGCCTCGAGCGCCGCCGCGGTGGGCTACGTCTTCGAGGCCCGCGGCGGACAGCGCATCGAGGCCGAGGTGCTGGTGAGCGCCGGCGAGCCGCTGCGTCTGTTCATGGACCTCTTCCGCCTCGTCGACGACGATCCGGCGGCGCCGATCCACGTTGCCACCGGCGCCGCCGCAGCCGCCGCCGAGGCGGGCGCAACGATTGCCGAACGGGGCGACGCCGACCGGGCCGCCGAGTCGTTGCGCGTCCTGCGCCTCGAGCCGCTCCGCGACGGCACCTACGTGCTGCGGCTGCAGCCGGAGCTGCTGCGCAGCGCCCGCTATACGGTGCAGGTGCGGATCGACGGCTCGCTGGGCTTCCCCGTCGCCGGGCGCGATACCGGGGCCATTCAGAGCGGCTTCGGCGCCCCGCGCGACGCCGGCCGCCGCCGGCACCATGGGGTGGACATCTTCGCGCCCCGCGGCACGCCGGTCGTCGCCGCCGCCGACGGCGTCGCCTACCGGGTCGATACAACGGCAGTCGGCGGCAACATCGTGTGGCTGCGCGAGGACCGGCGCGACGTCCGCCACTATTACGCCCACCTCGACACCCAGACGGTGCAGCGCGGTCAGCGGGTGCGCGCCGGCGAGCAGTTGGGAACGGTCGGCAACACCGGCAACGCTCGCACCACACCCCCGCACCTCCACTTCGGCGTCTACAGCCGCGGGCCCACGGATCCCGTTCCATTTCTCCAGCGCAACCGCCGGGACCCTGTGGAGATCAGCGTCGACGCGGCGCGGATTGGCGAGTGGCACCGCACCCGGCAAGCGGCCGTCCCGCTGCTGGCGGCCCCCGACAGCCGCGCGCCGGTCATCGCCTATCTCGACCAGCTCGCGCCGGTGCAGATCTGGGGGGCCAGCGCCCGCTGGTACCGCGTCACCCTTCCCGACGGCGGCAGCGGCTACGTCGCCGGGGATGCCACCGAGGCGCCGACGCCGCTGCGCCGCGCCGCCCTGGCCGCCGGCAGCGAAGTCCTCGATCGCCCGGCGCCGCGAGGCGCGGTGATCACCCAGTTGGGCGCCGGCGAGGAGGTCCCGGTCCTCGGAAGCTTCGGGAGCTTCTGGTACGTGCAAACGCCGGCGGGGCTCATGGGCTGGCTGTCGTTCGAATAGCCGCGACGCCGGCGGCACCAGACCGTCGACCTTCGGACACCGACCCAGCGCAACGAAGTCGACGCGAGCCCCGCCGCGCCCGCAGCAAAAGGGCAATGAGAAATGCGGGCTAGAGTCCGCTGACCTGCACCCCATCCGCCGCCAGCCGCACCAGGTGCTCGACGGGCACCTCCGACCACCCTCTGTCGTCGTCGAGCGGCTCCG
The DNA here is from genome assembly GCA_036398215.1 of Acidobacteriota bacterium. Lineage (GTDB taxonomy): Bacteria > Acidobacteriota > UBA890 > UBA890 > UBA890 > DASWHK01. The sequence goes on along the minus strand of DASWHK010000005.1, from coordinate 21 downwards.
AGGCCACCAGCGCCCCCTCGG
>DASWHK010000004.1:0-3801 GCA_036398215.1 Acidobacteriota bacterium | reverse complement strand
ATCCGCAACCAGCTGTTCACGCCGGCACAGCTCGACGCGGTGTTCGTGCCGGCGCTGCGGCGGCTTGCGGCGGCGCGATTGGTGTTTGCGGACGAGGCGGCGGGAGAGGAGTGGACGCGGAGGTTTTTGATCCACCTCTATGCGAAGTAGCGGCGGGAAGGTAGGTTACTTGCCTGCAAGAATGCGACGCGCCGGGTTTGTTTGAAGGCCCGCCACCCTCCCCCGCCGAGCGGCGCGTCGCGCCGCTCCTGCCCCTTGTGCTCGTCGTCCTTTTTCTTGCTGAGGGCTAAGGGCACATGTGGTTACTGCGTAGCAAGGTTGCGACGCGCCGCTCTTGCCCCGCTTGCTCATCGTCTTTTTCTTGCTGGCGTGGGGCAGGCTGCTGGATGGCAGTCAGGGGTTGGGGGCGGCGTGGCGGATGCCGTGGCCCTGGCGGGGAACCTTGACTTCTTCGTTGCGGAAGCGGGTGTAGCCGAGGTTGTGGGGCGGCTTGTGCTCTTGGATCAGGCGCGTCTTCAGGGCCTCGGCGGCGGCCTTGTCGGTCTCGACGAAGTACCGGAAGTACTCGAGGGCCCCGAAGGGTTGCTCTTCCTGGACCTCCCAGAGGCTTTCCCTGAGGTTCTTGTCGCCGGTCTGGTCGACGAAGAGCACCTTCTGGCTCGAGGCGACGATCATGTACACGCCAGGCTCCTCGGGGACCTTCTCGAGGTTCTCGACGATGAACTCGATCAACCCCGAGTCGCTGCCGCTTGCTTTCACGAACGTTCCTCCTGCCGGTTGCCGCGCCCACTACCGCCGCGGAGCGGCCCTCGACGGCCGCGAAGCCGCCCTCGACGGCCGCGGAGCCCGACCTCGCCGCGCCACTTTGAACGAGACATGGGCGCAGCCGCTTCGGTATAGTAGACCCTGTCGTGCGGCGTTCGCTTGCCGCTCTTGAAACGAACGGCTATCTCGCCGCACGCGGGCATTCAATCCTGGCCCATCCTGATGCGCAAGACTCCGACATTGGTGACCGGTGTGGCAGCCCTCGGGCTGCTGGCTGCGGCGACGCTGGCCGCCGCCCAGGAGGCACAGCTCAACCGCGTCGCCGACGGTGGCTTCGAGAGCGGCTTCGTCAGCCTCAGCCTGCCGGCGGGCGCCCGGCTGCCGATGTTTTCGGGCGGCTGGGCTTCGCGGGGCAGCCGCACTCCCGAGATCATCGAGCGACCCGGCGGCTACCAGGGAGCGCGCGCCTTGCGGGTCGCCTCGCGGCCGGATGATCCACTGCTCCTGTTGCAGGACCTGCCGTTCAACGGCGCCGGGTTCGGGTTGCGGTTGGCCTTCCGGGTCGAGGAAGGCAGCCAGACGATCCGCCTGTTGACCGATTGGGATCGCCGCGACCCGGCGGGCGGGCAGATCGCTTTCGCGGTGACCATCCACCCGGCTTCGCTGACTTTCGCCACTCCCGGGGGGCAGTGGGAGATCCCCGCCGACCTCGCCGCCGGAAACTGGCACACGCTGAGCGTGCTTGCCGATCCGCGCAGCGGCGTGCAGAGCATCGACCTCGATGGCCGCCAGGTCCTGGCGCTCCCCGGGGTCCCGGCGCAGCGGCCGGCGACATTGCTGCTGGGCGGCGTCGACCGGCAGTCGGGAAGCTTTCTCTACGACGCGGTCGAGGTGGTCTCACTGGTCGATCTCGAGATCGACCTCCTGCGGGATGCCGGCATCCGGCTCGATCCCGGCGCTCGCGGCGCCCTGCTCGGCCGCCTCGACGCCGTCGTCATGGCCCTCGACCGCGGCGCCCCGGCGCTGGCCCTTCCCGAGCTCGACGCCGCCCGCACGCTGCTCGGCTGGTCGCGGCAGCGGACGCTTGCCGACCGCGACGGCACGGCGGCGTCGCAGCGAACCGCGGCGCTGATCGCCGAGATGGAGCGCGCCGTCGACAGCCTCATCGAGCTGATCGAGATCGACGCCCACGAGCGCGGCTCGCAGCGCTAGCCCGACCTTCTCAACGATCGCTAAGGCGAAGAAGCGGGCGCACGGCGCGCGAGGACGAGGCGCGTAGATTCGAGGGCGCAGACGCCGCGGCTACTCGGACGCGCTGCGGGCCACCGTGTCGACGCCCAGCCGCTCGGCGACGGCGTCGGCGATCTTGCGGAAGGCCTCGGCGACCGGGCTGTCGGGATGGGCGAGGACGGCGGGCGTCCCCGAGTCGCCGCTGGCGGCGACCCGCGGGTCGATCGGCACCTCGCCGAGCAGCGGGATGCCGAGCTCGTCGGCCGTGCGGCGGCCGCCGCCGCTGCCGAAGATGTGCTCGGTGTGGCCGCACTCGGGGCAGCGATACACCGACATGTTCTCGACGATCCCCAGGACCGGCACGTCGACCTCGCGGAACATGTTCAGGCCCTTACGGGCGTCGATCAGCGCCACGTCCTGGGGGGTGGTGACGATCACCGCGCCATCGAGAGGCGCTGACTGGGTCAGCGTCAGCTGGGCGTCGCCGGTTCCCGGGGGCAGGTCGATCACCAGGAGCTCGCAGCCGCGCCAGTCGACGTCGCGGAGGAACTGGCGCACCGCCTTCATGACCAGCGGACCGCGCCAGATCACCGGGGCGTCCTCGGGCTGCAGGAAGCCGAGCGACATCAGCCGCAGGCCATGCTTTTGCAGGGGGACGATCTTGCGGCGGCCTTCGATCTCGACGATCTCGGGCTCGGCGTGGGTGCCCAGCATCGTCGGTACCGAGGGGCCGTAGATGTCGGCGTCCATGAGGCCGACGCCGATGCCCCGCTGGCTGAGCGCGGCGGCCAGGTTCACCGCAACCGTCGACTTGCCCACGCCTCCCTTGCCGGAGGCCACGGCAAGCACGTGCTCGACGCCGGGGATCGGATCCCGCTGGATGAAGGGCTCGGGGCGCCCGCCGGTGCCGACCGGCGCGCCGCCTCGCGAAGCGGCGCTGGCGCGACCGGCGGCCGGTAGCTGCCCGCCGCCAGGCGGGGACGCCTCGCCGACCGGTCGCCGCGGCTTTGGGGCCGCCGCCTTCGGGGCCGAGACGTCGAGCCGTACGGTGTCGACGCCCTCGACCAGCGAAGCGGCCTCGTGCACGTCGCGCGCCATTCGCTCGATGGACTGGGTGTCGCCGGAGGGAACGCTGAGACGAATCCGCACCTCGCCGCCCTCGACCTCGATCGATTCGACGAAGCCGAACGAGACGATGTCACGGCCCAGGCCGGGGAACTTCACCCGGGCGAGGGCCTCGCGGATGCGGTCGGCGGATACGGGCACGGCCAGCTCCTGGTCTGGGCAACGCCGGCAGGGCGGCGCCCGGCTGCTCTCGGACGAAAGCCCGCTAGCAGGCCGCCGGGCAATCGCGGGACCGGGCGATCCTGCAGAGGGCTTGGGCCCAGCCTCCTACCTGCATGGTAACGGCATGCCGCGTGAAAGTCATGCGGCCACCCCGGAGGGCCCGATATTCCGTATAATGGGTGGAGCATTTGAGCCAGTCGGCCGCCGAGGCTGCCGTCGCCGCGGGCCTTCCCGCGCCCGCCGGCCCTCTCCGTCCCACCGGATCCTGTCCATCCGAACAACCCGAGCCCGAAGAGCCCGCTGATGAGCTCCCGTTTGCTGCTGGTAACCGACGAGGAAAAGACGCGTGAGGCGATCAGTGCCGAGGTCGCCGGCCTAGGCGCCGAGGTCGTCCACGCTCGGGACGGCGAGCAGGCCCTCCAGCTGCTGTCGCAACGGCCCGTCGATGGGGTGATCACCGGGCTGCGGCTGCGGGGCATGGACGGCCTGACGCTCCTCAAGCGCATCCAGGAGACCAAC
>DASWHK010000003.1:0-6004 GCA_036398215.1 Acidobacteriota bacterium | reverse complement strand
CGACCCAGACGTTGAAGCGGAAGTTGCCGATGTGGGCGTAGTCGTAGACCGTCGGCCCGCAGGCGTAGATCCGCAGCTTGCCGGCCTCGAGCGGTTCCAACGGCTCGAGCCGGCGGCTCCAGGAGTTGTAAAGCTGCAGCTCGGTGGTCATCTGCGGTCGCCAGGCGCCTCGAAAACGGGGCCTCGAGCGCGGAAAAGACGGCTTCGCTAGGAGGCCGTTAGAGTATCGCGCCGGGCCTGGCTTCGCGCGCGGTGACCACCTGCTCGCGGACGGCCGGCGGCGCGGCCGCGTCATCGCGTTGGAGGCGAATCTCGACGCCGTCGGCGCCGATCGCGAAGGTCGCCAGGATCTGGCCCCCAACCGCGCCGGAGCGACACAGCGCGCCCAGGGCCTTCTCGATCTTCCGCTCGAGCTGCCGCGGCTCCTCGGCGTGGCTGCCGCCGACCTCGATCAGCTCGCTGACGAACTCGATCACGAGGGCGGCCGCGTCCATGCTGCACGGCACGCTCAGCGACGCCTGCTGCCCGATCAGCTCGCGGTGCATGCCTTCTCGACTATCGTTCGCGGCGGGCCTTCGGCGCCGCCGACACCCGTTCCGAAACCCCGGCAGTATAGCCTACGCCCTGATCGCGATCGGCGAACCAGCGGCGCGCCCGGCCGACATCCTCGGCGATCTGGGCGCGCAGCGCCGCGGCGTCCGGAAACGCCTTCTCGCCCCGCAGGCGCTCCCGGAAGATCAGCTCGATGCGCTCGCCGTAGAGCTCGATCTCCCGGTCGAGGAGGTGGGTCTCGACGGTCATCGCGCCCCCCTCGCCGAAGGTCGGGCGGACGCCGACGTTGGTCACCGAGGGCAGCCGACGGTCCCCGAAACCAACCTCGGTCACGTAGACGCCGGCGGCCGGCAAAATGCCGTTCTCGACCGCGAGGTTGGCGGTCGGGGCGCCCAGCTCGCGACCCCGTCCGACGCCAGCCACCACCTCGCCGACCAGCGCGAAGGGGCGCCCGAGCATCGCCTCGGCCTCGCCGAGCCGCCCGGCGGCGAGCGCTTCGCGGATGCGGGTCGACGAGACCGGCCGGCCGGCGTAAAAGACCCAGCGCACCACCTCGAGGTCGAACCCCTCCGGGCCCGCCAGCCGCTCCAGCAGGTCGACGTCGCCGGCGCCGCCGGCACCGAAGGTGAACCCCTCGCTGACGTGGACCGCGACGGCGTCGAGCCGGGCGCGCAGGAACCCGCGGACGAAATCGACCGCCGGCAGCTCGGCGACCGAGCGGGTGAACGGGATCACGATGGCGACGTCGACCCCCAACGCCTCGATCGCCGCCAGCCGTTGATCGAGCGTCTCGAGCAACCGCGGCGGCGCCTCGGGGCGGAGGAACACTCGCGTATGAGGGTCGAACGTGCACACCACCGACGTCCGGCCGGAAGCCTCGGCGGCGCACACGGCGCTGCCGATGACCGCCTGGTGGCCGCGGTGGACGCCGTCGAAGTTGCCGATCGAGACCACCGTCGCCGCGAGCCCCGGCTCGAGGTCGAGAAAGCCGCGCAGAACGCGCATCAGGCGGCGGCCTCGGCCGGCTCCAGCACCAGGCCGTCGTAGGCCACGTGGACGCCCTCGGGGAGCTCGTCCTGTAGCGCCGCGTGGTCGAACTCGTGTGACAGGTGGGTCAGGTAGGCGGTCCGGGGCGCCAACCTGTCGATCTCGGCGAGCGCCTGCTCGAGCGTGAAGTGGGCCGGGTGCGGCCCGCGCCGCAGCGCGTCGATGACCAGCACGTCGAGGCCGCCGAGCAGCTCGGCAGAGGCCTCGGGGATGCCGCTGCAATCGGTGACGTAGGCGAAGCCGCCCACCCGGTAGGCGAGGATCGTCAGGTGGTGGTGCTCGACCGGCACCGGCGTGATGGTAACGCCGCGCAGCTCGAACGGATCGGCGACCGGGACGAGCTCGAGCCGGGGCACGCCGCGGGCTCGCGGATCGAACGCGTAGGCAAAGGTCGAGCGGATGGCGTCCATGGTTTCCTGCAGCCCGTAGAGCGGAATGGTGGTCTTGTGGACGAAGTTGAAGATACGCAGCTCGTCGAGGCCGAGGACATGGTCGGCGTGGTGGTGCGTGTACAGGACGGCGTCGACCCGGCCGAGCTCGGCGCGCAGCGCCTGCTGGCGCAGGTCCGTGGTCGTATCCACGAGGACGCACGCCCCGTCCCACTCGAGCAGCAGGCCCGCCCGCAGCCGGTTGTTGCGTGGGTCCGGCGAGCGGCACACGGCGCAGTCGCAGGTGATCACCGGGACGCCGACGGAGGTTCCGGTACCGAGAAAGGTCACGCGCATGGCGATGGACAGGGGGTGCGGCGGTGAAATCGGGAGGGTTTCGGCCCGCGGCCGAATTCTAACAGGATCCTGCCCCTGGCCCGGCTGCCACGGCCTCCGTTCGTGTTCCCCGCGGCTTCCACCTCTGGAACGCCGGTTGACAAGCCCATAAAACGATATAACCTACCGATCGGTCGGTAGCTTTGACCCCAGGACGCTCCCCGGCGTTTCTGCCACCCCAGGAGACCCCGCCATGCAGGCCGTGCCCGATCCGCAGCGATCCGGCAACCGCAAAGACCCCCCGGCGCGCCTCGATCACGCCACCCGTACCGGGCAGATCTACGAGGCGGCCGCCCGCGTCTTCTGCGAGCAGGGCTTCGGCCAGTCGTCGATGGCCGACGTTGCCGCCGCCATGGACATGACCAAGGCCGGCATCTACCACCACATCGGCAGCAAGGACGAGCTGCTCTTCGGGATCATGTCGTACGGCATGGATCTGTTCGAGGAGCGGGTCCTGGACCGCGTCGAGAGGATTCGCGATCCGCTCGAGCGGCTGCGCGCCACCATCCGCAACCATGTCTTGCTGGTCACCCGTGATCGCCCCAAGGAGGTCACGGTGGTCCTCAACGAGCCGGGCTCGTTGCGCGGCGCCCGCCGCGGCGAGATCGACCGCCGCAAGCGCCGCTACGTGCGCTTCCTCAACGAGACCTTCCGCGACCTCGCCAACGAGGGCTTGATGCGCCCGATCGACCCGCGGGTGGCCACCTTCGCCCTGCTCGGCATGATCAACTGGATCTACCAGTGGTACAGCCCCGAGGGCCGGGTCCGCGACACCGATCTGGCGGAGGCCTACATCGACCTCTTTCTCGGCGGTCTGCTCGTCTCACCGCCGGAGGAGCCCGGCGATCCGGCGGCCCCCGAGCCGGCGCCCGCCCGCCCCCCGAGCGAACCCGCATGAAGACCCTGCGAAGCGTCGGAATCATCGGCTACGGCGCCTACGTGCCGCGGCCGCGGATGGCCTCGGAGACGATCGCCGCAGCCTGGGGGGCGGCCGGCAACGGCGCGCTCCCGGTGCGCCAGAAGTCGGCGCCGTCGCTCGACGAGGACACCGTCACCATGTCGATCGAGGCGGCGCGCAACGCCCTGGCGCGCGCCGGCATCGAGCCGACCCAGCTGCGCGCCGTCTGGGTCGGCACCGAGTCGAAGCCCTACGCGGTCAAGCCGACCAGCACGATCGTCGCCGAGGCCATCGGCGCCACCCCGGCGGTCAGCGCCGCCGACCTGGAGTTCGCCTGCAAGGCCGGCTCGGAGGCGATGCAGACCGCCGTCGCCTTCGTCGGCTCCGGCATGGCCGACTACACGCTGGCGATCGGCATGGACGCCGCCCAGAGCAAGCCCGGCGACGCCCTCGAGTACACCGCCGCCGCCGGCGGCGCGGCCTTCGTGTTCGGTCCCGCCGAGGAGTCGCTGGCGATCGTCGAGGCCTCCCACTCGTACGTCACCGACACCCCCGACTTCTTCCGCCGCCAGCACATGCACTACCCCGAGCACGGCCACCGGTTCACCGGCCTGCCGGCCTACCTGGCGCACACCCACGGCGCCGCCCGCGAGCTGATGGAGCAGATCGGCAGCCAGCCGGGCGACTACCGCTGGGCCGTCTTTCACCAGCCCAACCCCAAGTTCCCGCGCCGCGTCGCCGGCGAGCTCGGCTTCCGGGAGGAGCAGCTCCTGCCCGGGCTGGTGGTCGATTCGATCGGCAACACCTACGCGGGCTCGTCGCTGCTGGGGCTCGCCGCGGTGCTCGACGTCGCCGAGAAGGGCGATCGGATCTTCTTCTGCTCCTACGGCTCGGGCGCCGGCAGCGACGCCTTCTCGCTGCAGGCCAACGGCCGGCTGGCCGGGGCCCGCGACGCCGCGCCCCGCGTTACCGACTACCTCGATCGTAGCCACCCGGTTACCGATTACGGCGAGTACCTGCGCCTGTCGCGCAAGATCCGGATGCTCTAGGAGGCCGGCGCCCGGAGGGGGGCGCCCGCGAGGATACAAAAGACCGCACTTTCCGTATCGGCCGTGAGAACCCGGAGACTTCCGGAAGGGCCGAACAAGGCCAGCGAGACCATGCGAGACGTCGCGATCATTGGAAGTGGACAAACGGCCGTGGGCGAGCACTGGGATCGCTCGCTCCGCGACCTGGCCGGCGAGGCCGTGCTCGAGACGCTGCGCGACGCCGGCACCGGCGACGTCCAGGCGCTCTACGTCGGCAACATGCTCGCCGGCCAGCTCACCGGCCAGGAGAACGTCGCCACCGCCGTCGCCGACGCCGCCGGCCTGCTGCCGATCGAGGCCGTCAAGATCGAGGCCGCCTGCGCCGCCGGCGGCGCCGCCGTGCGCGCCGCCTGGCTGGCGGTGGCTTCCGGCGCCCACGACCGGGTGCTCGCGGTGGGCGTCGAGAAGATGACCGACCACTTCAACGACTCGGTGTCGGCGGCCCTCGCCACCGCCGCCGACGCCGACTACGAGGCCGCCCACGGCATCTCGTTCGTCGCCCTCAACGCCCTGCTGATGCGCCGTTACATGCACGATCACGGCGTCGAGCGCCGCGATTTCGCCCCCTTCTCGATCAACAGCCACCACAACGCCGCCGGCAACCCCCGGGCGATGTTCCGCTCGCCGATCGACGTCGACGATTACATGTCCTCGCCGGTGGTCGCCGATCCGATCTCCATCCTCGACTCGGCGGCGATCTGCGACGGCGCCGCCGCCGTCATGTTGTGCCCGCTGTCGGAGGCCCGCAGCTATTGCGAGGACCCGATCAGGATCGTCGCGTCGTCCTGCGCCACCGACACCGTGGGGCTCGCCGAGCGCCGCGACCCGCTGGTCTGGGGGGCGATCGCCGACTCGGCGGCCGCCGCCTACGCCCAGGCGAGCGTCGGCCCCGACGACATCGACCTGTTCGAGCTGCACGACGCCTTCACGATCGTCTCGGCGCTCACCCTCGAGGCCTGCGGCTTCGCGGCGCCGGGCGCCGGCGTCCGGCTGGCCTCCGACGGCAGCATCGGCCGCGACGGGCGGCTGCCGATCAGCACCCTCGGCGGCCTCAAAGGCCGCGGCCACCCGATCGGCGCCAGCGGCGTCTATCAGGTCGTCGAGGCCTTCCTGCAGCTACGCGGCGCCGCCGGGGCGGCGCAGATACCCGACGTCCACACGGCGATGGCCCAGAGCGTCGGCGGCTCGGGCTCGGTCGCCGTCACCCACATCCTGCAGAACTGAGGGAACTTCAACCGAGGCTCGGGAGAGACCACCTTGCAACTGCCCCGCTATCACCGCCTGCGGCGCGCCTACTACCGGCTCGAGGGCAGCCGTTGCCCGGCTTGCGAGACCAGCTACTTCCCGCCGCGCGGCATCTGCCCGTCCTGCCGCGCCGGCGGCCTGCAGCCGCGTTCGTTCAGCGGCCGCGGCACGATCTACTCGTTCTCGCGCATGCACCAGCCGCCGCGCGGCTTCAGCGAGGTCGGCCCCTACACGGTGGGCATGGTGCGCCTCGAGGAGGGGCCGCTGGTCGTGGCCCAGCTCACCGACGTCGACGGCGTCGAGGTCAGCATCGGCATGCCGGTCGAGATGGTTACCCGCAAGATCCGCGAGAACGCCGACAACGGCTACATCGTCTACGGCTACAAGTTCCGCCCCCGGATGCCGCTCCC
>DASWHK010000002.1:0-7049 GCA_036398215.1 Acidobacteriota bacterium | reverse complement strand
TGCCTACGCGTATATCCGCGCCCTCGGCGCCGTCGGCCTCCGCCAAGTGGCCGAGGACGCGGTGCTCAACGCCAACTACATCCAGAAGCGGCTCGAGGGCCACTACCACCTGCCGCACCCGCGCCTCTGCATGCACGAGGTCATCTTCTCGGACCGGACGCAGAAGAAGCACGGGGTGACGGCGATGGACATCTGCAAGCGGCTCATCGACCACGGCTACCACCCGCCGACCGTCTACTTCCCGCTGGTCGTTTCCGGCGCCCTGATGATCGAGCCCACCGAGACCGTCAGCCGCGAGGACCTCGACACGTTCATCGAGGCGATGATCGCCATCGCGGCCGAGGCCGAAACCGACCCCGAGCACGTCCGGGCGGCCCCGCACAGCACCTTCCTGTCGCGCCTCGACGAGGCCCGGGCGGCGCGCAAGCCGATCCTGGCCTGGCGGCCCGAGACCGCGGGAGAGCACGAGCCCGTCGGCGCCGGCGCGACCGGCTAGCCGGCGAGCTTCCCATGCTCACGATCGGCGTGCTCGGCGGCATGGGCCCCGCAGCGGGCGTCGATTTCTACGCCCGGGTCGTCGCCGCCCACGACGCGCCGCGCGATCAGGACCATCCGCCCTGCATCCTCTACAGCGCCACGCAGGTGCCGGACCGCACCGCCTTTCTGTCCGGCGAGGGCCCCGACCCGGCCCCGGCCCTGGTGGCCGCCGCCCGCACGTTGGAGGCGGCGGGCGCCGACTTCATCGCCATCCCCTGCAACTCGGCGCACGCCTTCCTGGACGCGATTCGCGGGGCCGTCGACGTCCCCGTCCTCGACATGATCGCGCTGGCCGCCGCGGCCGCCGCCGAGATTGCCGTCGTTCCCGAGGTCGGCCTGCTGGCGGCGAGCGGAACGGTGCGCGCCGGCCTGTACGACGCGCCCTTGCGGCGGCACGGCTTGGAGCCGATCTACCCGGCTGCCGATGAGCAGGAGCAGGTGATGGCGGCAATTCGCCAGGTGAAGGGGGGCGGCGGATCGGCACCCGGAGTACCGGATCCGCGTCTGGTCACGGTGGCGAAGCATCTCCAGGAGCTCGGCGCCGGCTGCCTGATCATGGGCTGCACCGAGGTCCCCCTGGCGCTCGCGGCCGCCGCTTGCCCGATCCCGGCGATCGACGCCAACCAGGTGCTGGCCGACACGACGCTGGCCCTGGCCCTCGGAACCCTCGATTTCGCCGACTGCGAGGCCGCCGGGTAGTAGCCCGTCGTGCAACGGCACAGGCTGCGAGCCGCGCGTCGTCGTCGCGCCGGGGCGGCGTTCCCCGTATGCTTGTCTGTAGAACCCGAAGGACAGGACGTGGGATACGTCCCATCCCTTCCGAGGGGGAATGCGCGAAGAGCTCGCCGGTGAGGCACGCGAGGGACCCGGAGCAGGGAGCGACCGCCCATGAACGAACCCCGTATCACCTTGCAGCGGATCGCCGCGATGAAGGCGCGCGGCGAGCCGATCGCCATGGTGACCGCCTACGACGCCAGCATGGCGCGGCTCGTCGACGAGGCCGGCGTGCCGATGATCCTCGTCGGCGACAGCCTCGGCCAGGTCATGCTGGGGTACGACTCGACCATCCCGGTGACGCTGGACGACATGGTGCGCGCCACCGCGGCGGTCGTTCGCGGCAGCCGCCGGGCGCTGATCGTCGCCGACATGCCGTTCATGACCTATCGGATCGACGTTCCCACGGCGGCGCGCAATGCCGCCCGCCTGCTCCAGGAGGGCGGGGCGCAGGCGGTGAAGGTCGAGGGGGGCCGGGCCGTGGCGCCGATCGTCGAGAAGCTCAGCGACTCCGGCGTTCCGGTGATGGGCCACCTGGGGTTCATCCCGCAATCCGTGCACCGGCTCGGCGGCCCGCGCGTTCAAGGGCGCGACGAGGCGACCGCGGAGACGCTGCGGCAGGACGCGCTGGCGCTCGAGGCCGCCGGCGCCTTCTCGATCGTCCTGGAGCTGATGCCCGGCGAGCTGGCGGCCCAGATCACCGCCGACCTCGAGATCCCGACGATCGGCATCGGCGCCGGGGTCGACTGCGACGGGCAGGTGCAGGTGCTCCACGACCTGCTCGGGCTGCTCCCCGACTTCCACCCCAAGCACGCCCGCGCCTACGCCGACCTGGCGACCACGATCCGCGAGGCTGTGCAGCGGTACGTCCGCGACGTCGAGGACCGTTCCTTTCCCTCGGATAAGGAGACCTTCACCTCCGTCCAGCGCGTCTCCACCGGTGACGCCGATTCCTAGCCGTCTCTGCATGATGGCGGGTAGCGAGGGCGAGGAGCGCCACATCCGCGCCCGCGCTTCCCGACGCCCCGGCCGAGGGGCGAGGGGAGAGGCGCACCCGCGTGCGCGAGTCTTCGCCGGGGCTCTCGCGTAGATGGGCGCTGGTCAGATGCAGGTTGCCGAGACGGTTGCCGCCATGCGCGAGATTCGCGGCGGTCTCGCCGGCAACGTCGGGCTGGTGCCGACCATGGGTGCGCTGCATGCGGGCCACGAGGAGCTGTTTTGCGTCGCGCGAGAGAGCTGCGATACCGTCGTGGTCTCGATCTTCGTCAACCCCCGGCAGTTCGGGCCCGGCGAGGACTACGAGGCCTACCCGCGCGACACCGCCGGCGACCTCGAGATCTGCCGGCGCCGCGGCGTCGACATCGTCTTCGCGCCCGCGGCCGCCGAGATCTACCCGCCCGGCGACGCCACGACCGTCGATCCCGGGCCCATAGGGACGATCCTCGAGGGCGCCCACCGGCCCGGCCACTTCGCCGGCGTGGCCACCGTGGTCACCAAGCTGTTCCACATCGTCGGCCCGCACCGGGCCTACTTCGGCCGCAAGGACGCCCAGCAACTGCGGGTGATCGAGCGAATCAGCGAGGACCTGCGCCTCGACGTGGCAATCGTCCCGGTCGCCACCGTGCGCGAGGCCGACGGGCTGGCGCTCAGCAGCCGCAACGCCTACCTCGACCCCGCCGAGCGGCGCGCGGCGACCGTGCTGTTCCGGGCCCTGCAGCGCGGGTGGCGGAGCTACGCCGGCGGCGAGCGCGACGGCGACCGGCTGCGGCAGGCGATCCGCTCCGTGCTCGACGGCGAGCCCCTCGCCGATCCCGACTACGTCGAGGTCGTCGACCCGACGACCTTCGAGCCGCTGGAGCGCGCCACCGGCCCGGCGCTCGCCTGCCTCGCCGTCCGCCTCGGCCGCGCCCGCCTGATCGACAACCTGCGGCTCGACGACGAGGCCGGGTAAGGATCGGCATGCCCGACGCGGTCGCCGTAGGGGTCGACACGTTCGAAGAGGGAGCCGGTTGGTGAGGGCGGTCCGTTCACGCTCGACACTGGTTCTGGCGGGCGCCCTGGCCGGGCTGACGGGCGTTGCGGCGTGCGCGCCGGCGTCCTCCGGGTCAGTGGCGCCGCGCGTGGGGGCCGCCCCCACCCTGCCGCCGTGTGCCGCGGACGCCGTGACGATCCGCGGGGCGCGCCTGCTCGACGGTCGGGGCGGCGCGTTCGCCAACGCCGTCGTGACGGTGCGCGGCGAAACGATCGCCGCCGTCGGCCCGTGCGCGGGCATGGTGACGCACGACCTCGGCGATGTCACGCTCGTGCCGGGGCTCATCGACGTGCACGTGCATATCGATTGGCGATTCCAGCCCGATGGGCGGTTCGGCAGACGGCCCGACGCGGCGCCCGAAAGCTTGGCCGAGGCGGAGGCGGCGATCCTCGAGAACGCGCGCGTCACGGTGGAGGCCGGCTTCACCACCGTTCAGTCGCTCGGCAGCCCGCTGGACCTCCGTCTCCGCGACGCCATCGCCGCCGGCCTCGCGCCCGGCCCGCGCCTGCTCACCTCGGCGGGGCAGATCCGGCCGGGCGACCGCAGCCCCGAGGAGCTTCGCGCCCTGGTACGGATGCACCACGAGCGCGGCGCCGATGCGATCAAGGCCAGCGCGCCCGGCGAGATCTCGAGCGATCGAGCCCGGCGCACGGCCGAGATCCAGCTCGGGGCGATCTGCGGTGAGGCGCGGGCGCTGGGCCTGCGCTCGCTCATCCACGCTCAGGATCGGGAGGGCGTTCTGGCGGCGGTGGGCGCCGGCTGCGCGCAGATCGAGCACGGCACGTTCGCCGATGACGAGGCCCTGCGAGCGATGGCGGAGGGAGGCGTCTACTTCGATCCCAACATCGGTTTGGTGCTGCAGAACTACCTCGAGCGCCGCGCCCAATTCCTGGGCGCGCCCGGCTACAGCGCCGAAGATCTCGCAGCGATGGAGCTGACGATCCCGCTGCTCGCTCCGCTGTTCCGGCGCGCGCTCGGGGCCGGGGTGCGGATGCCGCTCGGCTCGGACGCGGTGGCCGGGGCGCACGGCCAGAACGCCCGCGAGATCGTCGCCCGCGTGCGGACCGGCGGCCAGCCGGCGATGGACGCGATCATCAGCGCCACGTCGTTGGCGGCCGAGTCCCTCGGCCTCGGCGACAGTATCGGCACGCTCGCACCTGGATTCGCGGCGGACGTGATCGCGGTGCCGGGCGACCCTCTGCGGGACATTCGCGCCCTGCAGCGGGTGACCTTCGTCATGAAGGGGGGGCAGGTGTACCCGCTCACATCCGCCAACCGGACGCGCTGACGAAGGCAGCTTGTGAAAGCTACGTGGGCCATCGGCATTGCCGCCGTCGCCGCCGCCCGGCATCCCAGGGCGATGCACCGGGTCGCGTCGGAGACCTCGTGACCGGGTGATCGGTAGAGAATGTAGAATCGATTGGTAGCAGCGGGCGAGCCTCGTCCCGGTGGTCTCCGGGCCCGCCCGTGCACCCGATGCGTGATCCGATGCAGTTCGTCGACATCTCACTGCCCGCCCAGGAGCCGCGCCACTACGATGTGGTGATCGGGCTCGGTATGCCCGACGCCGTCGCCGACGATCTGGTGCGGATGCTGCGCGCTCCCCGCTGGGCGGTGATCAGCGACACCAACGTCGGGCCCCTCTACGGCGAGCCCCTGGCCGCGGCGCTACGGGCCGCCGGCGCCGACGCCGATTGCCTGACCTTCCCGGCGGGAGAGGCCGCCAAGACCCGGGAGACCGTCGCCGAGCTCCAGGACCGGCTGATCGAGCGCGACCACGACCGCCACAGCTGGGTGGTCGCCGTCGGCGGAGGGGTGGTCGGCGACCTCGCCGGCTTCGTGGCGGCGACGCTGTTTCGCGGCATCCCCCACGTGCAGGTGCCGACCACGCTGCTGGCGATGGTCGACAGCAGCGTCGGCGGCAAGACGGGCGTCGATACGCCGGCCGGCAAGAACCTCGTCGGCGCCTTCCTGCAGCCGCGGCGGGTCCTGGTCGCCCCGTCGTGCCTGCAGACGCTGCCGGCGCCCGAGCTGGCGGCCGGCGTGGCCGAGGTGATCAAGTACGGCGTCATCCTCGACGCCGACCTTTTCGAGTCGCTCGAGGAAGGCCTCCTCGAAGAGGTGCTCGGCGGCTCCGAGGCCGCGGTGGCCCGCATCGTCGCCCGCTGCTGCGACCTCAAGTCGGGGGTCGTCGCCGCCGACGAGACCGAGGCCGGCTACCGCAAGATCCTCAACTTCGGGCACACGGTCGGCCACGCGATCGAGACCGTCCTCGGCTTCGCGATCCGTCACGGCGAGGCGGTGGCCATCGGCATGGTCGCCGAGGCGCGCCTGGCCGCCGCCACGACCGGCGCCCCCACCGACCTGGCGGCCCGCATCGAGGGCCTCTGCCGCCGCGCCGGCCTGCCCACCGAGCTGCCCCAGGGCTGCGACCCCGCCGCCGTCGTCGCCGCCACCATCCACGACAAGAAGGCGCGCGCCGGCGCCGCGCACTGCGCCCTGCCGGCCGCCCTCGGCTCGATGAGCGAGCGCTGCGGCGACTGGAGCATCGCCGTCGAGGCCGCCGCGCTCGAGGCGGCGATCCGGGGGTAGCAGCCGCGATCCTGCCAGGGCCTCTGCTGCACGCATGCTGGCCCGAGGAAGGCCGCCGTTGAACGACCGCACGCGGGGGGTCGCAAGAACCTTCGAAGACGCTTGCCGAAATCGCGGATCTTTTCAGACTTCCTGCGTTCTTGTTACGATAGACAGACTCACTTCCGGCTCGGTGGTTTCAGCCTTTCGGGGGAAACCCGTGCTCCGTTCGCGATTGGCGTTGCAGATCTTCGGCCTCGTCGCCTCTTCCGCCATGATGCTGGCGGGTCAGGATCCAGGCTTTGGTCCGCTTCGCGGCTCCGTCGTGGATGACCAGACGGGTCTCCCGATAGAGGGTGCAGTGATCCGCCTTTCGCGGACGGGCTCATCAGACGTCGGCCCGCACGACCGTGGAGCCACGGACGAGACTGGTGCCTTTGAGCTGCATCCTCAGGGCGCGGCGGCTCCGTTCCGACTCGACATTGATTCCCCCCGCCACCAGCCCGTGAGGGGACACCTGCAGTGGCCTCAACACTCGGCAGTTTCGCTACGTCTCATCAGGTACGGCCGCCTCGCGGGCCGAGTCTCGGACCTCGATGGCGGCAATCTCGTCGTCGTTGAGGGCCATCAGGGAGTCTCGAATCCTCGACGATATGTCACGGCCATCGACTCCGACGGCCACTTCGACCTCTTCCCGGTGCGGCCTGGGCAGGTGCGCCTCTATGTCCGCGACCCCCGAGCTCGTGACCGAGTGTATCGAGGGTACGTTTCCATCGGTGAAATCGTGGTACGGCCGGTGGGCGTCGACGCGCCTCTCTACACGTCCGTTGGCTCCTTGATCGGGAGCACCGTCAGCGGGCGAGTGATTGACAGCCCCGACACCGGAAGACTGACTGCGGGTCTGTGGTCGCTTGCCGCTGGCCTGACGTCCGACAGGCTGTGGGCACGTCTCTTGCCCGCTGCCGGGGAGTTTGTGATTCCCGAGGTCCTGCCTGGTTCGTACGAGCTGCGGGTGACCGAGGACATTGTTGGTGTCCGGGGCGACCTCGAACGGGAGGGCCGGAGCACTTTTGAGGCCGTGGCCGGCAGTGACGTGACTCTACAGGTACGGATCTCGTTGCCGGCGAACGACGAC
>DASWHK010000001.1:0-2305 GCA_036398215.1 Acidobacteriota bacterium | reverse complement strand
TGCGGGGACTCGGAGGGCGCTCTGTCGGAGCGCACCAGCATCAGCATGGCGCCCGGCAGCACCGGCCCGCCGGCGTAGACGGCGTCTTCCCGTTCGTCGATCCCTTCCACGTCCGGCAGCAGATCGGCGAGCTTCATCGTCGTCGGCCGGTTGACGATCAGCCCCAAAGTACCCTCGCGGCCGTGCTCGAGCAGCAGGACGACGGTCCGCGAGAAGCTCGGGTCGCGGAGGTCGCGGCTGGCGACCAGGAAGTCGCCTTTGCCGAGCTGCACCGCGGTCAGCCCCGGCGCCGTCGGGCTGCCCGTGGACGTGAGCGGCCAGCTCGCGAGCCCGATCGCGGCGATCGTCGCCGTGGCGACGGTCAGCGCCGTCCGGTACCGCCTTTGCGGGTCTGAGCTCACGGCGCCATCGTATCACCGCTGGGAGCGCAGGCGTCCCGCCTGCTCTTCAGTTGAGCCCTGCGCGAGCGCCGCAGGATCGTCGGCCCGCGGGCGCCGGCGCGGGCGACCGAGTCGTCGACGCGGCGGGCGACTCGGGATGAGCTACAATCCGGCCGCGAAGCCAGACCCCCCTGGTGACTCCGACCGCGAGGAGACCGGACATGGAGAGATGGATCAGCGCCCTCGGCCTGCTGGTGTTGATGGGCATCGCCTACCTCTTTTCCCGCCACCGCCGCGAGGTCCAATTCCGCACCATCGCCTGGGGCGTGGGACTGCAACTGCTGCTCGCGGTGACCATCCTCGGCAGCAAGCTCGTCTCCTTCGGCGGCATGTTCGTGCTCGCCTTCCTGGTGGTGCTCTACGTCTTCGAGGAGGAATTCCACAAGCGCGCCGCGGGGCTGGGCAAGGCGCTGCCGTGGGTGGTGGGCGCGGCCACCCTGGCGGCCAGCGCCGCCGTCGTCGCCCTCTTCTACGTGCTGGCGCCTTACTATGTGACGCTGGCGCTGCTGATCGCCGCCGCCGTCGCCGTGGCCGTGGCCATCAAGCTCGGGCGGGAGCACCTGGCGCGGGTCAGCTTCGCCGCGATCCTCGTGCTCGGGGTGGCCGAGCTGTGGGCGCGCGACGTCCACGGCGAAGTGGCGTTTCGCGCCCTCTCCGACAAGGTCGCGAGCTTCCTCGCCCTGTCCAACCGGGGAGCCGAGTTCCTGTTCAGCAACCTGGTCGATCCCCAGCACTGGCCGGCGACCGACACCTGGCCCGGCTTCGGCTTCCAGTTCGCGTTCTCGGTGCTGCCCACGATCATCTTCTTCTCGGCCTTCATGTCCTGCATGTACTACCTCGGGATCGTGCAGGTGGTGATCGCGGCCATCGCGCGCTTCATGCGCTGGAGCATGGGCACCAGCGGCTCGGAGACGATGTCGTGCTCGGCCAACATCTTCGTCGGCCAGACCGAGGCGCCGTTCCTGATCAAGCCGTTCATCAACGACATGACGATCTCCGAGCTTCACGCCATCATGGTCGGGGGCTTCGCCACGGTGGCCGGCGGCGTGCTCGCGGGCTACATCCGGATGGGGGTCGACGCCGGGCACCTGATCGCCGCGAGCGTGATGTCGGCGCCGGCGGCCCTGGTGATCGCCAAGCTCCTGCTGCCCGAGACCGAGGAGTCGAAGACCGCGGGCGACGTCGAGCTGCCCGAGGTCGAGACCGCCGACAACCTCGTGGAGGCGGCGGCCAGCGGCACCACCGACGGCCTCAAGCTGGCTCTCAACGTCGGCGCCATGCTGATCGCCTTCATCGCCCTGATCGCGGTCTGCGACACGATTCTCGGCTACTTCGACGGCCTCATCGACGGCCGTCTCCTGGGCGGCGCGCTGATCGAGGGCACCACCGAGTTCGCCGGCTTCTTTCCCGGCAGCCTGCAGACGTTCTTCGGTACGCTGCTGCGGCCGCTGGCCTGGGTCATGGGCGTGCCCTGGCAAGACTCGCTGGTGGTGGGCAACCTGCTCGGCGTCAAGATCGCGGTCAACGAGTTCGTCTCCTATGGTCTGCTCTCGCAGCACATCGCCGCCGCCGACCTCCAGGAGCGCTCGATCGTCATCGCCACCTACGCCCTCTGCGGCTTCGCCAACTTCTCGTCGATCGGCATCCAGATCGGCGGCATCAGCGCGCTGGTGCCGGAGCGCCGCAAGGACCTCGCCAGGGTCGGCGTGCGGGCGATGTTCGGCGGCGCTCTGGCGTCGTGGATGACGGCGACGATCGCGGGGATCCTGATCTAGGAAGCGCGGTCAGCCGCCGAAACGGAATAGACGAGTCGGGATCGACGTTCCAAGAGCAGGCGCCGAGCCACGAGGCCGTGGCCGTCGGCC